>DATLVM010000378.1:0-18225 GCA_035577445.1 Pyrinomonadaceae bacterium
CGATATTTTTGCCAAGACAGGAGACGCACAAGCTCTTGCATTAGTCTGGCGGCTGGACGAGATTTTCAGATAAGTTTGGTTGTAAAGCCGTCACGCCAAATACGAACTAGCTAGGTTCTAAATCTTTCCTACTCAATCCAAGCTCCATTTCGACAAACCGAGTTTTCCCACGCCCTGGGAGGACTTGCCCATAAAGTCATGCGGCTGCCCATAAAGTCGGATGCCGCCGGTAGTTTATAGGCAAAGCCAAGCCAGGACGAATGCGTATTTCCGTCATTATCCTTTAGCGCAAATTGGTAATCGTTATCGCCGGTCGATTCTCTCTCCTCTTTCTAGTCTGTTAACGCAGCCTCGATTACGCAAATCTTATCCTCTGCTGTTGCTGCACGAGTGTTTCCGAGGATTGATTCGCGAGGTAGCCTGGCGAGCGTCACGATGTCGGTGTTTGTGCGCTGTCTTACCTTTCTAACAATATCTGCCGCTTTTGGTTGACTTAAGAATCTCTCGGGTCTAGGCTTAACGTGCCACCTGCGGGTGGTTTCGGCATGGCTACTTCTGCGGAAGTAGTGAAGATGTCCTGCGGGACGAAAAATCATGCCACTTCGGATGGACAGGGCGCGTTGAAACAGCGCCTCCTATTTTCTCTCTTCTGACGCGTCGGACCTGCGGAGCTAGTTGCCTAAGCGGCAGCGTGAAGTATTTCTAAGGGAAATCGAGCGTATACACCAGCGTCAGTCGTATGTGGGTCCGGGAAAGGTGTATGCGTGTCTCTCAGTCAATTCATCCTCGGATTTCTCGCCGTTACGTCTGTCTTAAGCTTAATCCTTATTGTCTTAAAAGGGCTGAGGCCGGAGTTTGAGTCGACTGCCATTGAGTGGATTCAAACATTTGGAAAGCTCCGCGACGAGATTCGTAAGCTCAGACAGAATGAAGTAGCTTCTCAACCACATCGGGCTTCAATTGATACTCATTCCAGACGTAAGTGAGGTCCTTGTGGAGCTGTGAAGTCTTGTCAATCATTTATTCGGATAGTAAACAGGGTTTAAGGGTAAATTCGCTTGAAATCTTATACGTGTGTCGGAAATTACTGATGGATTAGCCGACATTATGTAAGCAACTACCAAAAGGAATCTCCAAGACAACTCAAAGCATCTAAGGCGCATAGCCTTTTAAAGATCAGACATAAAGATTTCTTAAGGAGGAATCTGATATGTCTGAGCCGCCCAAAGCACCAGAGGAACCCGAACAACCGGGATCACCGAATCCTAATAGGCCGCTTGCTAGACTTCAGGCGTTTTTAAGGGAACTCAAAACCGTACTTGTCTTGTCACGAGAGGTGTTCATCGAATTTAAGAATCTGCTCGTGATCATTGTGCTGATTGTGTTTTTCCTAATTGGCGTTTACGAAGCCTTAAGTCGATTATCGGTTGCACCTCAGCGCGCAGGCGAGAGCGTTTCAAGATCTCTTGATCGATGCCAAAAATGAGGTGAGGGTTTGAAGTCGAGACTCAGTCAAAGTGTTCAGGACTAAGCAGTTTAGTGACATCTATTCCTCAAATATCAATAACTAACGATGGTCAGATTAGAGCCCGCGAGAACAATCACAAAAAATTCACGATTGACTTCTTCGAGTGTTCTTCTCCGAAAAGACCTCAGATATAAGCGTCTCCTTTCTTTTAATGACAAGCAACAAAATGGTTGCAGGCGAATCTGGCTAGCCAGTAACCGACGGCGCTCGCTGTTCGACGCCTCGTCAAATACAGGGGACGAACGATCAGTCGGCTAGGACGAAAAGGGTGCGGCGCGCAATACGTTGCTCTCTCTGCGAATGCCGCCGGACTGTCTCGGTCGCCGCGCAGCCAAGGACAAGAACCGGGAGATACAACAGCCATGTTAGACAAAGATGGGTTCCTGAAGTGGTGTCAAAAGGTGGGATTGTCGGAACAAGCGCAAAACCTGATTGACCAGATTCGATCATCGGACCCAGCGCGTCGCGTGCAGAGCGGCTGCCGTAACGTCAGCGGCGCGTATCCCAGCCGCAAGATGGGAGTGACCATTCAATTCGAAAGCCATCGAGTAGAACTAGCGACGGTCTATGAAATGGAACACGACCGAGACGTTATCGAGTATTACGATCAGCCGCCGTCTATCAAACTCGAATACGATAGCGCCAATGGACGCCGAATGGGCGTCCTTCACACTCCAGACTATTTCGCGTTACGACAGGAGACCGCCGGCTGGGAAAAGTGTAAGACTGAAGAGCAACTCGAGAAACTTTCCGAGAAGAATCCTAATCGATACTGCCGCGGCGAAGATGGAGAGTGGCGCTGTCCGCCAGGAGAAGCGTACGCCGAACAGTTCAATCTTTATTATCGCGTTCGCTCTTCCAAAAACATCAATTGGATATTTCAAAGAAACATACAGTTTCTCGAAGACTACCTGCGCGCGGACACGCCAACGATTGATCCAAAAATCGCCGAGCAAGTTCTAAGGGCGGTTATCGAAGTCCCAAGTATCACGTTGAAGGATTTGTTCGACAAGTCCGAGGAATACGCGTCTCGTGACGACATCTACATCCTCATTGCCACAGACAATCTGTTCGTTGATCTTAGTGCCAAGCCTTTAATCGAACCCACTGGGGTCCGCGTATTCCCAAACATCGAAACCGCAGACGCGTATGCTCGTATTGTCGATGTTCCCTCGACTGGACGGAATGACGCACCCCGTTTTGTCGACATTGAAATTGGCAGCGTCGTCCAATGGAACGAGCGACCCTGGAAAATCGTCAATATCGGCCGCGATACGATAAGTCTGATCGGAGAGAGCAATGCGCTTACAGAATTGCCCTTATCAGCGATCGAAGCTCTAGTCAAAGAGGGCAGACTTACGGGCGTCTCCGCGAGCCGTGGTTCAACTCTCTCAGACGAAGCAGCTTCAATTCTCCGAGAAGCTGGTCAAAACGATCTCCAAGCCGCGAATCGTCGCGCCCAACTCGTCTCCTGTCGCCTTCGCGGTGAGCGACTGCCGCCGGATAACAATGTATCTGATCGAACTCTGCGGCGTTGGACGGCTCGATATAAGCTCATGGAGACAAAGTACGGCAACGGCTACTTGGGCTTGTTGCCTGTAATGCACAAAAGAGGCTTTCGTGGCAGCAAGCTTCCACTAGCGACGTTGAAATTGATGGCGAATTTCATCGAGAACAACTACGAGACCCACAAGCAAAAACGGAAGTACGAAGTTTGGATTGTCTTAAAGAATCGATGTGAGCAGGAAGGCGTAATAGTCCCCAGCTATAAGACATTCGCTCGGGCCATCAAGGGCCGACGGGGTTATCTCCAAACGTTTAAGCGAAAGGGGCGACGTGCCGCCTACGGGCAAGAGGCATTCTATTGGGAACTGGATCAGAAAACGCCTCGACACGGTGACCGACCATTTGAAATCTGCCACATCGACCATACAGAACTCGACATCGAGTGCAGATGTTTGAGAACTGGGCAGAACTTAGGCCGCCCCTGGCTCACGCTCCTCACAGACGCATACAGTAGACGCATACTGGCCATTTATCTCACGTTCGATCCACCCAGCTATCGCTCGTGCATGATGGTTCTCAGACAATGCGTTAAGTTGCATGGTCGATTGCCGCAAATCGTTGTCGTGGATGGCGGCAGAGAATTCAGGTCTATATATTTCGATACGCTACTCGCTCGTTACGAGTGCATGAAGAAGACAAGACCGCCGGCGAAAGCGCGATTTGGGTCCGTTTGCGAACGTCTCTTCGGCACAACGAATACGCAGTTCATTTACAACCTTGAGGGAAACACTCAGATTACGCGCAATGTCCGACAAGTGACGAAGTCGGTAAACCCAAAGTTCAAAGCAACATGGCCGCTTGGCAACGTCTACGATCGACTTTGTGAGTATTCATATCGAGTTTATGACGAAATCCAGCACACGCCGCTAGGCATGAGTCCCCGCGATGCCTTCGTTGCAGGCATGGCCCGTACTGGCACCCGTTCGCATCGTCTCATTACTTATAATCAGGATTTCTTAATGTGGACCTTCCCCACTACCCCGAAAGGCAATGCAAAAGTCCAGCCGAGTCGTGGCTTCAAAATACACCACCTTCATTACTGGTCCGACGCATTGCGCGACCCTGACGTTGAGAGTTCGCAAGTCGCCGTTCGTTATGACCCGTTTGACATCAGTAGTGCGTTCGCCTTCGTGTCCGGACGTTGGGTTACCTGCCATTCCGAATACTACGCAATATTTCGCGGCCGATCTGAAAAGGAAATCATGCTCGCCAGTAAGGAGTTGCGCGCTCGGAAGACAAAACATCTCAACAATTCGGCGTCTCGGCGAAACAGTTAGCTGACTTTCTGGAGTCTGTCGAAGGTGAGGAGGCGACGCTGATGCAACGCCTCCGCGATTCCGAGGGACGTCATGTGCTCAACTCAATCAACGGCGAAAAGGCACCGCCACCTAATGAAGTGCAAAGTGCTCTGACGACCGAAAATGAAACTTTAGGAGAAATCGCCAAAGAAACAGAACCCCAAAATCTGGAAGTTTACGAGGACTTTTGATATGGAAAAGCAACAGGGATTTCCGCGAGCGTTACTCAAGCAGTCCAGAGCAGAGCGCGATCAGTATTTTCGCTCTTACACTGTGGCTCACCCGAATCTAAAATCGGCCAATGAGGACCTTGCTGCTGCAATCCGCGAGGCGATTCCGGGTTCGTTGATCTTTGTATGCGGTCCATCTGGCGTGGGTAAGACAACTTTGCGACTTCGAACCGAACAGAGAATAACAAGCGAACTGCTCACAGAACTCAACTCCAATCCAGGCAGACTGCCGGTGGTAGGAATAGAGGCCATATCGCCGGACGTAGGAAACTTCAACTGGAAACATTTTTATACGATCGTTCTCGAAGCGTTAGAGGAACCCTGTGTTAATCACAAGGTCGAATTGCTGTCCGATGACAACGACAGTGAGCATGTGAAGCAACGCCTTCGCGCGACCGGCGATCTGCGCCACGCCACAGAGCAGGCAATCAAATTTCGGAAGCCGATTTCGCTTCTGATTGATGAGGCTCAACACCTTGCCAAGATGTCGTCAGCCCGTAAACTGCAAGATCAGTTGGATTCGATCAAATCGCTTGCCAATAGAACGAAGATTCCGATCGTACTCCTGGGAACTTACGAATTGTTGCCCTTCCGAAATTTGAGTGCACAACTCAGTCGCCGCAGCATCGACGTTCATTTTCGCCGGTATCGCGCAAACCACAACGAAGAAACCAAAACATTCAAGAATGTGTTGTGGTCTTTCCAAAATCATTTACCGCTTCATGAAACACCCGATCTCATCGGAGATTGGGATTACTTCTATGAGCGCAGCATCGGGTGTGTCGGCATTCTGAAGGATTGGCTCAGCAGGGCTCTATTTAAGGCGCTGAAGGATGGCGGTCAGTGCCTTACGCGTAAGCAGATAGAGAAGAGTGCGCTCTCAGTTTCCCAAGTCGACAAAATGCTCACTGAAGCTGTCGAAAACGAGGACCGATTAGAAGATTAGAAGAGTCGTCCGAATCACGGACCCTCTTGCGCACAAGAATGGGACTTCCGGCGAAATTCACCAAATCGGTTTCGCGTCAGAATGGTGATTCCAACAAGAACACCTTAAACGAACCCACCTCGAGAAAACAGCGGAAACCGGGGGAACGCAAACCCAAACGCGATCCCATCGGAAATGGTCAAAGGAGCACAATATGACGGCCTTACCATTTACGAATCGTGGAATTTCGATTTACCGGTATTTTCAACGCGCAGCCGGTTGAATAGGTTGCAGCCACAGGGAATGGGAACGGCATTGATAGAATGCCTAACGAGTTATGTATCACGTCTAGCAGCCTCGCATTGTGTCTCACCATCGGCACTGCTTTCATCGACAATCGCGCCTCTCATTGGTAAAGAATACTGGCTTCGAGGCGGCGCTCGTCACGGCACAAGGGGTAGCGCGCTAAGCAAGTCGTTTAACATTCACGCCAGAGCGATCAATGGTATCGGCGTAATCGCGTCTGACTGGGTCCACACATTACAAGCGGTCACTCTGCGGAACGATCTCGCGAAACTGACAAAGCTCGAATGGGAGAGTGTTTTCTCGCATCGCAATTTGCTCCGAGCTACGCGAGCATGGTGCCCTGCTTGTTATGACAATTGGGCCAACAGTGGCGAACCGATTTACGAGCCACTGCTGTGGACCTTTCGCGACGTTGAAGTCTGTGTTCTTCATCAGCGGCAACTTCATGTCTCATGTGCGAAATGCAATCGCCCACTCCAATGGCTGTCGCGATCGGCAACGCCCGGGTATTGCGAAAAATGCGAGGCATGGTTAGGCGCGCGAGCCGATAATGAAGCGGAAGCCGTCACACTCAAAGAGCTTCAATGGCAGAGTTGGGTTGTTGATAACCTCCAGGACGTCATAACAGCGCGGGATTACTTGCCCACGCCGACTAGTCGCAGGATCAAAGAAGCTCTCATCGTATGCGTTGACACCGCCACAGGCGGGGTAATCAACCGGTTCTCATCCCTAATTGGAAAACCGAAAAACACTGTGTGGGGCTGGCTTCAAGGTAACTCTCTGATCCCGCTTAACGATCTTCTGCGTCTGTGCTATTGCATCAATCTGAGACTCGTCGATTTTCTCTACACAGATCGGTTTCTCGTCCTCCCCGTCGATCAGACTTCTTACTCAAAATTTATTGGGAACGAACCGCGTCAACGTCGTCAATCACCGAAGCCGTTCGACTATGCGGTCGAACACTCGTTGAAGGCTACGCTGAAAGCCCACCCTCCCAAACCGATGACGGAAATCGCAGTTGAGTTGAGAACTCATAAGAGAATTCTCTATAAGCGTTTTCCAAGCTTATGTAAGAGGATCTCTGAAAGGCATAAGACGTATCGGATCAAGACGGAAGGGATGATTCGTGAATCCAAATCTCAGACTATCGTCGAGATTCGAAAGCAGCTATTGACAAACGGAATCTACCCTTCGCGCCGCCGGATAAACAATCTTACCCGGTCTCGCGTCTTGAAAACCGCTTTCTCAGGGGAGAAGTAATTGCAGCCTGAACTCTGAAATTGGCCGAACAGTCATCTACCGATCTTCAACTCTATGACTCGTGGGACTTGGCGAGGCCCGCCATTGCACCCCGCGCTAACCTCTACCACCTTCAACCAATAGGTCTTGGAACATCTCGCACCGAAAGTTTCACAAGCTACTTAGCACGATTGGCGAATGCACATTGCCTCACTCTTTATGGTCTCTTCCATCACGACTTAATTCCAAAGTCCAGTCAATTTCTCTCTGCGAGCATCACTACCTCGTCTGGCTCAGATTTTCGAATAGGAGACCTGTCCGATCTGACTGCCATTAATGGCAGGGGGCAAGTCGCGCAAACTTGGGTCAGTATTATTGAGCATCTAACGCGCCAACGAGACCTTTCTCCGCTAACAATGCTTCCGTGGCAGGCCGTGATAGCCAATAAGTTACTCTTGCGTCGTGTGCGCGCGTGGTGCCCCAACTGTCTCGATGAGCAGACGAGAAAGAAGACGATAGTCTACGAATATCTCACATGGACGCTAGCAGCGATGAATGTGTGCGTCGACCATGGAACCAAACTCCAAACGAAGTGCCCTCATTGTCAGCGAATGTCGCTGCCATTCGATTTGAGACTACGTCCTGGTTACTGTTCGGACTGCCTAGGCTGGCTGGGCTGTGCAAGATCAAGAACATCGGCGCGTCAAACTGTCGTCGTCAACCAATACGAGGTATGGGTCGCTAACCAACTGGGGCAGCTAATTGCGACGAGTTACGGATTGGATTCTCGTCCAAAACCAGAACGGCTCAGCAACTTTCTGACGACCTGTGTAAACCAAGGGTGTGACGGAAATGCTGCTGCCTTCTATAGATTCCTCGGTGTATCGGAGAGCACATACCGGAAGTGGCGATCTTTGAGAATACTGCCGGATATCAACCTCCTACTAAAAGTGTGCCATCGCACTTCTATACGACTCGTGGCGCTCTTAACAAGCGACTCTAGTGACTTCAAAGTTATCAGGCATCTAACCAGAATGGTGGGTCCTTCCGACTCGCGTCGGCTGAACGAGAGATTTCGAAACGCCCTTCTGAGTGCGCTCGGAGAAGAACGACCGCCGTCGGTATCAGTAGTTGCTCAACGACTTGGACTCAAGCGATCGTCGCCGCTATACGTCAATCATGCAAAACTCTGCAGGACGTTGACGGCAAAATATTGGTACGGGCGAACCAGCCGAGCCCCGCGCCCGAAAAAAAGACTCCATCTTGCCTCGTCGGCGATTCAGGCTGCGCTTCAAGCGGCGCTCGACGAGAAACCACGTCCGTGTCTGCTTGAGGTAGCCCGACGATTGGGTTACTTGTCTGCCAACCCTTTGAGAAATCGATTTCCCGATCTATGTCGAATTCTAGTTTCGCGCCCTTTACAGGCGAAGAACGCGCTCGAAGATGCCCTCTTACAGCCCATACCACCAAGCCTCATTCACATCGGGCAAACATTGGGTTATGCAAATTCAGGTTCGCTTAGCGACTATTATCCAGAACTATGCGAGAAAATAATTGCGCGCCGCGAGGAATATATAATTCAACAACGTAATCAGATTCGGAGCTTACTCGAATCAATGCTGCTTGAGAATCCTCCCCCAACAATGAAGGAGGCAGCGAAGCGGCTCGGATACAAAAGTTTCGAGTCCCGCAAATTCTCCCTCTTAAGGTACTTTCCCGACCAGTGTGCAGCGATCAAACTCCGATTTGAGCAGCATCGTACGCTCATGCGGCAGAGGCTTGCTCAACTTATAGACGACGCTGTGCGCGAAAATCCACCACCTTCACTTCGAGACGTCTTCGGTAGGACGGGATACTCATGTGCCTACATGTCGCTGACTTTTCCGGTACAGCGCGAAACCATTAAAACGCGTTACCGCCAATTTCAAAAGAATTTGGTAGCGCAACAAAAGGCAGAGACTAAGTCAAGGATTAAGCAGCTCGCTCTGCAACTGTATAGGTCGGGAATATATCCGGCACCGAAAGCGATTAGTAAGGCTTGTGATGGCAAGATCGGAATGACAACAGGAGAATTGACGGTAGTTCTGCGTAAAGTCAGGTTGGAGGTTGGAATCAAGTTCACAGAATGGAAGGGCTAATTGGAAGCAATTACTTGCGGCCGCTATTGGAAGCAATTAATTGCCGCCTGCTATTGGAACCAATAAGTGGCCGGAGCGGCCAATTAATGCTTCAAGTCACAGATCACAATCTGGATTATGGGTCACTACTCTATAACGCGTGGGTCGCCGCACAGCAGACATACATTGATGCCTACGGACCTCCGGGGTTACGAAAATTGACGGATGATTTCCTTGAATACCAGAAGTTCGACATTGACACTCGCATCGCGGACGAAGGCTATGCCAACCCGCAGAAGATGATGACGATTCACGAATTCGATAAGCCTGGCCTCGTGATGCAGAACAACGACGTGAAAGTTACAAGCTGTCGCGTGCGCCATCCCCCGATTACCCAATCCTACGCTTATCGCTTCGACGCGAAGGATCGTTCGATTGTAATTTCAGGTGATACAGCCTACGCGCCTGAGCTGGCTGAATTCGCCAAAGGCGCGGATGTGCTCGTGCATGAAGTCATGTATCTTCCTGGTATCGAAAAGTTGTTGAAGAATGCGCCGAACGCCACGCGGTTACGCGAGCACCTGATGGCTGCACATACCTTGACTGAAGATGTCGGCCGGATTGCGGCAGAGGCCAAGGTTAAGACGCTCGTCCTGACTCACTTTGTTCCCGGCGACGATCCGACCATCACTGACGAGCAGTGGACCGAAGGCGTGCGCAAGAACTTCAAAGGCAAGATCATTGTAGGAAAAGATTTGATGGAGATTTAGCCGCCCTTATCCGAGTTTGCACGACATCCGACACTTGTCTTGCCTTTGCGGCGGTCGAATATCATTCAGGGTGACTTACGTCACGCACAGCTTTGAATTTTCACGACAATACTCATAACTTGAACAACGGCACCGTGATTGCACTGTTGTGGAAGCGCGGTGGACCACTCACATCGCCTTAGGAACAATCAATCGATCGGAGAATCATGAAAAGATTAGTTTACTTACTTTCGCTTCTATTAATTCTGACGCCTGCGGCGCAATCATTCGCCGCTGGTCAAAAGACAGATAACGATGCCGCGAAGATTGAAAAAGCAAAAAGAAACGTCGCAAAACTCGGCGTGGGATCGAAAGCGAAGGCGACGATCACATTGAATGATGGCTCGAAAGTGAAGGGTTATGTTTACAGCGCGGGCGATGAAGACTTTGTCATTCGCGATCGCAAGACCGACACGCCGACGACGGTCAAGTACGCCGATGTGAAGGGCGTTGACGACGAGCGCGGACACCGAAATGCGAAACTCGCCGCGCTCTTTGTCGGCATCGGCGCCGCCATTACACTCGCTGCGGTCTTCGGTTCGATTGCCGCCAACGAGCGCTAGCCGAACCCACGCGCCAGTGCCGATACGGGTTCAGCGATGAAACCGATCGCCGATGAAGTAGCTCTGCCAGTTCTGAAATCCCTCTTCATACCCGCGAATGAAGCCATCGCGATACGCAAAACTGTAGGAAGCAGGACTTCCAAAGATTGAAAGAAATCCGCCGCGGGCGTTGCTGTAAAAGTGCGAGCGTTCCGGATCATAAGTCTGTCCGCGCCGCGCATCGTTCGCACCCGTGTACAAACCGTCGCGGTAACCCTGCTCGTACGCAGTTAACCCGTAATCGTAGTATCCATAGTTGGAAGCGAGGTACACCCGCGAAGGATAGCGATACCGGCCGCGTTCACACTCCTGCCGCCATCTTTCTTCCCGCCGGCGGTCGCGCTCGTCATGCCGAAATCGATGCGCGGAGTTTCGGTCCCGATCGCGATCTCTGTCTCGGTCACGATCTCTGCCGCGATCACGATCTTTGTTTCGATCTCGATCTCGATTTCGGTTTCGATCGCCGTCGCCATCTCTTCCGCGATTGCGCGCAAAGTCATTTCCAATCGCGTTGTCGGTGCTGCCGTTCGTTCGATTGTTACTCGTTCCGCTTCGCGAGCTATCGCTCTTAGAACGATCACGATCGCGCCTGTCACTGGGGCCGCTCGAGGAATCACTGCTGCGACGCGCGTTGTCGCTTCGCGATCGATTGCCGTCGTTGTTGCGACTCCAGCTTCGACCATTGCCGTTGCTTCCGCTCGAACTACTGCTTGAACTGCTACTGCGACTGGAACTGCTGGATGAATCGCCGCCACGACTTCGATTAGATCCGCTTGAACTGCTACTTCGACTCGAACTCCCGCCGCTTGAGCTTCGGCTCGAACTGCTGCTCGAGCTACTGCTACTTCGGCTTGAGCTTCCGCTGGAACTGCTCGAGCTACTTCCGCCGCCGCGCCGTCCTTGCGCGACCGCGATCAATGACGCGACCAAAATAAAAGTGAGCAGGAGAGAAAACGAGAGAGATTTTCTTAGGAACTGAGTGATCATGAAGGGCCTCCTTCCACGTACATCGACGGCAGTGGGCGAGGTCACCGCTTCAAAACGGGAGAGCTGAAGAATGCACCATGATTATAACCCTCATTACCTAATGGAGCATCGTTAAATCACGAGCCTTCACGCGCCGGACATCCTCGCGTCGCATCCAAATACACCGCAAATAAACGCCGATTTGTGCGGATATCCAGTCTTGCCTTATGCGCGTCAAACGCGTTCATCTGCGGCTAATTCTTAATTCCCAAGTCTAGGCCGCGGCGCTCTTCACAAACTTGGCGTTGAGCTTGATATCAACTCCGGCCAAAGCCTGCGATACGGGGCAATTCTTCTTCGCTGATTCGGCGGCATCAAGGAATGTCTGTTCATCAATTCCCGCCACTTCGCCTTCGGTGTTAAGTTCAATCGTCGTGATCTTGAATCCTTCACCGACCTTCTCAAGGCTCACATTCGCCGTCGTGCTGATGCGCTTGGGATTGTGACCGGCTTTGGTCAAGCCCGCCGCCAGCGCCATCGAAAAACATCCGGCGTGCGCCGCGCCAATCAACTCTTCAGGATTAGTGCCCGTGCCTTCTTCGAACCTTGAGACGAAAGAGTAGTTACCTTCAAACGCCCCACTGCCTAACTTAACCGTTCCTTTGCCTTCACGAAGATTCCCTTCCCAAACCGCGCTTGCTGTGCGTTTCGCCATGTTCGTTCTCCCTTTGATGATTTAGTTTTGCGTTCGATTGTAGCAGGAGAGTGGAGCGCGGGCATCTCTGCCCGCATGAGAGCGCAGCGCGCGAAGACATTTGGCCGCGGACTTACGCGGATGACGCGATCAGCACTCTTTGGCAATCGGCGTCTATCCGCGCTCATCGGCGACTAATTCTTATTCGTCCCTTCGAACTCAATCTTAGACGTCTGCACATCCAACAATGGTCCAAGCTCATAAACATTTCGGTAGCCGTAAGTGTACAGCGCGATGTACGTCGATAGGTTGAGCGATGCGGTGACCATCTTGGTAGGAAAGGCCTTCTGATCGCCGACAAAGTTGTTGTTGCAGTAAATCAGTATCCGCGCATTCTTGTCCGGCAAGGTGCTCCGCAAGCTGTCGACCGTGATGTCGGGAAAGCTCAGGTTGATCGCGCCTTTGATGTGCAGCTCGTTGAATTTCTCAGCGCTGCGAGCATCGAGAATGATGGTTCCCTGATCGCGGCTCATTTGAATGAATTCATCTTCAGTCAAACGGCGTGACTCGCGATAAGCGGCAGCCTCATTCGCCACCGCGAGGTAGCCCGCCATGTCGATCGCAGGATTGATGATGGTGGCTTTGGCGGTTTTGGTTTCGGGGATGGTGCGCGTGGTTTGGGTTTTGGTTTGCGCGCGAGCGGTCATCGCGAAAGCGCAAGCGAGTATCGCCAACACTAGAAAACGTCTCATAGAATTCGGCCTCCTGCTTACCTGAACGCGGGCGGCACGAGAAACTTGCGCGGGAGTGTGACGGTGGCTCGATCATCAGCGTGCGCACCATCGTTTGGATCAAGAGGTTCTCTTTGTCAGGCTTGAAGGTTGGACTATTTTCGCCGGCGCCATGGCAGGCTCCACAGTCCATGCACCGACAGGATGGCGGAGAAGACTCCCAGCACGCCGATCGCGAGGAGCGCATAGATGAAAAAGAAGTGTCCGGTGGTGTGCGCCATACGGCTAGCGAGGCCAAAGCCTTTCCCCTGCGAGTGCACGAGCGGCACGACCAACGAAAAGAGGCTGAAGAGGAGATTGATGATGTACCCCGATCGTCGCTCAGCGAGCATCAGTGTTCCGTACAACCAGACGACGGCGATGGGCACGACCAGCAGGTTGTTAACGTTTCCCGGCTCGTACCCATAAGCAATGTCCTGGGCCAAGTGAGCGATAGCCAAGGCAATCAGAAGTAGCGACGTGATGGTCAACATTCGGCTTTGCTTCATTATTATTCTCCTGGTGGTCCCGTGCGCGCCTCTCATTAAGACACAAGATCGGCTGACAATATTTCGAATGGGCGTGCGGACGCAGGCCAAGCGCGATGGTTTGTCTCTGCGACACCTGCGACGTTGTGCCTTTGCGTGGGATACGCTGGTTGCGCGTGGTTAGTTCACGCGAATCCGCGTTATTCGGGGCATTAGCCCGACCGTGAGGAAAGGCGTGATCGTCGTGAGCAGTGTGTCAGTACCGGGAGCGGTAGCGACCGGATCAAAAGTCGGCGTGGAAATGAGAATGTCTTCGTCCGCTCCAGCGGACCAATTGAAAATAGCCCAGGCTTTCAAGCCTGGGTGACACGTCCTCCAAAAAAGAAAAGCCGGCTTTAGCCGGCGACAGAAATCCTAATTGTCGTCTAAACATGCTGGGCTATTGTCGATCTCCCGCTAGCGGACTCAAGCAACATCCCGGGAACGAGATCGAGCCGTGCGGCTCGTATCAATCAAATCTTCGGTGCACCACTGATCCCGTTGACCGTTCCAGCGCAGACGCCCATGCGGATCAGATTCGTACGAGTAAGCGCCGAAGAGATCCCAGTCCTCGATCGTGTAGAAAACATAACCACCGCGGAAAACTGCATGCGCGACGAACTCTCTGCCGTCAGCCAGCGCATAGATCCCGCGCTCTCTTAGTTTCTGCATCACTTCAGTTTTTGCTGGAGGCAAAGGCTCGCCCCCAAAGTAGATGATCGGAACAGGTGAATCGCGGAAAGCGGGCATTCGCGCGCCCTCGACCATCTCAAGGCGCTTACGCTGCATGAGCAGCCGCGATCTTGTGAAATGTCGAATTCGAAACAATGGCGGTTCCCACGGTCGGCGTTCCGTCTAAGACTCGTGCCAGGACTTTTATGACCTCGGAATAACTCTTACGGCTGTAGGTTTCCGCATCCGCCTGCGTGGCCCAGAAGCTGTTACCGACGGCTTGGGTGAGATCGGGCGAGATAAAGGTGATTTCATCCAGGAATCCCTTCTGCTTCCGCAGCATAGGAATTACTTCCGTCTCAACCAGGCGGGTAAATTCCGCGGCCGACTTCGGTTTGAGCCTAACGACTACATGGCGAGCAAACATATTCATGCTCCTTTGGTTTTGAGCTATAGGGTCAGATTGTCTGGTTGATTCCAGAGGAGCCTGAGAAGGAGTGAGCTGGACTCGATTCGCAACGACACTATGCTTTTAATGACCGTAAGTCAAACAGGACATATTTCGTGGGCGCAATATAATGGGACGCGCGCATGATTGCCCGCGTTGAGCGTGCGGTCAGAACCGGGAGCGGTCGCGACCGGGTTACTGGAGTGCGGGCATCCCTTTTCCCTCTCCCGCTGGGAGAGGGTTAGGGTGAGGGTGCGTAGCATAGCGGATGCGCGATCATTAACGGTGCGGTAGCCCGACTGTAAGCGTCAACTCCTCAAGTCGCGTCGAATGTACCTGTCAATTCAAGCAGCCAGGGGGAGGGCGCATTTCCCTCTCCCGTTGGGAGCGGGTTGTGGTGAGGGTGCGTAGCTTACGGTGCGCTAAACCCTCACCCTTAGTCCCTCTCCCAACGGGAGAGGGAAAGACGTCCGTCCGCGCCAGCGGACGATTGACAATAGCCAGGCTTTCAAGCCTGGGATCACGATTTATCAATTTGAAATAAGAGCCCGCTTTAGCGGGCGACAGAATCTTGCCTTTCATCAACCAGTCCTACTATCGCAACCATGGTGACGATTACTTTTCCCGATCGCGAAACAGAAAAGCGCGCGCTGGCATTTCTGCTGGGCCGCTTCTCTGGCCGCATCCTGCGATCGGGCGAACACATCGTTCCCGAAGCCGCACTCGAAGCACTTGCTGATCAAGACATTCCATTCTCTGTGATTGGGCGAACCACTTATGAGCAGCAAATGGCGGCGATTCGAGGGCCTGCTCCCACTTCAGTTCAATGACATCGCTGTGTCAGAACCGCGAGCGGTAGCGACCGGATCATCCACACCCTTTTGAATAGTCGTAGCGTAAGCTTTATGTGGTTACCCCGATAGTCGCCTCCTGATCCGGTCGCTACCGCTCGCGGTTCTGACACGCAGTCCTGGAAATCGTAGATCACTTCGGCGCCGCCAGTTACGAGACGCAAAAGGTCGAAGGCCACTGGCGTCACGGAGGCGTGATCGTGCGCGACAATCTGGTGAAGATTCTTATCGACACTCCCGACTCGCTCAGTAATCGTCGCTGGATGAAAAATACAAAGACCGCTGGCGATCAAAACTGGAACAAAGCGAACTGTGGATGGTGATTTGCTTACGTGAGACAGTCCGCGAGATATTGAGAATTACAAGCCAATATCTGTTGCGCGCACATCGGTTTGAGACAGAAACGAACGGTAAGCGCCAAATTCAGGTAAGGCGAAAGCCGCTAAGGCACGAGACCCGTCAACCTGCGATTGCATGATTGGACTAAGGTTCGCCAAGTCGCTAATCAGTTGTTCAAACAGCCGATAAATTGTGAAGCCTAGGCGAAGAAGAAACCCACTGCCGTCAACGTCCAACTGATCGCCGATCAATTCCTTCAACTCTTCTATTGGCTGGTCGTCCATGAGATCGGTGAGCGGCCAATATTGAGGGTGGTATAGAAAGCGATTACGTGGGGGTGTTATCTCTTTTGAAGAAATCCCAAGCACCTCGTTACGAAGACCCATATCCCAACAGGTCACCGTCGAAATCCGCAATAGGCGCTGAAAACCGTCCCACAACCCCTGTTGGTCAAGTTGTGTCGGTAGCCTAATAATCAAGAAATCGTTGAAGGCTGGCAAAATGCGAACTCCTCCGCTTGCCTTCCTCCGTACCGGTTCTGGAAAGAGATCGAGCGCCACCTGCTTGCCCAACAAATTGGGCAACTGCACTCCTAAGAGCGCCAAGATCCCGCGGGCTCCAAGATAGGCAGAGTGGTATGCATTGAACATGCACCAACTATGCATTCCGATGTGACCGAGTCGTTGTGCTGCTAGGTGTGTGTGCGAACATTTATGGAAAAGAAAAACGGCCTCCCATAAGGCGTTTCGCCGCAGGCCGTCGACGTCCGTCAGTCTTGCTGGAGCCTCCGTAACTTTGGGAATATCGGCAATGAGCAACGATGGCAGCCGCTCAAGACCAGGTTCTGGCGACGCACCTAGTGCAGGGAAGCTTGGTATATCAGCGAGCCATGCATCGCGAATTTCGTCCCAACTGCGCTTCCGAACTTTGTCCCACTTACTTTGTATGGACATCGGAGGATTCTTGCTAGACTCGCAAAGAGCGCGAACCGCGCGCTTCCGTATTGAATTCTAGGAGCAGACTTGTTTTGAAATCTTCTCCTGCCAAGTTTTCAGCCTGACTCCCTGTACCCAGTTCTTTCCAGGAAGAGAAGTTGGGATTTGATATGCGCCGGAAGACGGAAACGACGTCTTTGACTTCAAACCCTTGATGAAGTCTCAATACTAGGCTGAAGAATGTGGGAAGAACATTAAACAGCGCTCCGAAACCTACTGTCTTAAAGAAGATACTGTCGTCCGCCTCATACTCAGAAGTGAAGACTTGCCGCAGCCCTTCGTAATAGTTCCAAACTATAGCTACTTGTTCTTGTTCGGAATAGAAACTCAAAATTCCCTTTTCGGGAGCTACTAGCGAGGACACTTTTCGAACGAAGTTTGCTAGTGATATTTGACCCTGCTTAGGTGCGGCCGTTACTGCAATTTTTTCGAAGAATGGAGACCCCTCAGTTCTTCGCAGTTCCGTTGCAATATCGACAGCACGTTCCCTAGCAATATCCGCCGGTTTCTTGTTTGGCAGCTTGCGGAGGAGGTCAAGATATAGCGAGGTAGGAACATTTTTTGCTTCGCGGTTAATAGTAACGAATTGTTCAACCTGCCGCTCTGGTGTAAGACCAATGAATGCGACCACGGGAAGTTCAATATCAATTCCCTCTCGCGCTGCCATAGCGGCGCCCGCCAGGCGGTGCTGACCATCGATCACCCAGCCCACATCCGAACCCTTCGGGACTTGGATCTCGTTCTTGGCTTTGCTGAACTTTGCGTCGTCGAATGAAACTATTATTGCTGTGGGTATAGGTTTCTTGTCCACAAGATGCCGAGTTATTGCCTGAACTCGAGATACGGAAAGCACGCGCTGATATCCCTCATCTTTCGATTCAATTCGTCGGTTAATGGACAAGGCATCATAAAGAACCGAAGCCTTCGCTTTGAAAACGTAGACGGAATGATCGCCTTGTTCCACTTGCGCGGCAGAGAATTTAAGGTTCCTCTTTGCGGAGCCTGTCTTTTTAAGTGCCGCACCTTCCGGCCTCTTTTTTGCTGCTTTCTTGATCATTGTAACTCCGGGAAGTGAGATGGGCGTTGAGCTACTGAATCCGTCACGTTTGGTACATGTATTGGTTGGTCCGGCGGGCGGAACCGAACTGTACCGTCATACGCCGCCGCCAACCTATTCTCCGCGATAGCAAAATATTTCTGATTGATTTCAGCGCCAACAAACCGACGCTCATTGTTTATAGCGGCGACTCCAGTTGATGATGTACCCATATGCGGATCGAATACGATACCCTCGGCGGGGCACAAAGCTCGGACAAGTCGATCAGCAAGGCCCACCGGAAACT
>DATLVM010000379.1:0-2950 GCA_035577445.1 Pyrinomonadaceae bacterium
CAGCGCTTAACGCTCACTGCCTATTGATCCATGTCGCTCGAATTTGCCGTCGATTATCCTTGCTCACTGCGCGCGCGGTATAGCGAGCCGCAACTGCGCGAGTGGGGCCGCCTGAGCAACCTGCACACGATTCTCACGACGGGCGACCAGAGCGTACCCAGTTCGGACAAACTTCAGTGGATCGAAGAGGCGAGCGCGAACATCGATCAGCTTCAGCACGAGACGGTGATTTGCGAACACTGTCCCGCGCGTTTGCCGACGGAAACGGCCGGTGAAGGTGAAGCAGTAGGATGTCTCGGCCGGATCAATTATCCGATCGATGCACACTTTGAAAAGTTTATCGCCAACCGAGTGCAACTGGTGCTCGACACCGTTGACGCGGAAGACCAGCCGCGCTTGATGCAGATCCTCATCGATCCGGAATCGCCTTTCGATGGCGAAGCGACCAAGGAATTACGTCGCGTGACCACGGCCGATGGTTTGCGATTCTTTGAACTGCGCCTGCCGATCAGATTGAGCCGGGCCGGGGCACATCTGACCACGGACCACCTCTTCGATCTGGTCGCGGGTTTTCGTTCGGAGGATTCTGACACGACGGGCTACACTCGTGAGTTTCCGTTGGCGGCGGCCGGCGATTACTACGACTTCCTCGATTTGATTTTGCGAAACGATTTGAGTGAGCTGGAACGAGAGCGCCTGAATTTACGGAGCCGCGCGTACGCTCAGTTCCTCCGACTGCTGTGCGCGATCGAACGAGCCGAAGCGCTTGAGACGCGCGTTCTCGTGGACTAAGTGCCCTCCGGTTATCGACTTGTTTGTCGGTGGGACAAGAACTATTCAGCTATTCACGGGCTCAGCCGCTTCACGTCGCGCGAGATGGCTCGCCGCTTCGTCGGTGATGATGCATAGACCGTGATGGCCTTCACTTCCCAGGCGATGCACCAGCCGGCGCGCGTCTTCGTGCGTCAGCCCGCTCGCTTCACAGCCGCGCTCGCTGATCACTGACCATCGGTTCGCTTCGAGTTCGGAGCTCATTTCCAAACTTATCTGCCACAGATGAACACGGATGACACGGATCAGAAAACGTTCCTATCGTGAAATCTGTGTTTATCTGTGGCTGATATATACCCGTACCATCAACGTCCTTTGAATTCCGGTTTGCGTTTTTCCAGAAACGCTTTCACGCCTTCGTCTTTGTCTTCACTCGAGAATACGAGCGCGAAGAGATCGACTTCGCGGCGCAAACCTTCGTCGAGGTTCGATCGCGAGGCGAGCTTCACTGCTTCTTTGGCGAGGCGCAGAGCGATCGGACTTTTCTCAGCAATCCGATTCGCGATCTCCATGGTCTTGGTCTCGAGCTGATCCGCAGGCACCACGTGATTCACCAAACCGATCGCCAACGCAGTTTGCGCGTCGATGATTTCACCCGTCAGGATCATCTCGATCGATTTGCCTTCGCCGACCAGACGCGTCAGCCGTTGCGTGCCGCCGCCGCCGGGAATAATTCCGAGATTGATTTCCGGTTGCCCGAACGAAGCTTTGTCACTGGCGATGCGCATGTCGCACGCCAGCGCGACTTCGCAGCCGCCACCGAGACAATAGCCGTTCACCATCGCGATAATGGGCTTCGGAAAACCATCGATCGCATTGAATAAGGATCGATCCAGCATCACCTCACGCTGCTGAATCGCGGTGCGCTCAGCGAACTCGGCGATGTCCGCGCCGGCGATAAAAGCCTTGTCGCCCGCGCCGGTTAACACTGCGACCCGAACAGAATCATCTGCCCGCAGTTCATCCAGGACAGCCGCGCCTTCCGCCCTCGTTTGAATGTTCAGCGCGTTGCGCTTCTCGGGGCGATTAATCGTGACAACCGCGACGGCGCCGCGCCGTTCAACCAGAATGGTCTCGTATGAAATGCTCACTGAATTGCTCCAGTTATGAGATTTTTAGAGAGTTAACCACAAAGACATTAAGGACACAAAGCTGATCAAATGAAAAAGTTGAGCCACAGATTGAACGCGGATGACACAGATCAGTAAACAGTTCTATCTGTGAAATCTGTGTTTATCGGTGGCTGATTTTCGAAATGCTTTAGGACTCACCGGGCGCGGCCGCTTGTTCATCGGCGACCCAGGAAACGAACAGGCGGGTCCAGTTTTCGGAAGGTTCGGCGATCTGCACGCCGACGCGCGCCGTGCCGTAAATAGCCGGAGACAAGCGCACGACGGTGGCGGTCGCTTCAGTCGGCGAGCCGTCTGGTCGATGGGCTCGAATGTAAAGTTTCTCGCCGATGCTGACCTTTTGATTAAGGTGAAAGAGGGCGCCGGCGGTTGAAATATCGTCGGTCTCAGTCGGCTCGCTCCAGGCGGCGCCGTCGTCGGCTCGACCTGAGACAACGATCGGAAGACGAAGCGCCATGCGCAGGGCAAAGCGTCTCTCTTCGTTTTGGTAAGGCGTGCTCATAACTGTCGCCACGTTTTCCTCAGCCTCTTACGAAACGGCTTGCGAGAACACCCGGTTACGATGAATCTCCTACAAGCTCGCCGCAGTTAGCGGTTCCGGGCTATCGCTCCATTTATAGAAACCCTCGCCGCTCTTCTTGCCGAGCTTTCCTTCGCGCACCAGGCGGCGAAGAATCTCCGGCGGTCGAAAGGTTTCTGAGCCCAGTTTACCGTGCAAATACTCAGCAATACTTAGCCGCACATCGAGGCCGACTAAATCCGTCAATCGCAACGGCCCCATCGGATGGTTATAGCCGAGTTCCATCGCAGTGTCGATGTCGCGCGCGCTGGCCACACCCTGCTCAACCATGCGCATGGCTTCCAGGCCCAGGGTTACGCCGAGCCGGCTGGAAGCAAACCCCGGAACGTCGCGAACGACGATCGGTTCCTTCTTCATCCGCCGCGCGACTTCGCGGACAACGGCGGTTGTTTCTTCGCTGGTATGCTGC
>DATLVM010000380.1:0-25465 GCA_035577445.1 Pyrinomonadaceae bacterium
CATTTCATCGCGAAGTTCCTTCCTGAATCGAGTCTTCACGACAGACTTGGGCACCTTGCCTCGTCGAAAGCCCGGTACTGTGACCTTGCGTGCGAGGTCTGTCGCGATCTTATCGGTTTCCGCACGAATCGTCTCGCCGGGAATCTCGAGTCGCAATTGTTTTTTACATTGTTGTTGATCGGTGACTGTTATGTTCAAGATCTATTCTCAACTTTCAAGAGGAGCGGAGAACTTCGCCGGCCATAGATTTGTGGTGCGAAAGGGGGGACTCGAACCCCCACACCTTTCGGTACCAGATCCTAAGTCTGGCGCGTCTGCCAATTCCGCCACTTTCGCGAATGTGTCTAACAGTCGGGAGAATAGCATACGGGCTGGAGTGATCGCATTAAGGCAGCCGTCGCCGGCGGCTCATCCATTTTGTGATCAAGTACACGGGATAACTGATCGCTAACAAGCCCAACGCCCACAAACTGTTCTTCGTGTCGCCCGCAACTGCGCCGGCTAAAAAAGTGATCGATCCGATCATGACAATCAGCGTCGTCCAGGGATAGCCCCACACGCGATAAGGCCGCGGCAGATCCGGTTCGCGTTTGCGCAGGACGAACACCGAAATGAAAGCGATCGTGTAATAGGCCACGAAAAAGAAGGCGATGACAGCGAGAACTTGATTGAAGGTTCCGCTCACGACGAAAAGGACGGCGACCAATGTGCTGATCAGCAAAGTCACTGTCGGCGTTCCTCCGATGTTTACTTTCGTGCCGTGATGACTGAACAGGCCATCGCAGCTCATCGCATACAAAACCCGCGGGGCGCTCAACGTATAGGCATTGATTGTGCTCAACATCGACACGATCGCCAGCACGCGAATCACGGTATCGCCGTGTCTGCCGAAGATCAGTCCGGCCGCTTTGCCCACCGCCAGGGGCTCGCCGGCGATCTCTGAAAGCGGCATGACGTGCAGCAGCGCGAGGTTCACTACCAGGTAAATCAGAATGATCGAGATGACGCCGCCGAGCATTGACCTGGCGACGTCACGACTGGGATTGCGAATCTCTTCGCCAAAATAAATGATTCCGTACCAGCCGTCGTAGGTATAGAGCACGCCTTGCAGCGCGACCACGAGAGCCGCGAAAAATGCGAAACCATGCGCCATCGGTGGCATGACAGACGTTGCAGGCGCGGGCGATCGATACAGAAAAGCGACGACGACGAAAGCCGCAAACGCGATGACCTTGGCGAAGCTCGTGACGTTTTGCGTGAAGCTGCCCCACCGAATGCCACGCCACTGCAGGAGCGCGAACATCAATACGATTGTCAGAGCGACAGCCGTTTGTTTGTTCGCGAGCGAGGGGAACAGGACGCCGACATATTCGGCCACCACCATCGAGATGAGCGCGTTCGTGGCACAGCTCGACATCCAATCACTCCAACCGACTACGAAACCTGCATAGTTGCCCAGCGCGCGATGCGCGAAAACATAGAAACCACCCGACCGATGAATCATCGCGCCGAGCTCCGCGACTGAAATCGCGCCGAGCAGCGCATACAGTCCGCCGGCGATCCAAATGCCGATGAAAAGTGTGGGCGTGGGAAGTTGCTTCGCGACCTCGCCCGGCGTGCGCAGAATGCCCATGCCGATTGTGCCGCCGATGGTGACGGACAAACCGAAAACCACGCCGAGCACGCGGAGCAGATGGCCAGCCTGGCTTGAATGCTGCCGAGTTAAAGTATTTGAGGGGAGTGAGCGCTCGGGGACGTCAGGAGAATTCACCGCGTGAGTGTATCAGACTCAGGCAAGCTTTGATTCGAGATCTCTTATACGGTCTTCCGCATCGCGAATATCCTCGCGATCTTCGATGAGAAGTTTAAGAATCATATCGAGACGCTCGCCTACATGATGTTTCAGCTCGCGCCTGACGTCGACAAGTCCGTTGCGAATGGAGATCTTCATCGATCCAACTTCATTTTCGAGAGACTGAACTTTGCCTTCGATGACGCCGACCTTGGTTTCGATGACGCCGACCTTGGTTTCGATGACGCCGACCTTGGTTTCGATGACGCCGACCTTGCCTTCGATGACGCCGACCTTGGTTTTGATTTCCCCGACTTCCAGCCCGACATCCATGATGGCCTTCAAGGCGCGTTCCCAAATGGGCTTCGTGTCGTAATTGCGGGCTTCGAGCTTTTCCAAGCGCTGCTCGATAGAAACAAACCGGACATCAATTCGCTCAAAACGGTCGTCGATTGCGTCGAAACGCGCGAAAACGCGATCTTCGAACGAGCGGTTATCAGATAGCGGCGTAGTCCTTTCTTCGTTCATCGACGCGGACAATTATCGGCTCAATGCGGAAGACTTTCAACCGATTTTCAGAGATGGCGACAAATTCGTCACAGGAGAGAAGTAACAAGAGTTGCAAAGATTTCGCAGCGTTACAACGTCCTCGTCACTTTCGATAACGATCGTGGCTTGTCAGGATCCAGCCCTTTAGCTTCGGCGAGCAGCGCCGCGAAAAGTTGCGCCGGAATAATGTAAGGAATCGGCGCGAGGAATTCATCGATTTCGCGCGGCATGATGATCGAGCGTGAGCACTTCGCAGCGGCCTCGAGATCGCCGGTGATGACCAGCGTGTCAGCACTCAATTCGCGCAGCCGCTCGATCAGATCCTTAGTGCCGTCCAGCATCACTCCCGGCGGCGCAAACAGGATCACCGGAAAGTGACGCTCGATCATCGCCACCGGGCCATGCAGGAAATCGGCTGACGAAAATCTTTCCGCGACGACGTAGCAGGTCTCCATCAGCTTCAAAGCAAATTCGTACGCGTTCGCGTAAGCCAGGCCGCGACCAACCACCACGCAGTTCTCCATGAAGACATAGCGCTGGACCAGCTCGACAATCGCCGGCTGTTGCTCCAGCGCGCGTGATGCGAAATCCGGTATTCGATCATAATCGATGCCGCGGCCATCGGACGCCAGGGCCGAGGCCAGCATGTAGAACAGCATCATCTGGCCGGTGAATGTTTTCGTGGCGGCTACCGACTGTTCGCGTCCGCCATGCATCAACAATGTCTCGTCAACGGACTTGGTCATCGAAGACGCCGGCTCGTTGGTGATACCGATTGTGAAAGCGCCCGACTGTCGTCCGTTCTCCAAAACGAAATTGATGTCTTCGCCTTCGCCGGATTGCGAAACGCCGATTACCAGCGCGTGCTTCAAACTCAGCTTTCCCTGGTACAAAGTGTGAACCGAAGGCGCCGACAGCGATACGGGAATGCCGGTGGTGATTTCGAGAAGGTAACGGCCGAACAGCGCCGCGTTATCCGAACTGCCGCGCGCGACCAGAACAATTAGATCGATGCCGCGCGCGCGGAGCGAGGCCCCGAGACTCTGAATCTTCGAGCGCTCTTCCGCAATTGTTTTCTCCAGAGCCGACGGTTGCTCGGCAATTTCCTGAAGCATCAAGGACATGAGTGTTGTATTCGCTGGCGTGATCAGGTAAATAGACGAGCGCTCATCATTTCTTAATCAAGAAAAATTTATGCCCGTCATAAGAACACCCCGACGAATGCAAACAACTCTAACACGAACGTTCGCGCTGCGAGCGGCAATTGTAATAGGCCTTTTCTTTGTGTGTGCTTCCATCTCCGCGCAATCCCCTGCAATTCAGATCATCCCGGCGCCAAAGTCGATCGAGGCTGGTTCCGGTTCATTTGCGATTGATAAGCGCGTGCACCTCGTTCTCGCTGACGCGAAGTCGGCTGGCGATCGATTCGCTGCGCAGGATTTTATCGATGATCTCAAGGCCACCGGCGATTTGTCGTTGACGATCGGAAAAGGCTCGAAGCACAGCATCATCATCGGGCGAATTGATCTGCCGTTGGTCGTCGAGACTATCAAGCGACAGAGCATTACGATTCCGTCAACGCTGACGGATGAAGGCTATGTCATCCTCGCGAATGCTGATCAAGTAATCGTCGCCGGAAAGACGAATGCGGGAACGTTCTATGGAATGCAGACGCTGAAGCAACTGGTCCGCGGGCAAGGCCCAAGCGCGTTCATTCCCGCAGTCAGGATTATCGATTGGCCGACGATGCGTTGGCGCGGCGTCTCAGACGATATCAGCCGCGGCCCTGTTCCCGCCGTCGATTACATCAAGAAGCAGATTCGCACCGAAGCGCATTTCAAGCTGAACATGCACTCCTTTTATATGGAGCACACGTTCGCCAGCGCGACGCATCCGCTGATTGGGCCGGAAGGCGGATCACTGACGCCCGATGAAATCAAAGATCTGGTTGCGTACGCGCGAAACTATCACGTTGGGTTGGTTCCTGAGCAGCAGACGTTTGGTCATCTTCATAAAGCGCTGCGTCTTGAGAAGTATGCAGAACTGGCTGAGACGCCGTACGGCGATGTGCTGTCGCCGCAACAGCCGGGAAGTTACAAGCTAGTCGCTGATTGGTATAAAGAGCTGAACGAACTTTTTCCCGGCGAGTTCTTTCACATCGGCGAGGACGAAACATTCGAGCTTGGTGAAGGGCAAAGCCGAGCTGAAACTCAAGCCAAAGGCGTCGGCGCGGTTTACTTCGAACATCTCAATCGCGTTCGCGATCTGCTGAAGCCCTACAACCGCAAGCTGATGTTCTGGGGCGACATCGCGCTGCATCATCCCGATCTCATCGGCAACATTCCGAAGGATCTGATCGTGATGAACTGGCAGTACGGCGCGCGCGATGATTTTTGGTCGTCGATCAAACCGTTTCAGGATGCGGGGCTGCAACAGTTCGTCTGTCCGGGCGCACAGACGTGGAACCAAATCTTTCCGAACACCGATGCGGCCGCGAAGAACATCATCAACTTTGTGCGCGATGGTCAGAAAGCCGGCGCCGTCGGCATGATGAACACGACCTGGGACGACGACGGCGAGACGCTTTTCGATATGGCCTGGTATTCGATTGCGTTGGGCGCGGCAGCGTCATGGCAGGAAGGCGCAATGGATCGAACGCAGTTCGATAATAACTTTGCGTGGTCGTTCTTCCGAGCCGAAGGCAATGATCTAACCTCAGCGCTACTGGCGATCGGAAAAGCTGGCCCATCGATCAGCGCAGGCGCAACAACTGACGAGCTGTTCTGGCGCGATCCGTTTGGAACTCAATTCATAAATTTCGCTCGCACAAATTCTGAGAAGATCAAGCAAATGCGTTTGAGCGTCGAGAACGCTGAGGAACAAATCATCAGAAATGAAAAGAGCGCGCGGCGTAATAGTTCCAGCCTGGACGGCATGAAACTGGCGGCGCGGCGATTCGATCATCTCGGGCGTCGTTACGAAGTCATGCAGAAGTTTAGCGATCAATATTGGGACGCGTATTTGAACCTGGGCGACCGAGCGAAGGCGCGCAAGCTGCGTTACTACTACGGCGCGATTTACAACAACCTGCGCGAGATGGCTGAAGAGCTTTCGATTTTGAAAGAGGACTATCGCAAGCAATGGCTGGCAGAGAATCGGCCGTATTGGCTAGAGAGCGTGCTGGCCCGCTACGATCAGATGGTTTCAATTTGGCTGGGCAAGAGCCGGCAGATGGATGAAGCGATGCGACGATACGAAGCCACTTCTATTCTGCCGAACCCGGAGGAGTTTGGTTTGGGTACACGACCCGTCGCGCCTACGCAAAGATGAATAATCCGCAGATTACGCAGATTACGCAGATTACGCAGAAAGGAGAGACAGCTAAGAGAGTAATAGC
Organism: Pyrinomonadaceae bacterium; assembly: GCA_035577445.1. Lineage (GTDB taxonomy): Bacteria > Acidobacteriota > Blastocatellia > Pyrinomonadales > Pyrinomonadaceae > UBA11740. Next base: position 5,739 of record DATLVM010000380.1, read on the forward strand.
GATCAGTGATCTTCGTGCCGTACGCACGAGATGTTTATAGCCCATGAGAACCAGTGATATTCGCAAGCCCATTTATGGGCCAGATACATTTCGCTCCTAGCGGAGCTTAATGTCCGTTTGGTCGCGTGAACTATAAACATTTCGCTCCTGACGGAGCGCTATCGAAATAATGAGCGAATCGATCATTCCGACAAAACCCGATGCCCGTCTCACGCGTTGGTTGCGCAAACGTTCGAAAGGCAACCCAAAACCATATGGTTTGCAAGCGCTGTGGGGGGCTAAAGATCAATCTCCTTCGAGCAATCGCCTGGTTTCACTCGACGTCTTCCGCGGTCTGACGATCGCGGGCATGGTGCTCGTGAACAATCCCGGCACGTGGTCGCATATCTATTGGCCACTTGAGCACGCCGAGTGGAATGGCTGGACGCCGACGGATCTAATCTTTCCTTTCTTTCTGTTCATCGTTGGCGTCGCGATTCCCCTGGCCTTCGGCAAAAGGATTGAACGCGGCGATCCGCGAAAATCGCTCTTCATCAAAGTTGTCTATCGATCCGTCATTATCTTTCTGCTCGGCGAATTCCTCGCCGGCTTTCCTTATTTCCACTTGTCCACGATTCGCATTCCCGGCGTGCTGCAACGCATCGCGGTCTGCTATTTCTTTGCCGGATTGATTTATCTGACGACGCGTGCGCGTACTACCGCGATCATTGCGCTGGCACTACTCGTGATCTACTTCGTCGTGATGAAGCATGTTCACTGGAACGGCTATTACGTTGGCGATCTGAGCAAGGAAGGCAGTCTTGCATCAATTCTCGATCGCAAAGTCCTTGGGCCCCACATTTGGAAGCAGGGAATTGTTTACGATCCCGAAGGAATTCTCAGCACGATGGGCGCGCTGGCGACGACTCTGTTTGGCGTGCTCACCGGGTATCTGATTCGCGCGAAAGAGAAGACGCCGATTGAGAAAGTCGCGCTGCTGATGGTCGCGGGCTTTGCCTGCATGATCATCGGCTGGTGCTGGAATCCGTGGTTCCCGATTAACAAGTCACTGTGGACCAGTTCGTATGTTTTCTTCACCGCCGGACTCGCGCTCGAATTTCTCGCGCTGTGTTATTGGCTGATCGACATCAAGGGTTCGAAGTGGTGGACCAAACCGTTTGTGATCTTTGGCGTGAACGCGATCGTTTTATTCGTCGGCACGGGAGTGATGGCACGTCTGATGGGAATGAGCAGCGGCTTTATGGGCAAGTTCAGCTCGATGCTTCACGTGCGCAAGCCGGATGGTTCACCGATGGCGCTGCAACCATTCATTTACAACCATCTGTTCGCGTCGTGGCTCTCGCCGAACAATGCTTCGCTCGCGTTTGCCATCTCGTTCATTCTCTTATGGCTGTTTTTAATGTGGTTGCTCTATCGGAAGAACGTCATCATTAAGATCTAGTGTCAGAAGCCCGACCGTCAGGGAGGGCTAGATTCGAAAGCTGCCCTACCTGATGGTCGGGCTTCTGACACCTGCTAAGAAGGAGAAAAACTATGCCAACTTACATCGCACTGCTCAATTGGACGCAACAGGGAATCTCGAAAGTTGGATCGAGCGCCAAGCGACTCGACGCCGGACGCAAGGCTTTCAAGAAAATGGGTGTCGAACTCAAGGACAGTTATCTAACGATGGGCCGTTACGATCTGGTTTGTGTGATCGAAGCGCCGGATGACGAGACCTACGCGAAGGCCGTTCTCGGTTTAGGTTCGCAGGGAAACGTCAGCACTGAGACGCTGAAGGCTTTCAGTGAAGACGAGTATCGGAAGATTGTCGGCTCGCTTTAGTGAATGAAATGAAGCCGCGGATTACACGGATGAAAGCAGATCAGAACAGAAACTGACTGGCATTTTTCTTATCTGCGTCAATCCGCGTTCATCTGCGGCCCGCATTTCCCGGCCCTCGCAAAACTCGGCCAGCATTGGCGGGCGTTCGTTGACCGTTATCAACTTCAATCTGTCCATTCACAATCACGTAATTGATTCCCACTGGATATTGATTTGGTTCTTCAAAGGTTGCGCGATCGATTACGGTTGTCGGATCGAAGATCGTGATGTCAGCGAAGTAACCTTCGCGCAACAGTCCTCGCTGCTTCAATCCTACGTTGGAAGCCGGCAGTCCCGTCATCTTGTGAATCGCGACTTCCAGCGGCATCAACTTCTCATCGCGAACGTAACGACCGAGAATCCGTGGATAAGTTCCCCAGCCGCGCGGATGCGATTTCGATCCAGCGAGCGGGCCGTCAGTCGCGCGGGCGCCGCTGTCGGTGCAGATACTGACGAAGGGAGATTTCAGCGCGGCGTTCATGTCGCTCTCCTGCATCATGAAAAAGATCGCGCCGGTCTGTCCGTGATCGGCAATGATGAAATCTAACAGCGCATCGAGCGGATCTTTGTTTTGCGCCACAGCGATCTCCGACAAACGTTTGCCTTGCCAGTTGTCCAGTTCGCGATTCGTGACTGAGCCGATCAGAATTCCGCCAGGTCCGCCGCTGCCGAGATAGATATTCTCCCAATCCTTCGAGTCGGTTGTAATCTCTTTCTTCAAACGATCACGCGTCGATGGATCTTTCAGTCGCGCGATCATTTTGTCCGTGCCGCCTTCCAGCGCCCACGGCGGCAGGCATGCACTCAGAGAAGTGCTGCCCGCAACATAAGGATAAACGTCGGCGGTTATCTTCAGTCCTTGTCTGCGCGCGGCGGCAATGCGCTGAAGCATCTCGGGCATGCGGCCCCAGTTCTTTTTGTAAGCAGTTTTGAAATGCCAAATCTCGGCCGGGATGTTCGCGCGACGAGCGATCTCGAAAACTTCTTTCATCGAATCGTCGATCGCGTTGGCTTCGCTCCGCTGGTGCGTGATGTAGATGCCGCCGTATTGATGCGCGACCTTCGCAAGTTCGACAATCTCGTCGGTCTTGGCGAATCGTGCCGGCACGTACTGCAGCGAAGTCGAGAGCCCAAGCGCCCCATCCTTCATCGCGTCCGCAACTAACTTTTTCATTTGCTCAAGCTCAGCAGCAGTCGGCGGACGATTGTCATAGCCAATCACGTATTCCCGAACCTGTGTCGCGCCGACGAATGTTCCCAGATTAATGCCCGCGCCCTGTTGGTCGAGTCGCTTGAAATATTCATCGAACGTGCGCCAATCGACCGTCAGGTTGAAGCGACGATTGAAATCTTCCTGCTCCTTCAAGATGCGATCGTTCACCGGCGCAATCGATTCGCCTTCGCCGGTAATCTCAGTCGTCACGCCCATCATCACTTTGCTCATCGCGCGTGGGTCGATAAGCACGTATTGCTCCGATTGTCCGAGCATATCGATGAAGCCGGGCGCAACAACTTGCCCGCGCGCGTCGATCTCATGTTTCGCTTTTGCAACTCGAAGATTGCCGATACGCGCGATGCGATCGTCTTTGATAGCGACGTCGGCGATGAATCCAGCGCGACCGCTGCCGTCGATCACGCGCCCCTGGCGAATGATGAGGTCGTATTCGAGCGCTGCAGCGTTGGTTCGCACGGGTTTATTCATGAAGCTAAATCCAACAGCGACGACGAAAAGCAAAGCAATTAGAAGTCTCATCTGAATAACCTCCGCAGACTTGTCGTACCGGGAGCCGTAGCGTACGGATCAAGAATCGCAAGCGACAACTGATCCCGTCGCCACCGCTCGGTGCCTGGCGTATCGGAAAACGGCGGCGTTGATTATAATCGCGAATCTTTGATTTCAAACTGTGATTGTTGAGTGACTTGAAGTGGGCACGGCGACGAAAGAAAGCAAAGTGAGGGTTGAAGATGTCGCGCGCGCGACGAGTGGCCACGCGTCGGGCAATTTGAACTCTGAAGTGACTGACGTGACGCACGATTCGCGGCTCGCAAAAGAGGAAAGTTTGTTCACGGCGGTCCGTGGCGAGTTGTTCGACGCGCACAAATTCATTCCGCAGGTGATGCAGCAGGGTGCTGTCGGAGTGATTTCCGAATTGGCGCGACCGGGCGATTTCAGCGGCGCGTGGATTCAGGTTGACGATATCCGTCGCGCCATGGCGCTCGCCGCTGCCGCTGTTCATCATCACGCTTCACGCGAATTGAATCTTGTCGGCATTACGGGCACAAATGGGAAAACGACTTGCGCGTATCTGATTGCGTCGATTCCCGAAGCCGCCGGCGAGCCCGTCGCAATGACCGGCACAGTTGAATATCGACTAGGAAAGGATAAACGGAAAGCCGGTCGCACAACGCCGGAGGCGACTGACATGCAGCGGCTGTTGCGCCAAGCAGTCGAAATCGGATGCAAGACGGCGGTGATGGAATGCTCTTCACAAGCCATGGATTTTCATCGCTGCGATGAACTCGACTATGCAGTTGCGGTGTTCACGAATCTCACGCGCGATCATCTCGATTATCACAAGACGATGGAGAACTACTGGTACGCGAAGCAGCGCTTGTTCGATGGGCGGCTGGGATCGCGACCAAAGACTTCAGTTATCAATCTCGACGATGCACACGGAGTCGAGTTGGCTAATCGACTGAAGAGTGAAGGGCAGCGCGTCGTGACGTATGCAGTGAAATCTGACGCGGACATTACTGCGCATGATGCTGAGTTTTCCTTGAGCGGAATGAAGTTTCGTTTGCGAACGCAAGCAGGTCCGCACGTCTCTGGCGTGCCGCCCGCTGGAAGCGCGCGTACCGAAGTCGATTTTCATTCGCCGTTGGTGGGCCCACCGCACGTTTACAACACGCTGGCCGCTCTGGCGAGCGGTCTTGCTCTGGGCTATTCACTGGAAGTGATCACAAACGCGCTGTCGAAATGCAACGGGGCGCCGGGCCGCTTCGAAGGCGTGCCGCATGAAGGTGATTTCGCAGTGGTAGTCGATTACGCGCACAGCGACGATGCTTTGCTGAACGTTCTGCGCACCGCACGCGAAGTCACGAAAGGAAGAATCATCACCGTCTTCGGTTGTGGCGGCGATCGAGATCGATCGAAGCGTGCGCCCATGGGAGAAGCGGCCGGGTCGCTAAGCGATGTGGTAATCCTGACATCCGACAATCCCCGCACTGAAGATCCAAATCAAATTCTTGCCGACGCCGAAAAGGGAATTAAGAAAACAGGCAAGCCTTACGAGAAGGTCGCGGATCGACGCGAAGCCATTCATCAAGCCATCGCCCAGGCTCGCGCTGACGACTTGGTTCTTATCGCAGGCAAAGGTCACGAAGACTATCAAATCATCGGTCGCGAAGTTTTCCATTTTGACGACAAAGAAGTTGCGCGGGAAGCTTTAAGTCGCCGGGCTTGAATTCGCGATAAGAATCTTGACATCACTTTTAGCCTACATTATGGTCGAGACGTCTCAAGCTTCCATTGTCACGTCTGAGCACAATCTTGTCGCTTTTTAGTTTGCAAGCTGGCTGGTACCTAGTGGCGACCTATGAATGACCCCAAAGAGCAGAACGGCAGGCCCCGCGAAATCAATTTCGGTAAGGGCCGAGTCGCGAAACTCGCCTTCGCCAACGCGGACGCCAATGCGCCCGATATTGTTTCGCAACTTGCCCTGCCAAAGCCACGCCGCGTCGTGCTGATCATTGGCGGCGCCGACGAACTTGATAACGCTCTAAGACCGCAACTTGAACAACTCTTCAGCCGCGGCGTAGCCCGCGCCGCGGTGGACGTTCAGGCGACTATTATCGATGGAGGAACGCAATCCGGCGTAATGTCGTTAATGGGCGATGCAGTCGCTGACCGTGGCCACCTCACCGCGCTAGTTGGCGTGGCGCCGGCGCCAAAAGTGACCTACCCTGGCGGACCCGCAGAAATGCCGGACGGCGGCGCGGCCCTTGAACCTAACCATAGCCATTTTGTTCTGGTCCCGGAGCCGGACTGGGGCGACGAAGTCCCTTTGATGTACGCACTGGCCGAGGAATTGTCTGCCGGTCTGCCGGTCGTTGCGATTTTGGTAAACGGCGGCGCGATCGCGAAGGAAGAAGCCCTGCGGGCGGTTCGTCATCAGTGGCCGATTATCGTGATTGAAGGCAGCGGGAGATTGGCAGACGAAGTCGCCACCGCCGCCACCGCCGTGAAAAAAAAGCAGTCATCGGTAACGGATCCGGACTTGGCCGAAATTATTGCCGAAGGCGACATCCACATCTTCTCAAAGAAGGGCTCACCGCCAGAATTGCGGCGGCTGGTGGTGCAACAGTTGTCAGGTAATCTTGCGCTGCGATTAGCCTGGGAACGATTCGCAAAATATGACGAAAACGCTGGGCGGCAGCAGAAAAGTTTTAGCACGCTGCTTTGGGGAACTATCTGGCTGGGAGTAAGCGCCACGGTGCTGGCCGTTGTGCAAAAACAACTGAAGGCCGTTCCAACCCCGGTTGACTGGCAAGCGGCGCGGACGTTTGTTGGCAAGTTGCTTTATTACCTAATCCTAATTGTGCCGATTTCTATTTCGATTCTTGTCGCCGCGACCAACCGATTCAAGACCGGCAAGAAATGGGTGCTGTTGCGTGGAAGTGCGGAAGCCATCAAGCGCGAGATCTTTCATTATCGCACCCGTACCGGCAAGTATAGCGATGAAGAGATCGCCAAAGCGTCGACGTCCCCCGAGATTCTCTTGTCCCAGGTCGTGGGGAACATTGCCCGGCGCATCTCGCAAACAGAAGTCAACGAACTGGCGCTTAAACCATATGACGGCTCGCTCCCGCCGCCTTACGCCGCCGCGGAAACGGATGACGGCATGAGTTTTCTTGGACCGGATGCGTATATCGCCGGCCGTCTAGACGACCAGCGATCTTATTTCGAGTCCAAGACAATCAAGCTCGAAAGGCAGCTGCGGTGGCGGCAGTGGCTTATCTACATTATCGGTGGGGTGGGTACTTTGCTGGCGGCGATTGAATGGCAGATATGGATCGCGGTCACTACAGCAGTCGCGACTGCTCTGGCTGCCCACCTGGAACATTTTCAGATAGAAAGCACCTTGGTGAAATACAATCAGTCGGCATCTGATCTTTTGACCGTAAAAAGTTGGTGGCGATCTCTAGGCAAAACCGATCAAGCTAAGCCAGCCAACCGACAACTGCTGGTGCAAAGCACAGAACAAATCCTCGAGAATGAGCTGACCGGATGGGTGCAAAGAATGCAGGACGCGATGGAAAAGGTCAACGCCGCTCAGGGCGCTGAAGAGGCCGCCCGCGACGATCAGCCGGAGGACGTGGACCACGAGGCACGGGAAGATAAGAAGCCAAAGGGAAATAAGCCGGCTCAGCCCGAGACTTCGCCACATGAACCGCCAACGCCACCGCAGCCTGCGACGCCAGCACCGGAACAGCCTGCGCCTCCAGCTACTAAGAAAGACTAATTTTCAGGCCGATCTAATTTGAGTTGCGGCAGAGGAAGCCAGCGCCATTCAGCAAACGTCAGCGGCCCCGCCCGTGTCACAACCTTCAAGCACTAGCCTCGTCCGTGGCATCCGCCGTTGGGACCTCGTAGCCGTCACCATCAACGGCATCATTGGCGCCGGTATCTTTGGTCTTCCGGCGAAAGTCTATGCGCTAATCGGTTCCTACAGTTTGATCGCGTTCATAGTTTGCGCGCTGGTCGTGATGCTGATCATCCTGTGCTTCGCGGAGGTCGGCAGTCGGTTCGAGCAAACGGGCGGTCCCTATCTTTACGCGCAGGAAGCGTTCGGATCGGCAGTGGCCTTCGAAGTGGGATGGTTGATTTGGTTGGCCCGACTGACGGCTTTCGCGGCCAACTGCAACTTGATGATCAGCTATCTATCGTTCTTTTGGGCGCCGGCGAATACTGGAATGATTCGCGCGCTCATTATTGTTGCGGTTGTCGTTGCGCTGACACTTTTGAATGTTGTTGGAGTTCGACAGGCCGCGATCGCCAGCAACATTTTTACAATTGGGAAGCTCATCCCGATGCTGATCTTCATCGCCGTCGGTTTGTTCTTTCTCAATCCGCACTCGTTCGCGTTGAGCGCGCGGCCGGCGACCGGCGCGTTCTCGCAATCGGTTCTGTTGCTGCTCTACGCGTTCACTGGATTTGAGATGGCCGTGATTCCCGCCGGCGAGATTAAGAATCCGCAGAGAGATCTGCCACGCGCGCTGCTCATCGCGATGGCGGTGATCGCCTCGACTTACATTCTGATCCAGGTTGTTTGCATCGGCACTTTGCCTAATCTGGCTAACTCGACAAAGCCTTTGGCGGATGCGGGTCAGAGATTTATGGGCACCGCGGGCGCGGCGATTATTTCCGCAGGCGCGATTATTTCCGTCGCCGGAAACTTGAACATCACGGTGCTATCGGCGTCGCGCGTGCCGTTCGCAATCGCGGAACGAAAGCAACTGCCGTCGATGTTCGCGAAGGTGCATCGACGCTTCTTCACACCTCACATCTCTATCCTGGTCACAACTGCATTGATGTTGGTGCTGACTTTGAAGAGTTCATTCGTCGCCGCGCTGACGATCAGCACCATCGCCAGATTGATAGCGTATGCGGTGACGTGCGCAGCATTGCCGGTGCTGAGGAAGCGCTCCGGCGCACCGCCCGCTCATTTCAAACTACGCGGCGGGCCCGTCATAGCGATCGCGGCCCTGGTCCTGTCGGCATGGCTCTTATTGAACAGCACTCTGTATGAAGCGATTGCCACAGCTCTCGCGGCGGCGGTGGGGTGCTTCATCTATCTCGCGTATCGCTTGTATATCAGGTCTCGCGCGGACCGACTTACAAAAGCTCAATCCTAAGTGCGTGAGAGCCTTCATCGAGTTCAATTCGGCATCCGGCCAGGAGTTCCATTCCCATGAGCGTTTCGCATCCGACTGGACCTCCGATGACAGCCACTCGCCGATTGACCGAAAACCAAGTTACGTTTGCTTCGAACACGTCTGCGATCACTTCACTCTTATTGGCAAGCGCGATCGGCGCGCTGGTCAGAAAGGGTAAGTTCAATTCCGCAATTCTGTGTTCGTTGAGATAGATCGCGCCACTAAAACCCGTATCGACTATGCAAGTTTCAATGTTGTGGCCAATCGCCACGGTTATATAAGGTGTGAGATCGGATGTGAGGAGACCCTTCACGGTTACGACGTGATGCGAGGTGTGTGTGCGAAAATCACCGACCGCTCACCGATCCTGCGCGTATATACTTCGCCAGGCCGCGCGCCGGGATATTTTTGGTGTAGCCTGTCGGCTGCGTCTATCAGCGAGGTCTCAACAAAACATTCACGAGTCGGAAGATAGATCGCTACGAATTTGCCTGACTCCTCGGCCTCAAGCTGCCGAAGCCGTTCATCGTAAACAGCCTCACCGACTTGTGCGGCCGCGTCTCTCAGCTCCAGCAGGTTCGTGCTCATGCGGCCATTATACGCTGATTTGCCGCTGTTGGATTCAGAAACCTTACGCGCCATCTAGAATCGTCACCCTGATCCTTCGATACCGCTCGGAGTTCTCCCACGACCCGCAAGCTAACGGCTTGCGTTACAAAAGCGCGCGTGGTGTATCATCAACTTTCTTATTCAACATGAAGTAATTCATGGCAGCCACCGAACCTCAGATCGAATCGTCCGACGCCCTGATCGAAGAACTCCGCGAGATCGTCGATGATGAAAATGTTCTCTCTGAGCCTGACGAGTTGCTGGTCTATGAATGCGACGGCCTGCCGCAGCATAAGCATCCGCCCCGTGCAGTAGTGTTCCCGAATTCAACGGAAGAGACATCTGAAGTTCTCGCGCTGCTTCAGGCCGAAGGGATCAGCTTCGCGCCGCGCGGCGCAGGCACAGGACTTTCGGGCGGGGCGCTTGCGATCAATCGAGGCATAGTGATCGAACTCGCGCGCATGCGAAAGATCCTCGCAGTCGATCGCGAGAATCGCTTCGCGCGGGTGCAGACGGGCTTGGTTAATGCACAGCTATCCCGCGCCATCGCGCCTTTTGGTCTCTATTACGCTCCGGATCCTTCAAGCCAGCCTTCGTGCACGATTGGCGGCAACATTGCGGAAAATGCGGGGGGCATTCATTGCCTCAAATACGGGACGACGACAGATCATGTGATTGCGGCTCGGGTAGTTTTGGCGGACGGTTCAGTTGTGGATCTCGATCTGATGAACGCCGGCTACGATCTACTCGGCGCCTTTGTCGGATCGGAGGGAACGTTCGGCATAGCCACGGAAGCGACGGTGAGACTCTTACCGATTCCGCCGGCGGTGCGCACGCTGCTCGCTGACTTTCTGGACGTTGATGACGCGAGCCGGGCCGTCTCGGCAATCATCGCCGCCGGCATGCTGCCCGCAGCGCTTGAGATGATGGACAACGCAATCATTCGCGCGGTTGAGGCGAGCGTGTTCACCGCGGGTTTGCCGGTTGATGCAAAAGCGGTGTTGCTCGTGGAACTCGACGGCGTTGAAGCCGGCATCGATGAGGATGCCGAACGAGTTGCTTCGATCCTGAAGCAGCACGGCGCGAGATCAGTCAAAAGTGCGACTGATGAAAAAGAGAGAAAGAAACTTTGGGCCGCGCGTAAGGGAGCGTTCGGAGCGGTGGGCCGCTTGATGCCGGACGTGATGATTCAGGATGCGGTGGTGCCGCGTTCGCGCCTGCCTGAAGTGCTCGCCGAAACTTATCGCATCAGCGCGAAATACAATTTGATGCTCGCGAATGTCTTTCACGCCGGCGACGGCAATCTTCATCCATTGATCTGTTTCGATCTGCGACGCGGCACGGACATCGAAAACGTGCGCCAAGCCGGACGCGAGATCATGGAAACTTGCGTTGCCGCGGGAGGATCGATTACCGGCGAGCACGGCGTTGGGCTCGACAAGAGTTCTTACCTGCCGCTGATTTTTTCTGAAGACGACATGGACGCGATGTTGCGCGTGCGCGCGGCGTTCGATCCTTCGGGTTTGTGTAATCCGGGCAAGATCATTCCAATGCCGCGCGGGTGTGGCGAAGCGCGTGCGGTCGCGACGCAGAGTTTTTTCCCTCTCCCTGTGGGAGAGGGCCAGGGTGAGGGCTTAGCGCGTCGCAACTTCGTCCCTCACCCCAACCCTCTCCCAAAGGGAGAGGGAGCAACGCTTGGCGTCTCCACTTCGGCGAATCTCCTGGCCGCGCGCATGAATGAAGCGCGGATTCAGCGAGAGCTGGCGCAACTGCTGGGCAATGTTGGCGTGCGGCGTCTGGAGGATTTCACGCTCGAACTTCGCCACACTCGCGCTGAACGAATCATCGAAGTTTCCCCTGCCTCAACGGAACAGACTTCGGAAGTAATCCGATTCGCGGCGCGCGAAGGTCTAAACGTAGTTCCAGCCGGAAGTCGCACTTTCGTCGAGTCAGGAAACCTGATGACGCAAGCCGATCTGATCGTGAGCACGCGTCACATGAAGAGTCTGCTGAAGCACGAACCGGCCGATCTCGTGGCGACTGCGGAGGCGGGAATGACGTTGCGTGATTTTCAGAGTCAGCTGGCGCAAGCGGGACAGTGGTTGCCAGTCGATCCGCCGGATGATGGCAGCATCACGCTGGGCGGCGCGGTCGCCACCGGATCGAACGGCCCGCAGAGTTTCGGTTACGGTCGGCTGCGGTCTTTCGTGATTGGAATGCGCGCGGTACTCGCCGACGGAAGACAGATCAAAGCGGGCGGAAACGTCGTCAAGAATGTCGCCGGCTACGATCTCTGCAAATTGTTCACCGGAAGTTTTGGGACGTTGGGAGTAATCACGCAATTAACTTTCAAGCTGCGACCGCTGCCGCCTGAGACGCGCACGATTGTAGCGACGGGCTCGCGCGACTTGCTGCTGAACGCGGGCCGCAGCATCACCAGCAACTTTTTCCCCGTGGCAGTTGAATTTGTTTCCTCGAAGCTGGCCCAGGGCCTCGCCATTCAACCAAGGAACGAGGACGTACTGCTGGTAAAGTTCGCTGGTTCGGCGCGAGCCGTGGTTACGCAAACGGCACAGGCATTGAAGGTCCTGCGCGATCAGGGTTTTCAATGCTCGACTTTCGATGACGATGAGGCCATTTGGCAGCGGCTGGCCGCAGCACCCCTGAAAACCGAAAGCGATCTCAGTTGGTTAGCGCGCTTGCGAGCCAGCGATGTGCCATCATTCGTGAATGAAGTCTCTGCGCTTGATGAAGCGGCGCATCCCGGCGCTCAGTGGCAAGCAGGACTGGGTGATGGCCGCGTGCGGGTGCTCGCCAAGTGTCCGACTTATCATCAACAGGCGGTGCGCGCGCTTGAACGGCTGCGCCAGAAGGCAGAGAATCTCGGCGGCAGTCTGGTAGTTGAGCGGGCGTCAGCGGACGTCAAACGCGAATTCGATTCGTGGGGCAGCTTTGGATTGACCACTGAGTTGATGAAGCGAATCAAGCAGGAACTCGATCCGGAGGATCTGTTGTCGCCGGGAAGACTTTTCGACAAAAATGCGGGAACACCGCCGGGGGCTGCGTGACATGCTTTCGTCCCGATAGGGACGAGATATTTATAGTTTCAGATTCCCTCTCCTTTACCGGGCTCCGAAAGAAGCGAAACCAAAACGTGTTTCGCTTCTTTCGGAGCTTATTGATTTATTCCGGCGCCGGTTCTATAAAGATTTCGCTCCTGACGGAGCGATGACCAAAAAAGCGTCAGCTACGGGATGGTACACATGAAAGAGAAATACCTGGCCAGTCGAATTGCAGCGGCCTTAATACTGCTATCGGTCACAAGCTCATTTGTCGTATTGCCCCGAGCTTATGATCCCATCCTCGTTGGCGCCGCATCGCGTGAACCCGTGCGCGCGCGACACGGTGTGGTCGCCTCGATCAACGAAGTCGCTTCGCAGGTTGGCGTCGACATCATGAAGCGCGGCGGCAACGCAGTCGATGCCGCGATTGCCGTCGCGTTCGCGTTGGTGGTGACGCATCCCGCGGCGGGAAATCTCGGCGGGGGCGGCTTCATGATGATTCATCTAAAAGACGGACGATCGACGGCGATCGATTACCGTGAGATGGCCCCGGCCGGAGCGACTCACAATATCTACCTCGACAAAAACGGCAACGTGATCAAGGGTGAAGGCGGATCGATCGAAGGTTATCGCGCCGCGGGAGTTCCCGGCACCGTGCGCGGAATGGAACTGGCTTTGAAAAAGTACGGTTCGCATAAGTTGAGCTGGTCACAGTTGATTGAACCGGCGCGCGCCCTCGCGGCTAACGGGATAAACGTAACCTACAACCTGGCGCGAGGCCTGCGCGGCAACAGCGAATATCTCTCGAAGTATCCCGAGACGAAGCGCATCTATCTCAAGAACGGAAAGTTCTACAACGAAGGCGAAACGTTTCGTCAGCCTGATCTCGCGGCGACGTTTGCGCGTTTGCAGCGTGGCGGCCCGAATGAATTCTATGAAGGGCAGACAGCGCGACTGATCGTGGAAGACATGAAGCGTCACAACGGCTTGCTTACGATGCAGGACATGCGCGGTTATGTCGCCAAGGAACGAGAGCCGCTGCATGGAACTTATCGCGGCTACGAAATAGTTTCGATGCCGCCGCCGTCATCCGGAGGCGCCGTGCTGATCGAGATGCTCAATATTCTCGAAGGCTTTGACTTCAAGAAAATGGATTGGGCATCGTCCGATCGGTATCACCTGATGACCGAAGCGATGCGCCGCGCATTCGCTGATCGCGCGGAGTACATGGGCGACACCGACTTCGTGAAAGTGCCGATCGCGGGACTCGTCGACAAGCAATACGCTGCGCAATTACGCCGCACCATCAATCCGGAACGAGCGTCAACGAGTGAGCAAGTCAAAGCAGGGAAGCCGACTGGCTACGAATCGGATGAGACCACGCACTTCACGGTAGTCGATGCCGAAGGGAACGCGGTGGCGAACACTTACACATTGAACAACTCGTTTGGCTCGGCGGTGGTAGCTAAAGGAACCGGCCTCATCATGAATGACGAGATGGATGATTTCGCGGCGAAGCCCGGCACGCCGAACCTCTATGGGTTGATTCAAGGTGAGCGCAACGCCGTCGCGCCGCGCAAACGACCGTTGTCAGCGATGACGCCGACGTTTGTGATGCGTAAAGACGGTACGCTCTGGTTCACGGTCGGCAGTCCCGGCGGGCCCACGATCATCAACACTGTGCTCGATGTGATCACGGATGTCATTGACTACAACATGAACATTCAACAAGCGATCGATGCGCCGCGCATTCATCATCAATGGCTGCCGGATGAATTGGTTTACGAACCGTACGGATTGTCGGGCGATACGCAAAGATCCCTCGCCGCGCGCGGCCACAAGCTGACTGACAAGCCACGCTATCTCGGCGACTGTGAAGGGATCATGATTGAAGAGAAGACCGGCATTCGCCTGGGTGCAGTCGATCCGAGACGCAGCGATGGGTTGGCGATTGGGTATTGAGGGTTTTGATCCCTTCCACGTGAAGGCGTCAGAATCTTGACAGCGCGCTTCGACGTGACAGGCCTGATAATTCCCTCTGCAATCCAAAGATCTACCAGCCGATGAGAACTATCGGCGAATAGTGGACCGGCTTTTCCTGGGCAGGACGTTCCAATGAAGAAAGATGCTTTTCAATATTCGGTCTTGTTGTCCAGATCACTCCCTCCAGAAGTTCTCTCATTTCTGGAGGGCTATTTGTTCGCCGTTGGAGGGGCGGATCAGTATCTCTTTTCTTCGAAGTTTGAGGTCTACTGGCCTTTCGTTGAATTGCTTCTTCTGAACACCGATCCAAAAATCGAAAACAATGGAAGGTCCACTTGCCAGCTCAATACGTCCTAGCGGTAGCGGAACAGTCGGAGCAGGACATGCGGGCGAAGGCGGGGTTTAGGTGATAACCGCGCTCGAACTATCATCAGACACTAACCCTTCTCTCTATGAGCAGGTTCTAAATATGACAACTCCGAATATTAGGGCAACTACACGAAAGGGATCACCACCGGTATCAGAGGGATAGCTGGCTAAGTTTTCTTAGGCTCGTTATACTTCTGTTCCGAAGGAATAAGAATGTTCGATCGTATTTCAATCGACCCTGGCATTTGCCATGGACAGGCTTGCATAAAGGGCACGCGCCTGCCAGTGCATCAGATAGTCAGCATGCTGGCAAACGGCGATACGATTGAAGGTCTCCTTCACGCTTATCCGCAGATCAACCGTGCCGATATCAACGCGTGCCTCGAATATGCGGCAGCACTCGCGGAGGAACAAGTCACACCCATCGAGAAGGTCGCCGGTGGCTGATGAAGATATGCGTGGACGAAAACATCCCGCTAGTTACGGTTGTGGAATTGAGAAAGTTGGGACACGACGTTCTGGATGTTCGTGGCACGAGTGATCAGGGAATCGCGGACGATCTTTTGTGGGCGAAAATCCAAAGAGAAAAGAGACTTTTGATTACCACTGACAAGGCTTTGTCAATCATCGTCGCGAATCGCATTTTGGAATCCTCGTTGTAAGATTGCACCAGCCGAATGAAAGTAAGATTCACGAAAGGGCAATGAGAGCAATTCGCCAGTTTGCCGAAGACGAGTGGCCCGGTTTGCTTGTTGTAATGCGTGATGTAGTTCAAAGTAGCTGGCGCGGGAGTGAATAAGCTAGACCGGAAATTGAATGATCGATCTTAAGTATTCACTGACAATTGAAGCCACGTCGGACCCGATGTTTTTTGGCTTCTATTCGCCCGATCTCGAAGGGTTCACCGGCGTTGGTCATTCAATTGAAGATTGTCTTTATAAAGCGAAATGGGGAATGGAAGAACACATTGCACTTCTTGTCGAACAGAACCTGCCAGTTCCTGAAGCCAATCCAAATCCAACCGTAATCGTTCAGAATGAAGCAGAGCTAGCCCCGGCCGCTTAGCTTCACGCCAAAGCATGGCCGCTGAAATCTCAAACCTCTCGACCGCACTCTCTCACGAAGAAGAAAAAATTCTCGCCTGTGTTCATTGCGGGCTGTGCCTTGAAGCGTGTCCCACCTATGTGGCGACCTCAGATGAAAATGATGGCCCGCGCGGTCGCATCTACCTGATGCGCGCGGTGAAGGAAGGACGGCTGAAGCCTGATTCGCCGACGTTTGAGACGCACATCGATCGCTGTCTCGGTTGTCGCGCTTGTGAAGCGGCCTGTCCCGCGGGCGTGCAGTATGGTCACTTGTTGGAAGCGGCGCGGGCGGAGATCACGAAAAATCCGGGGAAGCAGACGCCGGTGTATCGGCTGCTGCATTTTGTGCTGCGCCATGTGTGGTTGCAGCCCGGAAGATTGCGAGCAGCATTTACGCTGTCGCGAGTCATGCGTGATTTGGGAGTAGTGAAGTTTCTTTTGCGCAGCGGAATCGCGCGCGGGATGTCGCCGAGATTTGAGTTTGCGCTGGCACTACTTGAAGGATCGCGTGGGTACAGAACCGCTCGCGGTAGCGACGGACCTGGGTACGCAGTCGTCCCGACTGCTTTGGTTTCCCGCACAAGCAGTCGAGACGACTGCGTACCCAGAGTTCTTCTCTTCAAAGGTTGCGTTACCGAAGGTTTATTCAAGCGAGTTAACGAAGCCACGCAACGCGTTTTAGAGGTGAATGGTAGCGCAACGCAATCGCCTGGGGCGCAAGTTTGCTGCGGCGCCTTACATGCTCATGCCGGCGATCTCGCAGGCGCGCGCCAACTCGCGCGGCGAAACATTGAGGCCTTCGCGACGGGTTCGAATGGCGCTGGCGCCGCTCCCATAATCACGAACGCGGGCGGATGCGGTGCGATGCTGGTTTCGTACGGTCATCTGCTCGCCGACGATCCGCAGTACGCCGAACGAGCAAAAGAATTCAGCGCGCGCGTTCGCGATATTGGTCAGCAGCTTAACTCGATCAGCTTTCGCAACGGCGCCGGCATCGGATATGAACGCACGACATATGATGCCTCATGCCATTTGCTTCATGGGCAGCACGCGGCAGATTCGTCGTTGGGAATGCTCTGGGCGATCCCCGATTTGAATTTTGCGATGCTGAATGGAAGCGATGTCTGCTGTGGTGGTGCGGGTGTTTACAACTTGCTCGAGCCGGAATTGTCGCAGGAAGTCCTAACTGAAAAACTGACGCAAATAGACTCATCCGGCGCGCGGATCCTGGCAACCGGCAATCCCGGATGTCACATGCAGATTGCCGCGGGCGCTGCCTTAACGGGAATGAAATTGCGCGTGGTTCATCCGATTGAGTTGCTGGATGAGTCGTATCAGCAAGCGGGATTTTACAAAGTAGCGAGTAGCGAGTAGTAAGTAGTAAGTAGTGAATAGGGAGTCCTCGGTTACGATTCGTGAGCGATTTGCCCGCCGATGATCGTGAGCCGGACATTCTGATTTTCATCCAGCGCAACCAAGTCCGCGCACTTTCCTTCTTCAAGGGAGCCACACTCTTGATCGATTCCCAAGAGCCGCGCTGGATTTAGCGAAGCCATCTGCGCGACTTCGCATTCCGCAAGTCCGAGCGTGAGCATCATCCGCACCGCATCGAGCATGGTGATCACAGATCCGGCAATGCTGCCACGATTGTTCGAAGTCCTGCCGTCTTTGATGCTGATGTTCTCGCCCCAAATTTTGTAGTCGCCATCGCCCTGCCCGGCTGCTGCGATGGCATCGCTTATCAATGAAACACGTTCGACGCCCTTGCTTCTTGCCATCAAACTCAAGACTTCGCGATCGAGATGAATGCCGTCCGCGATCATGTCAATAGTGACGTCGTCGTGAATGAGGCCCCATCCAACTGCGCCGAGATCGCGATGATGCAGCGGGGTCATCGCGTTCATGAAGTGCGTCATGTGATGCGCGCCGGCTTTGTGCGCTTCATCGAGCACATCTCTGTTCGCTCGGGTATGGCCAATCGAGACGATCCAGCCTCTGCGATGGAGTTCTCTGATCAACTCGATACCGCCGTCAACTTCCGGCGCGAGCGTCATCAGGCGAATTGCCTGAGTACGCCTGCCTCTGGCATGCATTCCTTTCGGCTCTGCAATTGTCGGAAGACAATCCAGGTCAGCGGTGCTTCGGAAAGTCCGAAAGTGTTCGCGATGCAGCGCGCCGCATTGCTCGCCGTTAACGAACGGACCTTCGTAGTGAACGCCAAGCACGCGAGCCTGGGGAGGCAGGCTTCCAGCCTGCTCTTTTATTGCCTCTTCAATTACGCGGACCGCCTGTTCGTATTGCTCGGCCCGAGCAGGCACCAAAGTCGGAAGCCACGACGTTACGCCGTGGCGAGCGAGAAACTCTGCTACGCGGCGCAAATCATCTGCGCGCGCGTCCATCGCATCGACTCCCGCGGCGCCGTGAATGTGCACGTCGATAAAGCCGGGAAACACCGTCTGCCCGCGAAGATCAATTTCTGATCCGGCATCTATCGATTCCGTTGACGACGATTCGACAATGCGCGCAATCACTCCGGAATCGATTAGCAGATCAGCCTCTTCGATCGTTCGCCCAGGAGTAACGATTCTCGCCCGCCGTAACCGGGTCTTCGTAGAAGCAGTCATGCGTTTCGATATTAAATCACGAGTCGCGTCCAAACATGCGAATGCCCGCGACTTTCGCCGCAGGCATTCGGTCTATCGACAAAACTATTCAGTTGGCTTAGAAGCTAAGCTTCGCTCCCAATTGAATCGTGCGCGGATCTCGCACGGCGTTGATTTGTCCGAAGGTTGCGGAAGTCACCGCAATCTTGCTGGTCCCAGACAAGTTTCGGAAGTTCGTGTGGTTGAACACATTGAAGGCTTCCCCGCGAAGTTGCAGCTTCACCTTCTCTCCGAAACGAATGTTCTTGAAGACCGACAGGTCAAATCGTTTGGTTGGGGGACCGAGAATTACTCCGCGGCCTCCATTGCCGACCACATTTGCGACGGGCGGAGCCGTCGGGGTCTTTTCGAAGCAAGCCGTATTAAAC
Source organism: Pyrinomonadaceae bacterium (assembly GCA_035577445.1). Lineage (GTDB taxonomy): Bacteria > Acidobacteriota > Blastocatellia > Pyrinomonadales > Pyrinomonadaceae > UBA11740. The sequence goes on from DATLVM010000380.1 coordinate 24,677, forward strand.
CACTGGGCGAAGGTATGCGGTGCGTTAGCATTCGGGTCGCACAACACGTTCGCGCGATTTCCGGCAACGAGAGCCGGAACATTACCGAGTCCACTCGCGTCGAAGTTTGTCGTGACGGTGTACCAGAGGCCAGTCTGCAGACTCACGATGCCGGAAACTTCCCAACCACCCAGGACGTTCCCCACAAAATCATGCCGCTTGCTGAACCACGGCAGATCGTAAATGTAATTCGCAGTGAAGATGTGCCGGCGATCCAGAGCCGCCTTACCTCGATCCAACCGAATGTTGTATGAGTTTTCGGGAGCGTCGCTGCGGTCGGTGATATTGTCAGTCAAGTTCTTCGACCAGGTGTAAGCCACATTAACTTGCGATGAAACACCGAATCGTCGTTGTAGCATTGCCTGCAGGCTGTGGTAATTCGAGTTGAATTGCGGCGTCAGCATCGTGATCGATCGGTAGCCACGATATGGTCGAATCTGATCGAGAACGTTCGAGGACACGCCGCCGCCGCTTCCGCCGAAGTATGTTCCCGCGACCTGACATGGGCCAGTGACTACGCCTGGCGTTTGGAGCGTATTATTCCCGGAAGCGCACTGCGTAGTGAGGGCTTTGCCTGGAGGAATCTCGTTCAATTCGTACGTTCCGATCAGGTGCGTCCCTTTTGAACCGAAATAACCCACACTCGCCATCATGTTATCGCCGAACAGGCGTTGGACATCGAGGGACCAATGCTGCATATAGGGATCTTTCCAGTTCGGCTGGATGGCGCGAATGCTTAGAGCTGTTAAG
>DATLVM010000381.1:0-4146 GCA_035577445.1 Pyrinomonadaceae bacterium
GTTCTTTTGGGCTCCGGCCAATACCGGAATCATTCGCGCGAGCATCATCGTCGGTGTCGTAATCGCGTTGACGGCCCTAAACGTGTTGGGCGTACGCCAGGCGGCGATGGCCAGCAATATCTTCACCGTCGGCAAGCTCCTGCCGATGCTCATTTTCATCGGCGTCGGCGTCTTCTTTCTGGATCCGGCCGGGTTTGCTTTGGGAGCGCGCCCGGCGACCGGACCTTTTTCACAGTCCGTCCTGCTATTGCTTTATGCGTTCACGGGTTTTGAGATGGCGGTCATCCCGGCCGGCGAAATTCGCAACCCGCAGAGAGACCTGCCGCGGGCGCTGTTGATTGCGATGGCGGTAATCGCGACGACGTACATCCTGATTCAAGTCGTCTGCATCGGCACGCTTCCCGAATTGGCCAAATCAACCAAGCCACTCGCCGATGCGGGCCAGATATTTATGGGGACTGCGGGCGCAGCAATCATCTCAGCCGGCGCCATTATTTCCGTGGCCGGAAACCTGAACATCACAGTGTTGTCGGCGTCGCGCGTACCCTTCGCTATCGCCGAGCAGCAACAGCTGCCGTCGATATTCGCGCGGGTGCATCCACGCTTCTTCACGCCTCATATTTCAATCATCGTGACGACAGCCCTCATGTTGATTTTGACGCTGAAGAGTTCGTTCGTGGCGGCGTTAACGATTAGCACGATTGCGCGGCTGGTGGCTTACGCGGTGACCTGCGCAGCTCTGCCCGTGCTACGTCGACGAACCGGCGCGCCACCTGCGCACTTCAACTTGCGCGGCGGTGTGGTGATTGCCGTTGCGGCCTTGATTCTGTCGGCCTGGCTGCTGATGAACAGCACACTGTACGAAGCGATTGCGGCCGCGATTGCGGCGGCGGTGGGACTAGTGATCTATTTCGGTTATCGGCTCTATCACTCGCGCGCTTCATAAACCACCTGGCCGTCCATGATGGTCATCATCACGCGCGTGTTCTTAATCTCAAGCGGATCGATTTTGAAGATGTCCTCGGACAACACGACGATATCAGCGAGCTTGCCGGGCGTGATCGTTCCTTTCTCATGGTCTTGAAATTCCGCGTAGGCTGAGCCAACTGTGTAGGCATGAACGGCTTCGTCGATGGAAATCTTTTGTTCCGGAATCCAGCCGTCCGGATACTTGCCGTCCGGTGTGCGTCGCGTCATCGCCGCGTAGATTGTCAGCAGTGGATCGAGGGGCGCCACCGTCCAGTCAGTACCGAATGCCAGAGTTGTTTGTGAATCCAGCAGCGATCGGAATGCATAGGTCATCTTAGCTCGCTCGCTGCCGATGCGTTTCTCAGCCCAACGACCATCATCGATCGCGTGAGACGGCTGCATCGAGGCGATGATGTGGTGACGCTTAAATCGCGGGATGTCCTGAGAGCGCAAATGCTGCGCGTGCTCGATGCGAAAACGCCGATCACGCGCGCCACGTTCGCTTTCGATTGTTTCGTAGATTGAAAGCACCTCGTCATTCGCGCGATCGCCAATCGCATGAATCAACACCTGCAGCCCGGCCTGGTCTGCGCCGCGGGCCCGTTCAAGCATCGCGCCGGCGGGAAACATTTCATCGCTGGGAATGCCGCACGTCTTCGGCTCATCAAGATACGGATCGAAGAACAACGCCGTCGTCGAGCCGAGACTGCCATCAGCGAATCCCTTTAGTCCGCCGGTGCGCAGCATTGGACCGCCGAAAGCCGCGCGCACGCCCGTTTGCGCCAGCTCATTCCATCTCGGAAGCGGCCAGACTGCGTAAATCCGCGTCTTGAGTTCCCCGTGATCGAGCAGCGTTTGATAGACACTGGCGTCGGCGCCTGCCGACATGTCCTGCACACTCGTGACGCCCAGGCTCGCGGCGTAGTTCGTGGCCGCTCGGGCCGCGTCGACTCTTTCATCGAAGCTTCGCGGTGGGAAGACCTTCCAGACGAGGCCCAACGCAGCGTCCTTTAAGATGCCGGTCGGTTCGCCATTCGCATCGCGGACGATCACGCCTCCATCAGGATCTCTTGTGTCGCGCGTAACTCCGGCGAGCTTCAGCACCACTGAGTTTACGAGCGCCATGTGGCAGTCGAGTCGATTTACAAACACCGGCGTGTCCGGCGTGAATCCATCGATTAGTTCTTTCGTCGGTAGCCGCGCTTCAGGCCAGCGCTCATGGTCCCAGTCGCCACCCGTCATCCATTTGCCTTCGGGAAGCTTTGCAGCAAAGTCGCGTATTCTCTCGGCGAATTCTTCAGGCGTGTCTGCATCGCGCAGGTCCACGCTCGACAGTTGAAATCCGCCGGACATGAAGTGCACGTGGGCATCGTTGAATCCGGGCAGAACGAGTTGGCCCGCGACGTCGATCATCTTCGTGGCGGGGCCGGCGAGTTGCTTTATGTCTTCGTTCGCGCCAACCGCGACAATGCGATTGCTGAGAACCGCAATTGCGGATGCCCTCGGCTGGTTCGGATCCATCGTCCGAACATTGGCGTTGATGATGATCAGATCAGCGGCGAGTCTCATGAACGGGCGTGCGATCGCGAGCTAACAGCTTGCGCTGGAAAAGCGCGCGTAGTGTATCATCACCTTTCTCCTCCATTCGTAATTCATGGCAGCCAGCGAGCAGAAAATCGCAGCGACCGATAACTTCATCGACGGACTTCGCGACCTGGTCGGCGACGAAAATGTGCTCGCCGAAGCTGATGAGTTGCTGGTCTATGAATGCGATGGCCTGCCGCAGCATAAACACCCGCCACGCGCAGTGGTCTTTCCCAACTCAACCGAAGAAACCTCGGCGGTGCTGGCCTTCCTGAAAAACGAAGGCGTGAGCTTTGCGCCGCGTGGCGCCGGCACCGGCTTGTCAGGTGGCGCGCTCGCCGTTAACCGCGGCGTGGTGATTGAGCTGGCGCGCCTGCGCAAGGTGCTCGATATCGATCCCGAGAATCGAACCGCGCGCGTGCAGACGGGGATGGTGAACGCGCAACTCTCACGCGCCGTTGCCCCGTATGGCCTCTATTACGCTCCCGATCCATCCAGCCAACCGTCATGCACTATTGGCGGGAACATCGCAGAGAATGCCGGCGGCATTCATTGTCTGAAATATGGAACGACTACCGATCACGTACTCGCGGCGCGCGTCGTCTTGTCTGATGGATCTGTCGTAGATCTGGATCGGGCGAAGCCGGGTTACGATCTGCTTGGAACGTTCATCGGATCCGAGGGGACTTTTGGCATCGCCACGGAAGCGACTGTCAGGCTCCTGCCGATTCCACCGGCGGTGCGCACAGTGCTCGCCGATTTCACTGATGTGAACGAAGCGAGCCGCGCGGTCTCTGCAATTATCGCCGCCGGTATGTTGCCCGCCGCCCTCGAGATGATGGACAACGAAATCATCCGCGCGGTCGAAGCCAGCATATTCACTGCCGGTCTGCCGATCGATGCGCAAGCGGTGTTGTTGGTCGAACTCGACGGAATTGAAGCAGGTCTCGACGAGGAAGCTGAGCAGGTCGAAGCGATTTTGAGCCAGCACGGTGCGCGCTCCGTTCGCCTGGCCTCAGATGAAAAGGAGCGGAAGAAGTTGTGGGCGGCGCGCAAAGGCGCGTTCGGCGCGGTGGGCCGGCTGAGCCCGGACATCATGATTCAGGATGCAGTGGTGCCGCGCTCGAAGCTGCCGGAAGTGTTGGCCGAGACTTATCGGATTAGCGCTGAATACAAAATCAAACTCGCCAATGTATTCCATGCCGGCGACGGCAATCTTCATCCGCTGATCTGTTTTGATTTGCGACTGGGTGATGATCTCGAACGAGTCAGGCAAGCGGGTCGCGAGATTATGGAAACCTGCGTTCGCGCCGGCGGATCGATTAGCGGCGAGCATGGTGTGGGCCTGGATAAGAGCAGTTACCTGCCGCTGATTTTCAGCGAAGCAGACATGGAAGCGATGTTGCGCGTGCGCGCCGCCTTTGATCCGTCGGGTTTGTGCAACCCCGGCAAAATCATTCCGCTGCCGCGCGGCTGTGGTGAAGCGCGCGCCGTGGCCACCACAACCGTGTCAGAACCGGGAGCAGTAGCGACCGGGCCAGGGACGCTGGGAGGATCAATTGATCCGGTCGCTACCGCTCCCGGTTCTGACAC
>DATLVM010000382.1:0-2308 GCA_035577445.1 Pyrinomonadaceae bacterium
AGTGGGAAATTGATCCGCTCGGGCTAAACCAAGTTGGGCGCGCGCCGCATTGATCCTCGCCACTGACTGGCGCAGATCATAGTTCTGAACGATTGCCGTGCGCAGCAAAACCTGCAACTGATCGTCCTTGAAAACTTCGAACCACTTGAGGTCGCCGAACGATTGTGGGCCGGGCTGAGCAGTTGCGTCTTCGGCACGATAGACAGGCGGTGTCTGCACCGTTGGTGGCTGATAGACCTTCTTTTGCCCCAGCGCAAAATTGCCAAGCAGTGCGATCAGAATTACCGAAACAGAAAGCTGTCTCATCAGTGCCCACCTCCTCCTGCGGCCGGAGCAGGTTCGGGAATCACTTCTGGAATGATCGGTTTTTTCCAAAAACGAAGTCTGAGCCTTTGCATGAAGGTGAAATTACCGGGAATGATGAACACCCCGAGGAAGGTTGCGACCAGCATTCCCCAGAACACCGCAGTGCCCATTACGTTTTGGGCTCCTGAGCCGGCGCCGCTGGCTAGCATCAACGGCACGACTCCCAGAATGAAGGCAAACGCTGTCATCAAAATGGGCCGGAAGCGGAGGCGGGCCGATTCGAGAGCGGCGTCCTGAATGGACATCCCTTCGTCTTGTTTGGCCTTCGCGAACTCGACGATCAGAATTGCGTTCTTGGCTGCCAGGCCGATCAGCATGATTAGTCCGACTTGCACGTAGACATTGTTATCGAAGCCCATCAGCCAGACTCCAAAGAAAGCCCCCAGCGCCACCAAAGGCGAACCCAGAAGTACGGCCCATGGCAGCTTCCAACTTTCATACAACGCAGCGAGCAGTAAGAAGACAGCCACGATGGCCAGAATCAATGTCGGCGCAGAAGGCGGCGCAACTTTCTCCTGATAAGAGAGTTGGTTGTACGCAAAGCTCATCTCTTTCGGCATCGTCTGCGCAAAGACTTCCTCGAGCGTCGTCAGCGCCTGCCCGGACGTATATCCGCTGCCGGGGATTCCGGTGATCTCCACGGAGCGCAGCAGGTTGAACCGGGTCGTAATCTCCGTTCCCGGAACGTCATTGACAGTAACCAGAGTTGAGAGCGGGATCATTTCGCCGGTAGTCTTTGACTTCACGTAGATCTTGCCGATGTCCTCAGGCTTGAGCCGAGCGTCTGAGTTCGCCTGAACATAGACGCGATACAAGCGTCCGAAACGATTGAAGTCGTTGACAAATGATCCCCCCATAAAAGCGGACATCGAATTGAAGACATCGTTGACCGCGACGCCGAGCGTGCGCGCCTTCTCGCGATCCAGGGTCACTTTTATCTGCGGATAGTTTGGATCAAAAGACGTGTTTAGATTCGCCAGCTCCGGCCTCTGTCGACCGGCGGCCATGAACTTTTGGGTCATCTCTCCCAGTTGCTGGACCGTCATCGAGCCGCTGCGATCCTGTAGGAGGAAATTGAATCCGGCGGCAGCGCCAAAACCGGACAGCGTCGGAATGTTGAACGGGAAGACGATCGCCTCCGGAATGGTGGTGAACTGCTTCTGCAGCCCGGCCATGATGCCCTTTACTTTCTCCTTTGGATCTTTGCGCTCTTCCCACGGCTTTAACCGCATGAAGATCGTGCCGTAGTTCGGCTGATAAGTATTGGTGACGATGCCCAGGCCAACGATCGTCTGATAGGATTCCATCCCCTCGGTCTTGGCAACGATCGCCTCTACCTTCTTCATTACCTCGTCCGTGCGCTGGAGCGACGCACCGGGCGGGAGTTGAACTCCAACTCCGACAATTCCTTGGTCCTCCTCGGGAACAAATCCAGCGGGGATCTTGGCGCCAAAGAAACCCGCGCCCACCACCACCACCCCTACGACGACGAGCGACAGAATCGCCTTCCGCACCAGGATATTCGACGTCTTCACGTAGCCCTTGGTGACAACGTCGAACACGTTGTTGAAGCCACGAAAGAAAAGGCCCAGGGGGCCCCGCATTGGTTTGTGGGGTTTAAGCATCATGGCGCAGAGTGCGGGCGTCAACGAGAGCGCGTTGAATGCCGAAATCAGGACCGAGATCGCGATGGTCAGAGCGAACTGCTTATACATTCGTCCGGTCAGGCCGCCAATAAATGCCACGGGCACGAACACCGCACAGAGGATCAGGGCGATCCCAATCACCGGTTGGGTTACTTCCTCGATGGCTTTGATGGTGGCTTCTTTCGGCGCCAATCCATGCTCCATGTGGTGAATGACCGCCTCGACCACCACGATCGCATCGTCCACCACGATCCCGATGGCCAGCACGAGGCCGAACATTGAAAGTGTGTTCAGCG
>DATLVM010000383.1:0-2672 GCA_035577445.1 Pyrinomonadaceae bacterium
GCCGGACCTGACAACTTTTTTCATAGCCGTTATGGCGCCACCATGGGGCCTTCGCTGTCCTGGTATCGGAAGAGCTACTACCTCTTTTACATGTCGGGAGCGTCCGCGATTTATCTCGAGCAGGGCTTCGATCAATTCTTCAAGCCGGGGCCCGGCGAGCATCCATTTCAATTGAATCCGCTCGGGCGCATTACTGAAGAGTTCATGCGCTTTGCCGAGAAGCACCCCGATCGCGGCACGCCTTATACGCCGATCGCGTTCCTGCTGGATCCGGCCCACGGCTGGGAGATGACGGATTATCCGCATTGGCCGTTCGAAGTTTCGCAAATCAATCGGAGCGATCGCGCGCTGCGCGAGTTGTTCGGCGCTGCTTATTACCCCGGAGCTGTCCGCGAAGGCGAGCCTGCCAGCGGCGAGCGACAAGCGTTCGTGCCGGGCGTGTTTGGAAACATCTTCGATGTGCTGGTGGCGAGCGAGACGCACAAAGAGGCGATCGATTCGTATCGCGCAGTCATAGTCGGCGGCGAAATCAATTGGACACCCGCATGGGCGAAGAAGCTGGAAGACTATGTGCGCAGCGGCGGAGTCGTCGTGCTGAATTCAGCACAGACAAAGGGACTGCCGATGTCGCTGCTCGGCATTCGCAAAACGGGTCAGACGGGTGAAGCGCACAACGCGAAGTGTCTGCTGCCGAATGATCCCGTCGCAGATTTGCACAGTGGCATCTTTCACTTCGATCGCGTCGATTTAACGGCGGCACAACCGTTGATGGTCACCACGGCGGATCAGCCGGAATCGGTGGTTACGGTGAACAAAATTGGTCGCGGTAAATTGATCTTTGTCGCGGTTCCCGATCTACTTGGCGAAGATGAACGCCTGCCGGCGTTCGTGGCGCACTTGCTCCCGCACCTGGCCAGCGAAGCGACACCCGTGAAAGTTGAAGGCAATGTCGAATATCTGATCAATCGAAACTCGCGCGGTTGGGTCGTTACATTATTCAACGACAACGGAGTCTTCAAACCTCAGCAGGGACTGGCGCAAGTCGATCGCAGCGCGATCGTTAGCGTGAAGATTTCTTTGCGTGGCGTGTCGATTACGAGCGCGACCGAATGGATTTCTGATCAACCTGCGACAGTAAGCCGACGTGGAGATGCATCTGATTCAGTCAACGTCACGATTCCCGCTGGGGGGATCGCGGTAGTTGAATTACAAACGAATGCGCGATGATACGGTGCGCGGGATTGCGAGAATGGCGGGTGGTTGCATGGCGTCATAGATGGAGCGCGGACATCCTTGTCCGCAATGAGCGCGAAGCACGAAGAGTTTGAGCGTGCTGCGCACGCTTTGCGGGCGAGGACGCCCGCGCTCCGTTTACGCCACTCATTTTGTGATGACGTTGCCGTCGGCGTCGTAGATCGTCACATCGCCAAACGGCTTCACTTGCTCTTTCACGACATCCCAATCGCCAACGATCACGACCGCTGCGTGATAAGTGTCAAAGTACTTCGCGGCAGCGCGCTGAATATCTTCCTTGGTCAGCGCGGTGATCTTCGGCCGAAAATCATTGATGAAGTTGCGATCGAGATCGAACGTGTAAACCGTATTGATTCGTCCGGCCAGCCCTAACTGACTCGCCAGCTCGATCGAAAAGTTTCCCGTGCTGTATTCCTTCGCGGCGTTGAGTTCCTCGTCGGTTACCGGAGCGACGCGCATGCGATCGAGTTCATAAAACATCTCGAGCAACGTCGGCCCGGTCACTTCGTTGCGCACGAACGCGCCGGTTGTGAATGAGCCCGTCCGCGCTTGCGTGTTCGAAGAGCTGAACGGCGAGTAAGTGTAGCCCTTCGCTTCGCGGATGTTCTTCGTCAGCCGCGAGTAGAACGAGCTGCCGAAGATCGTGTCGGCGGTGCGGAGCGCAAAGTAGTCTTTGTCTTTGCGCGGAATCGTTACGTTGCCGATGTAGATCGCCGACTGCACCGACCCCGGCCGATTGACAAAATAGATTTGCCGTTTATCGCGCTTCGGCACCGGCGGATTATCTTCGGCTGGGGCCGTCCCACTCTTCCAACCGCCGAAAGCTTTCTCGACTTCAGCGAAAGTCTTGTCCACGTCGATATCGCCGACAACGATCAGGTGCGATGTGTTCGGCAGGTAGTAATGCGATACGAAGCCGCGCAGATCTTCGCGCGTCAAAGCATTGATCGATTTCTCGTCAGGCACGAAAAAGCTGTAGGGATGATCGCCGAAGACTGCTTTCTGGAACCTTTCGTTGACCAGGAAGTTCGGATCGGCGCGGCCGGCACGAATCTGTTGAATCGTATTTTCCTTGGCCAGCTTCAACTCAGTTTCCGGAAACGCCGGATGCTGGACCACGTCGTTCATTAGATCGAATAGCCTCGCCGAGAATTCACTCAACGCACTGGCCGTCATCGATGTCGCATCGGCGTTGGCGCCGAGACCTAACGTGCCGCCGATCGATCGCAGTTCTTCCTTGAGTTGTTTACTGCTGCGCGTGTCAGTACCTTCATTGGCTACTGTGGACGCAATCGACGCGATGCCGGCATGATTCTGACGATCGGCGCCGGTCGTGGCCGAGCGAAAGGTTAGAATCGCCGTCACCTTCGGAACGTTCGGCAGCGGCGCCATGATGACCGTCAGACCATTCGCCAATT
>DATLVM010000384.1:0-3185 GCA_035577445.1 Pyrinomonadaceae bacterium
GCGCTCTCCTCGAGTACAACCCCGAGCTCCGCGGCAAATTGAAAGATGCAGGGTTCCTGACGCGCGACCCCCGGAAGGTCGAGCGGAAGAAATACGGTCGTCCGGGCGCGCGCAAGCGCTTCCAGTTCAGCAAGCGCTGAGAGTCGAAGGAGGCTGTTCTTGGTTTCGGTCACGTTGAAGGAACTACTCGAGGCGGGCGCCCACTTCGGCCATCAGACGCGCCGCTGGAACCCGAAGATGAAGGAATACATCTTCGGCGAGCGCAACGGCATTTACATTATTGATCTGCAGAAGACGCAGAAGATGTTTCGCGAGGCGCTTCAGTACGTGAGCAACATTGTTGCTGAAGACCGCGGTAAGACAGTGTTGTTTGTGGGCACCAAGCGCCAGGCGCAGGACGCTGTGCGTGAAGAAGCCGAGCGTGCCGGGCAGTACTTCGTGAATCAGCGCTGGCTCGGCGGTTTGCTTACTAACTTTCAAACGGTGCAGAAATCGATTCGCCGGTTGAAGGACCTGGAAGAGATGCAGACCGACGGTCGCTATGAGAAGTTGACCAAGAAGGAACGCATCAAACTCGATCGCGAACGTGAGGGGCTCAACAAGACTCTCTCGGGCATTAAGGGAATGAATCGCCTGCCCGACGCAGTGTTTGTGATCGATGTGCGCAAAGAAGAGATCGCCGTGGCGGAAGCCAACAAGCTCGGTATTCCGGTGATTGCGGTTGTCGATACCAACTGTTCGCCCGAGGGAGTGGATTACGTTATCCCCGGCAATGACGATGCCTTGCGCGCAGTGCGCCTGTTTGCTTCGCGAATTGCTGACGCAGTTCTCGAGGGACAACAGATGCTCACCGAAGGTGGCGCAACGGCGGCGACCAGCGAATCGAGCGAAGAGAGCGCGCCGCCGACTGAGACGGCCGGCGAGGCTGACTCTGGAACAGAGACCGCCGCCGCTCCGGCCGATGTTACTCCGGCCGACCTCGAAGCCACCGCTACTGAACCTGCCGCCGAGCCGCAACCTTCCGAAGAGAACGCGGAGGTCGTCGCCGCCAGTTAACTTTCGGTAATTAATTAATCGGCGCAGCCTCAGCAGCGGAACCTCCGCCGGGCTGCGCATTTTAGTGAAGTGGCACAGACTTCAGTCTGTGTCTGGAAGAAAAAACCTAATCACAGACTGAAGTCTGTGCCACAAGTTTAGGAGAAGATAAGTAGTCATGGCAGAAATATCAGCAGCCGCTGTCAAAGCGCTGCGAGAAAAAACCGGCGCCGGAATGATGGAATGCAAGAAAGCGCTAATCGAAGCCGACGGTAATGAAGAGCGCGCGAATGAAATCCTGCGCGAGCGCGGTTTGGCGTCCGCAAAGAAGAAGGAAGGGCGCGTCGCCGCTGAAGGCGTCGTGGGCTCTTACATTCACATGGGCGGCAAGGTTGGCGTCCTGGTCGAAGTAAACTGCGAAACCGATTTCGCCGCGCGCAGCGAAGAGTTTCAGCAGCTCGTCAAGGACATTGCGATGCATGTGGCTGCCGCTGAACCTCGTTATGTGATTCGCGATGAGATTACGCCGGACGTGCTCGACAAAGAGCGCGAGATTGCTCGCGCCCAGGCGAAGAACGATCCGAAAAATGCTAACAAACCGGATCAGGTGATCGACCGAATCATCGAAGGACGGCTCAACAAGTTCTTTGAAGAATTCGTTCTTCTCGACCAACCGTTCATCAAGGCGCCGGAGAAAACAGTCGGAGAGTTAGTCACCGAAAAGGTCGCCACGATCCGCGAAACGATCACCATTCGCAGGTTCACTCGCTACAAGATGGGCGAAGGCCTCGCCAAACGCGAAGATGATTTTGGCGATGAAGTAGCAAAGCTTACCGGAAACTAGCTAGTAAGGCCGCGACTACCATCGGGCATATCATCCATGACGGCAGAAACCAATCAACCAAAGCCCGCCTACCGTCGCGTCCTGCTAAAGCTCTCTGGCGAAGCGCTGCTGGGCGAGCAGTCGTTCGGCATTGACGTAAATGTCGCGCGTTCTGTCGCTGAAGAGATCAAGCAAGCTCACCAGCTGGGAATTCAGATTGCGGTCGTCGTCGGTGGCGGAAACATCTTTCGCGGCGTGTCCGCCAGTGCCGGCAACATGGATCGCGCGTCGGCCGATTACATCGGCATGCTCGCGACCGTAATGAACGCGGTCGTTTTGCAAGACGCGCTTGAGAAGGTCGGCATCCAAACGCGCGTCCTTTCCGCGATCGACATCCCTCAGTTGGCCGAGCCGTTCATTCGCCGGCGCGCCATTCGCCATCTCGAGAAAGGGCGCATCGTAATTCTCGCCGCCGGCACCGGCAATCCATTCTTCTCGACTGATTCCGCCGCAGCTTTGCGCGCACTCGAAATAAAAGCCGACGCGATCTTGAAAGGAACCAAGGTCGACGGCGTGTACTCCGCCGATCCGGTGAAGGACCCGACAGCCACCCGGTTCGAATGCATCACATTTCAAGAAGTCCTCGAAAAGAATTTGCGCGTGATGGACGCCTCAGCGATTTCGATGTGTCGCGACAACAATCTTCCGATAGTTGTCTTCAACATGCGGACGCCAGGCAACATTGCGCGCGCAGTGACCAAGGCCGCCGGTATTGGCACGCTTGTCTGTCTGCAAAAGCCGTAAATCGAGAATCGTAAATCGTAAGTAAGACCGGCAATATCGCGGTTGTCTATTCACGATTTACGATTTACTATTCACCACCATCATGACTGAACAGGACGTCATCAAAGAAACGAAGCCGCGCATGGAGTCGGCTATTGAGGACTTCAAACGAAAGCTGGCGACCGTTCGCACGGGCCGCGCTTCGGTTAGTTTGCTCGACACGGTAATGATCGATTATTACGGCACGCCGACGCCTTTGAATCAAATGGCTTCGGTGCATGCGCCTGAGCCGCAGATGCTGACCGTGCAACCCTGGGATCTAACGCAATTAGGAAGTGTCGAGAAGGCGATTCGCTCGGCAGATCTCGGTCTTAATCCTTCCAATGACGGCAAGCTCGTGCGCATTCCAATTCCGCCCTTAACCGAAGAGCGTCGCAAGCAACTCGCGAAACAGATTCACGAAATCGCTGAAGAGCATCGCACCGCGATTCGCAACATCCGCCGAGACGAAAATGACAAGTTGAAGAAAATGCTGAAGGATAAA
>DATLVM010000385.1:0-7880 GCA_035577445.1 Pyrinomonadaceae bacterium
CTACGGCATAGAATCCCTCAAGAACATGATTCAATTCGGGGGAGTGATCAGTGCGGAAGGCGCGCCAGTTAAAACTCTTATCCGGGTTCCAGTTGCGCGTAGCCTGGGAGCGCGCCAGGTACCAACGGTACAAGCCTACGACACCCCGCTCTACCAGCCGGTCTTTTTCGTCTCGGGACAGCAATCCCAACGGGCTGACCGGGGGCGCGAAAATCTCTCGCGTGACAGTTGCGTCTGGTTTCATTTTGCCTCCATGAGCGTCATATTTAGGCTATCGCGTCCGGGTCCGGATTCAATAATTGATCATACCGGGACAAGCTTAGGCGAAGAAGGTTCATTCTCCCTGTGTTGAAGCCGATCAGAAAGAGGCTGAGGAATTTCTCGTACTTGGCGACGACCTCCGCCCCCACCATGTCTACCAGGGCCGCGCGGTTTGCCTTGAGTCCGGTAAGCCATACGCGGCTGGTGCGTTCGTAATCCTTGCGGTCATTTCGCACCGCCTTGACCTCGAACAACCCCTCGCAGGCTAGAGCAATATCCGCGAGCGTCGGCAAATCCGACTCGGGAAAGATCTCACTGGCGATAAACTCGCTCTTGTCTTCGGGGCGGAGGTTGCCGTATGCGATTGTTTGCAGCGACATCCGACCGCCGGGCTTCAGCCATCTGCGGCAGCGCCTGAAAAAGTTTCGATAGCCCTCCACCTTCTCAGCTTGAGAGAGGGTGGGTTTGGCGAAGTGTTCGAAAGCGCCGATGGAAATGATCGCATCATAGGCGTCGGTGGGGGAATGGTCCAGCCAGTTCTCGACCCGGATCTCGATGCGCGGTTGCTTTAGAGAGGCGACCCAATTGGCCTGCGCCTGACTCAACGTCAGCCCAACAGCGTGCCTAACGCCGTGGGTCTCGACGAGACGTGTCAAAGTTGATCCCCATCCGCAACCCAGGTCAAGAACACGCCCGGCGTGAGCGGCTCGGGCTTGTTCAATATGGAAGTCGATCTTTCTTAACTGCGCCGCGTCAAGGGTATCGCCGTCTTCCCAAAGGGCGCACGAGTAAGCGCGGGTACCACCGAGCCAGAGTAGGTAGAAGTCGTTACCTACATCGTAATGATATTGTATGGCTTCAAGCGAAGCCCCCGGGTTATCGACGTTCGTCGTCATCACTGGGCCTCCCGCAACCAACCCCTCCAAGTGTTGCCCGCGATCCCGGGCCGGCGGAGATGTCCTATGGCTCGGCCAAGCGCCGGGCCAACGCTGCAATGGTAGGGTAGTCGTATGGAAGAGTCGGGTCGATTTCTTTCTGCAGCCACTCGGACAAGTCGCTCGTCATAAAAACCGCCGAAGCCGAGGACAGGCCGTAGTTGTCAAAGGGAGTCTCGACATCTATCTCACGCGCATCAATGCCGAGTTCTTTTGCTAAGTAAGAGACCAGCCATTCCTGAATCTCTGCCGCGGACAGCGGAGTCCTGGCTCCGCCTTTCGAGTCGCGGTTGCCGACCTCAGACGTGTTGGATTCTTCGTTGCGTTCCGGCGCTTCATCTTTCATCATGTATTCTCCGTAGTCTCACACCAAGAAAGAGAACAGTAGGACGCGAAGAGGCCGCGTCCTCGTGCAGAAAGACGCACCCGTCGCCGTTCACGCGTTGTTAGCAATGCCAACGACATCCAACGTCCCTTCCAGGAACATCGCCCGGCAAAGATAGCGCCGAACCTTACCGTTGGAGGTTCTTGGTATGTTCGCTGGTTTGATCAGTACCGGAGCGTAGACCTCGAGGTCATGATGTTGAGCTACGGCCCGGCGGATGCTCCTGATTGCCTCGTCTACGTTCAGCGTCCGTATGAATTTCCGGCCGACTTCGTGAACAACTACCAGTCGCTCGTTGCCTTCGGCTTCAACCGAGAAGGCCGCCCCGCCGCCCGGAAGCAATGCCGGATGGCTTCGCTCGACGGTCAATTCGATATCCTGTGGATAATGGTTTCGCCCTCGGATGATGATCAAGTCCTTGCAGCGGCCGGTGCAGAAAAGTTCTCCGTCCTGCAGGAACCCGAGATCGCCGGTGCGGAGTGCAGGACCTTCACTGCCGTCCGACAAGTAAGCGTTGAAGGCTAGTTCCGTCTCTTCGGTGCTGTTCCAGTAACCACGGGTCACGCTCGAACCCAAGACCCAAATTTCGCCAACTTCTCCCTCCTGGCAACGGGTCAGAGTTTCCGGGTCAACGATCAGAATCTTCTGGCCGAGCCGAGGATAGCCGCAGCCGACAAGAAGTCGCCCCGATTTTCCGTCGGCCGGCGCGGCAGCGGCTTGATGGTGCTCAAGCGCTGTGGCCGCTACTCGGCGCACATTCGGTTTGCGTGCTTTCACTCCTCCCGAGACGAAGAGAGTCGCCTCGGCGAGTCCATAACAGGGATAGAATGCCTCTGAACGGAACCCGCAATGCTCAAAGGTCGCTGCGAATCGTTCCAGGGACTCGGCGCGCACCGGCTCTGCCCCGGTAAAGGCCAAGTCCCACGTGCGCAAATCGAGAGTCGCGCGCTGCTCGGGTGTAGTTTTTTTGACGCACAAGTCATAGGCGAAATTAGGCCCCCCACTAGTAGTGCCGCCATAGCGCGTGATCGCCTGAAGCCAGCGGAAAGGCTTTTGTAAAAAGTCGAGAGGCGACATGAGCACGACGGGAAAACCGCTATACAACGGTTGCAGTATCCCGCCGGTCAACCCCATGTCGTGATAAGGCGGGAGCCAAATGACCCCCTGACTTTCAGGGGTGTGCTCGAAGCTCGCTTGGATCTGGGCGCTGTTGTGTAACAGGTTGCCATGACTGATCATCACCCCCTTCGGCGTCCCCGTTGAACCGGAGGTGTATTGAAGCATGGCTAGTGTGTCGCCACAGACAGAAGGCTTTTGCCACGATCCATCGACGCCAGCCGCGATGTCATCAGTAGCCAAGCATTGCAAGGCCGCTAGCGCAGACCCAGGTGGCAGTCGCCCTTTGAAGCCCGCCAGGAGCGATGCTGTCATGAGTGCCACCGTCGCTTGAGAATCGACCGCGATGGCCTCGAACTTAGCGAGGTTGTGGTTACTGCGGAAGATATGGAGAGGAACGGCGATCAGGCCGGCGTACAAACAGCCAAAAAACGCGGAGACAAACTCTAAGCCGGGCGGAAAGAAGAGCAAAGCTCGCTCCCCGGGTGGCGCCATACTCTGAAGTTGTGCACCAATCGCGCGCGCTTTCGCGTCCAGCTTTCGGTAGGTTAGGGCTTGCGGTTCTGTAGCTTCGTTTCCGAGAAAAAGAAATCCTGTCAGCTCGGGCTGATCGAGTGCCCTGTAGCAGAGAAGTTCGACCAAATCAGGTAGTTTTGAGGGAGTCATTACCTTGTAGGGACGTCACGTGTCCAAAACGTAGCCTGGCGACCCAAGCTGATTCGCATTAGCTGTCGCGCATTCCATAAGTGGGACTCAATGGCAAGCTGAGGAAACACGCTGTGATAGGTTGATAACCTGCCCTTCCGAGGACTTCCTCGGAAAGATCAATCCTTGGCCACGCCAAAGAACCGGCCGTACAGGGTTTTAGCAACGGTACCCGTGAGTTCAGCAAGCATCAGTACGCGGCGCGAATCATAGCACGATTATTCAAGCACGAGGGAGTTTTCTTGTGTCTTTCGGCCACGATGGCGGGCCGGCTCAGAGAGGAAAGTCTGCTTGAAAGCCTGTTGCGAAACGCATTCCTAATACTTCTTGCTCTGAAGCTGGACGATGCAACTTCCGCGCCTGTTCGGTCGTGAACGGCTATGCTATTTTGGCTAGCGAGATGTTGCGCTCCAGCGTCCGACGCGGATTGTGGATCGCGGAGAGTCTTCAAAGCCAAACGCTATGTCGCGGTCACAAACATCGAACACAAAGTCGAAAGAATCTACCGGTTTTGCTCATAAGCCCGCACTCTCCGTGCTCAGGAAAAGTTTCCGCATCCTGGGCACGATTGCCCCCGGCCTTGGTGCCAGACTCGCCTACAAACTCTTTTTCACGCCCCAGCGACACCGGGCACCCTCGTGGGAAACACGCCTTAATAAGACTGCCGAAGTACTAAAAATGGATTTCGATAGCGGCAACTTAAACGCGCTTTCCTGGGGGCGCGGCCCTAGCCTCTTGCTAATTCACGGGTGGGGCGGACGCGCGACGCAGATGGGAGCGTTTGTTGAGCCATTAACGAATGCCGGCTTTCGGGTGGTAGCCTTAGACGCCCCAGCACATGGCGCCTCGTCGGGTAGGCAAACCGATATGATCGAGTATGCGGCAGCTATTAACGCCGTTCGCCAGGAAGTCGCACCGGTCACCGCCATCATTGCCCATTCTCTTGGCGCGGCCTGTACTCTGCTCTCCATGGAGCGCCACAAATTTCAAGTTGAAAAGCTGATACTGATCGGGTCTCCCGCGAGCGCCATCTGGGTAACGGAATCATTCGCCGAAGTGTTGAGCATTCCGGCTCACGTAATAAAGCGCATGCGATCGCTTTTGGAAAGACACTATGGTAATACGTTCACTTGGGAAGACCTCTCAATCGAATGCATGCTGTCGCGGAACACAATTCCCACGCTGTTAGTTCATGACAAGTTCGATGCCGAAATACCCTACTGGAACGCCCTCCAGCTCGCCAAGTGCAGCCCCAGTTCCGCGCTCGTTACCACCGAGGGCTATGGCCATCGCCGCATCCTGCGACATGAACATGTAATCTCCAAGTGCGTAGAATTTCTCCTCCCTGTGTCGGCCCCTGAGAAGACTGGTTTGGCTCCGGGCGCCATCGGGTAAAGAGCCTTTGCGTTCGCGTTGCCGATAAAACATGATTGACTTGAACTTAGGCGTGGGGGTATGGTCTTAGTTCCCAATTACTTGAACATCGGTGCCCATTTAACCCCGCCCGTCAACCGTTCGAAGCGAGCGCCGCGGACGTCGTGGATTGGGCTTAGATCCACTCGGAAGCCGCGGAAGAGAGGCTGACACATCATGAAAGTGCTGATGGTATATCCGGAGTTTCCCAACACCTATTGGAGTTTCAAGTACGCGCTTCCACTAGCCGGAAAATCTTCCTCCTACCCGCCCCTGGGACTGATGACGATCTCCGGATTGCTCCCCGGGAATTGGGAGAAGCGCCTCGTTGACATGAATGTAGAAGCGCTTACTGACAATGATTTGCGATGGGCAGATGTCGTTTTCGCCAGCGCCATGATCGTCCAACAGCCTTCGCTAATCGAAGTGATCAAACGTGCGAAAGCCTTTGGCCTGCGCGTGGTTCTGGGCGGCCCACTCGCCTCAGCCGGCGCAGAATTGGTCGCTACGCCTGATCACATCTTCGTCGGCGAGGCAGAGGCGGGGCTGACAGATCTCCTCCGCGACCTTGAGTCAGGCAGGGCGCTTCCCGTCTATCAAGCTAATGGAAAGCCTGACTTGGCGCACGTACAGCCTGCCGACCTCTCGCTCATTGACATGCGTCATTACTCCTCGATGGCAGTCCAGTACTCGCGCGGTTGCCCATTCAGTTGTGAGTTCTGTGACATTATCGAAATCTACGGTCGCGTCCCGCGCACTAAGACCAGTGACCAAATGCTGGTGGAATTTGACTCGCTATACAAGATGGGCTGGCGCGGCTCAATCTTCATCGTAGACGATAACTTCATCGGTAATAAGAAGAACGTCAAAGAATTCCTACCGGATTTGTGCCGGTGGATGAAGGAGCACCACCACCCGTTCAGACTCTTCACTGAAGCGTCGCTTAACCTGGCCGACGATGAGCCGCTGCTTGATCTGATGAGGAATGCCAACTTCCACCGAGTTCTGCTCGGGATAGAGACGCCAGTGGAAGAGAGCCTGAAGGCAGCAAAGAAGGGACAGAACACGCGGCGCGACCTGATTGCGTCCGTGCGCAAGATTCAGAGTTATGGGATCGAAGTGATGGGTGCGTTCATTGTCGGCTTCGACCAGGATCCCGCGGACATCTTTCAGCGCCAGATTGATTTCATCCGGCAGAGCGCTATCCCGATAGCGATGGTCGGGCTGCTTACGGCACTGCCTGAGACTCAGTTGTGGCGAAGATTGAAAAAGGAAGGCCGCTTGCTAGAGGAGAGCACTGGCGACAATACGGATTGCTCGCTGAACTTCGAAACTCGGATGAACCGGCAAACCGTGCTTGAAGGCTACAAGACTATCCTAAAGACGCTGTACCACCCGCGGGAATTCTATGCGCGCGCCCAGGCGTCTTTGAAAAACACATCCTCGACAGGCTTCTCAACGGCTGAAATCAAGAGCATCACGATGCTGCTCGCGGGCGTCCGCGTCTTGTTTAAGTTGGGGCTGCTGGACGCCTCACGGAAAGAATTCTGGCGCTTCCTGCGCCGCATTTATTGTGAAAGACGCGACTTACTCCCCGATGCGATGGTGTTGGCGGCGATGGGATATCACGTGAGGAAGTTGACCGAGCAGTATTGCGGGCCGTTGGCGAGCAGTTAGAGTCTGACCGCCAGCCTGGCGGACCTTACGCAATTCGCGTTTCGCAACAACAAAGATGGAGTTGAGATGGTGGCCTTACGTCTTGATATGTAGCCAGCCTAAGCGATACCTTGACGACCGCCAGGCGCGTAAATACTGGCTCATATCGTTTCGTCAGACTACGTGGTACTCTCTGCAACGTTCTTAAAATTCGTTCCTCGTAAGAGGGTGCGGGTTCGAATCCCGCCCCCGGCACCATCTAATCAATTTCTTTCCACTCATCTTGAAAGATAAACCCTGCCCAGAAATAAGGCGCTTTCCATCCGGACTTTTTCCACACTTCGAGCTGTGCCGCGCGCAGGGCGGCAGACGGTGACTCCTTCTCTTCTCCCAGCATTCTCCGGTAGAACCCCGCCATCAATACTGATGTGGCCCTGTCCTCCAGCCGAGCCCTTCTAGTTTCTCTTTCTAACTCCGTTGCGCCTGCCATTTTTGCCCAAATTCCTTTAGGAAATTCGCGTCGCCACTTAATCGCGGATCGCTCCCATCTTCGATCAGACTCAGCACTTAAGTCTTTCATGTGAAAACAAAGAGCGAAGGTTTCAGACTCTCTAGATTGAGATTTCAGAGATGAGTTAAGCAGCGACAACGCCGCCAAAACCTCCACCCAGTATCAGCACTCTGGCCATCTGCTTGTCCTTAGGCAGCCAACTGTTTCGCGACCGGCAACCGCACAACTTCCACCGAACATTTCGCGTGCGACACAACGGCCTGCGAAACCGATCCGAGCAGCAGACGCTCCCATGTTGGATAACCATGCGAGCCGACGACAATCAGATCCGCTTTGGAAGCTGTCTGCTTCATCGAGGATTACGCGTCTTGGCGAACCGAGAATGGCCTTACTCTCTATCTCAACAGTATCGCCCAGGCGTGACTTTAGGTTCTCCACAGCGGCTGCGATAATTTTGTCGGACTGTGTGCGCACGGCGCGATCAAGCTCTTCGTAATAATTAGGTGGAAGCGCCCAAACTTCCGGCGTTGGCGCTACCGGCATTTCACAGGCATGCACCTACCAGAAGCTGTGACCCCTTGGGCCACGTTCGCCGGGCCACCTCTTCCAAGGCCGCATCGCTAAAAGGCGATCCATCGACTCCGATAAGAACTGGCCGTCGCTGACTTCACGTTTCTCATCATATTTCCTCTCTGATTGATAAACGCACCGACCAAGTTCAGAGGATTCGCTCACGCGGCCGTCGTCTCTTGTCCCAAGGATCAGGCGTAGCAAAGTCGGATATCACCGTTCCATTCTGGGCATGAGTAAGCCGGACGACTGCCGGAAGCGCGCTAGCTTCGAATTCGGCAACACTGCCGCTGAAAACAATGTGGCCTGCGTCAAGGACGATTACTCG
>DATLVM010000386.1:0-4285 GCA_035577445.1 Pyrinomonadaceae bacterium
AAATGGCCCGAATGAGGATGAGCGCAAACGCGAGTTCTTCCTCGCAGCGGCGACATGGCCTGACGTAGTGCGCCCGAAAGACAGGAACGATCCTCGGCCATGTACCAGCTATCACCGGCGCGACTGGCACTTTGTCGACCATTACTGGAAGGGAGTCTCTGGAGATCCTACTAATCCACCGACTGACCTCAGCACGCCGCCAATGGCGGAGATCAATGCGGTTGGGCAACTCGTTATCTTTCGCCCATTCGTAGTTAGTAACAATGCCGCTTCGGACCGCGCTATCGATCTCGCGTGGATCCTTCACCTGGTTGGCGACATTCATCAGCCTCTGCATACCAGTGGTCGGGTGACGGCGACCGAAACGGGTGGGGACGCAGGCGGTAATTTCTTCACACTGGGACCAAAGCTGAGTCTGCACAGCTACTGGGACGGTATTGTCGACAGGGCGCAGCCGCGTCACGCACCGAACGAGACGTTCCCGAATTACATCAAGCGGTTGACGCAAACCTTTGAAAGCGCCTTTCCTAAGTCTCACTTTACTAATTTGGAGCCCGGCCAGTTCGAGGAGTGGGCAAAAGAGAGCCTGGAGAAAGCAAAGAATAACGCGTACCCGAAGAGCTTAAAGCGGGGCCAGATGCCGGCCCCAACATACCAGGCAAAGACGTTCGGAATCGCCGAAGAGTCGATTGCGGAAGGCGGATATCGTTTAGCCGCGCTACTTGATGAATTGTTCGGAGGAAACTAGACAGTCCTCAATTCGGGCTGGATCAGAATGTGCACGATGGCACTGTCAGTCGTAGTATTCCAGCCCGAGATGCGTGATGAGATCTTCGCCCCGCAAATGCCGCAGCGTGTTCTTCAGCTTCATCAATTGAATAAAGATGTCGTGCTCCGGATAAAGGCTGGGAGCGGTCATCGGCGATTTGAAATAGAACGATAACCATTCCTGCACGCCTTTCATTCCGGTGCGCTGCGCCAGGTCGAGGAACAGTGCCAAATCAAGAACAATTGGCGCCGCGAGGATTGAGTCGCGACAAAGAAAATCGATCTTGATCTGCATCTTGTATCCGAGCCAGCCGAAGATGTCGATGTTGTCCCAGCCTTCTTTGTTGTCGCCGCGGGGCGGATAGTAATTGATGCGCACGACGTGCGAAAAATCTTTGTAGAGCTTCGGGTAAACTTCCGGCTGAAGAATGTATTCCAACACCGACAGCTTTGATTCTTCTTTTGTCTTGAACGAATCGGGATCGTCAAGAACTTCGCCGTCGCGGTTACCGAGAATGTTCGTTGAGTACCAGCCATGAAGCCCGAGCATGCGCGATTTCAATCCCGGCGCCAGAATCGTCTTCATCAGAGTTTGGCCGGTCTTAAAATCTTTCCCGCAGACCGCGACGCCATTCTTGTTCGCCAAATCCATGAGCGCGGCAACGTCGACGGTGAGATTCGGCGCGCCGTTTGCGAAGGGGATGCCGGACTTCAGCGCCGCATACGCATAAACCATCGAAGGCGGAATCGCCTTGTGATTTTCGCGCATGGCTTTCTCGAAGGTCTCGAGATTGCGATGAACCGCGTGCGGCTTCATGAAGATTTCGGTGGAAGCCGCCCAGATCATCACCAGCCGATCGCACTTGTTCTTTCGTTTGAATTCGGCGATGTCGGCGATCAATTGCTTTGCGAGTTCCAGCTTGTTCTTGCCGGACTTCACGTTCGTTCCGCTCAGGCGCTTCACGTAGGATTGATCGAAGACCGCCTTCATTGGCTTGATCTTCTGAAGCTGCTTCTTCAGCTTCGTGAGCAGATCCTTTTCCAAAACGCCCGCGTGCGTCGCCGCTTCATAAGCCGAATCGGGGAAAATATCCCAGGCGCCAAAGACCAAATCATTGAGTTTCGCGAGGGGAACAAAATCTTTAACTTTAGGCACACGGTTGTCCGTGCGTCTCCCGAGACGGATCGTGCCCATTTGCGTGAGGCTGCCAATCGGTTCAGCCAAACCCTCTTTGATTGCTTCCACACCAGCAATGAACGTCGTGCTGACTGCACCCAGTCCAACTAACAAAACGCCGAGCTTACCCTTTGCCGGCGCGATCTCCGCGCCTTTCTTAACAGGCATTACTTGCGGTTACCTCCGAATAAAAACAAGGAATGAACGAGACGGACGATGATACATGAGACGTGCGCGATACGCACGCGAGCACGTCGTTCAAGAGCAACTCCGGACGTGGTTTAGCTGTCGAGGCGCGCGAGCAGTTTTGCAGGGCTGTTAGTGATGAGCGAGTGAATGCCTAGACGTTTGGCGCGCCGGACCCATCGGGGATCGTCAACTGTCCAGACCGCTGGCGTTAAGCCCGATTTCAGGGCCAGCTCGACCATTCCCCGTCGCGCCATTAACCGATGCAGAAGGATTTCGGTCGCGCCGCATCCCGTTGCCCGTTCAATGATGGTGCGCTTTCGCTTCGGTGTGAGCGCGATTGGTTCGAAAAGCGCTCCGGTTCGAATCGAAGGCTTTCGGAATTTAGTGTAGGCAAGCGCTGCCAGATTGAAACTGACGATGGTTGTGTTGTGCGACAGTTTATGAGCGTCGATTGAACTTAAGACCGTTTCAACCAGATCTTCGTAGGCCGTGTCCCGCTGGTCGACCTTCAGTTCGACGTAACACACAAAGTCGGAGCGAGCCTTGGAGGCAACGACACCAAGAACTTGTTCGAGAGTTGGAACGTGCTCGTTTGCGTAGGCCGCTTTTGCGCGATGCGGATACTTCCGATTGAACGAACTGCCAACGTCGATTGATGCGAGCTCTGCCGATGTCAAAGTCTTGATCGTATCGCGACGCTTGGCGGTTCGACGGAGATTCGCATCATGAATGACTACCGGAACTCCGTCCTTCGCAAGCTGAACATCGAACTCAATTCCGTCTGCTCCGTCCGCGATCGCTTGAGCGAAAGCCGCCAGAGTGTTCTCAGGCGCCACTGACGATGAGCCTCGGTGAGCAATGATTAACGGTTGTTTGGTGCTCTCAGACAAGGTGAGCGAGGAAGGTAATCACTTTGCGGTGGCGTCAGAATAAGTCACGCGCTTCAGTTTGATATCGAACGTGCCGATCTCCATTTTCAATTGAGCGCGCACCGGCAGATGACGTTCGTCTTCAGTCAGCCATATCGAAAGTTGGCCACGGGCATGCAACAAGGCGTCGTCACCAAACAACGCCGGCTCAATGCGAATGGCTTTCACGCGCCCCACGGCGGTATCCATGGTCTTTCGTTCGACGACGTTGACCGGCACGCGGTAGACCCGGCCGGAATCGCTCAGCAGCACTTCGAATGATTTGCCCACGTCGAGTTGCTGCGTACGCAGAAAATAAATTGCCGTTAACACGTCCTGAATTGGTTCCGTAAAATCGATCGATGTCGTGCGCTGATTCGGTTGTCGCTCGATCCAGGTGGCTTTGCGCGTTTGATGATCGAAAACGCCTTCGATTTGGCGCACGCGTTTGCCTTGTTCTTCCGAACGCGTAGTGCGCAGAGTCGTGAATGGTTCAGCATCGGCAGTCGATTCGATATGTTGATGAAACTTGAAGCCCGCAATCCTGGGAAACAGACCCTTGCTGACAACATCCCCGGTGAGGTGAAGAATAATTGGATCGTCTGTGCCCCGCGCGATGTGCTCGCTCGTGGAGTTGAAGCGGAATTCAGCGACATCAACTCCGCGCAGCAGTGCGCGACTGAACTCGGCTTGATAGACAAGTTCTTCGCCGCGAGCAAAAGGTAGCGGTGAGTGTTGGACAGCCTGACCTGGTGCAAGTAAGGAGGCACCCGCGATCAAGGTAATTATTGCGGCGAGGCAGAGCGATGGGTACGCACGCCTCCGGCGTGCTTGCACGCGAGACGCGTGCGTACCCGGACGGCGTGCTTGCACGCGAGACGCGTGCGTACCTGCAAGATACAACCCTGATTCGAATTTCATCTGAATACTATCCATTTCAATGCCAAAAGCGCCCAGGCACCCAGCGCGCCTAATGCAGCGCGATACTCTCGATAACGAAGATACAAACGCGAATCAAAACTCGTGGCGCTCTCGTCTATATAGGGGGAAAACCTCGGCAGGAAGCTCGGGACGTGATCGGCATAACCTCGATATCTTTCGCCGAAGAGTTCCGCCAAAGCCTGCGATTCGACGCGCATAACCGGCAGATAGATGCCCAGCAACATCGCGGCGAACACAATCACGAGATACCAGCGCCCGGCTGCGATCGTGAATCCGAGCCCAAGCAAAAAGCTGCCGAGAT
>DATLVM010000387.1:0-9362 GCA_035577445.1 Pyrinomonadaceae bacterium
CGCGCAACTCGAGCATCTCGCCTGGACTGAAGCCAGACGGAGCCACCACCGGTTTCGGAACATCGTCCACGACAGAAGATGCGCCGAGTTTCTCGATGTCGATTAGTGGTGGTGCGAAAGCGAGCAACTCGCCCTCTTCGCGCCGGCGCGAACGAATGCGTTCATAGTTGTCGAGAATCGATAGCGCCTCAAAGACGTGACCTGCTTTGTAGTCGGTTGCATTACGACGATAGGTGCGAGTGCTGGCTTTGATGGGCAAGCCGTAACTGTCGAGAACGATGTTCTGCACACCCATCCATAAAAAGCGGTTCCACATCTGACGGTGCGAGTTCGCCAAATCGATAATTGGTTTCGGTGGAGCGCTCGAAGCGTTCGTTTGATTGCCGACGTGTTGATATAGGAACGGAACTGCTGAGGCGAGCCGCTTCATAAGGTTCGGCCGCGTGTAGCTCAGCATCCAGACGTAGCGCAGCCGATCATTCTCCGTGTTTGAGTCGGACAGCGTGTCGCGCACCACACTGATCAGCGGAACTTCAGCATTGTTATCGCCCGCGGAGTTGACGCCGTCGAGCCGGCCAAAAATCGTAAGAAGTTCGGCGCCGCCCGACAATTGCAATCGCTCGAGGCGAAACCGCTGAGACAATGCGGGAGCATCCGGTCGCGCGGCAGAATCATCGTCAGGCGTTGGTTTGTTATTACCGGAAGGCTCGGGTGAAGCAGCCGGTGTCGCCGACGGTTTGGCGGCGACCTTGAAGAGAAGTTGCTTCTCGGGCTGCGCTGAAGCGCACACGCACCCCAGCAGCAGAACTACGAGCAGAACAAAAGGCCGAAGGGTCATTAACGTCCGTTTAATAATTGTCGGGCGCAGCGAAAATCACTCACTGCGTAATAAACGCATCCACGCGAGCATCGTTCCTGCACCTTTCTGCCGACTTTATGAAAAATCGAAACTCGAATGAAACATCGAGCAATGACTATGCCACCCTCATCGCGGGTTTGGCTGCGCCGTGCCCGTAGCGTCTTTCTGTTCGGCCAGGTCCTGCGCCGGCGGCGCTTTCCAGCCCGACCGCTCAAGCAGTGCGATTGCGTAATTAACGGGCACGGCAAAATTAGATGCAGCGTTCTCAGTAAAAATCGCAAACGTAATTCCGATCACTCGACCGGACGGTCCGAACAGTGGCCCGCCCGATCCGCCTTCGCCGGTGCGGGCGTCATAGACGATTCGCTTCGCGTCGAGATCCGTGATGTTGCCCTGCGTCGTCAAAGGTTGAATATGTTTGGTCTGCGCCAGATAGCCGAGCAAGGATTCAGTCGAACTGTATCGATTCTGAATTCCCCGCGCCTCACTCTCATCCAGAAGGGCCAACAGGCGATCCGGTCCGGATGGATATCCCATCGTCACGACTATTTTGCCAATCGCCACTGACTCAGAACCCTTGTCGAGCGGCAGCACCGGAGTCTTTGGCGGCAAGTCCTTTGGATCAATCGAGCAGACCGCAACATCTTCGCCGGTCGATGCTTGTTTGTATTTGAGTGGAATCCCCTGCGTGCTGCCGGGGAAGAAAGCAATCAGCTTTTTCAAACGCGGCCGGCCTGAGACGCTACTGCTCAAACTCATCGCGCGTTCATCCGCCAACCACGGCTGCACGACGTGACGATTCGTCAGCACGAAACCATCTCCAGTATGAAAACCGCTACCGACGAAAGGATACTCGGCGATCTGACCGTTGCCGTCGGGTGTCAGTTCGGGCTGGTCAGTTCCATTCTGCACCGGGTTGCCGCTCTCGTTTGTCTGCGACTCGGGAACGCGGAGCGGCCGGCCGGTACTTGCTTCGACGAAAGTGTACGAGCCGTAGATCAAGCACACGCCGGCGCCGTAATTAACGCGCAGCATTTCGCCGAGCGATAACGTGTTGAGAACTTGTTTGTTGGACTTGACTACCTCGCCCAGTTGCTCGTTCGCTTTGCGCAGTTGCTCCTGCTGTGCGGTGAGTTCCGACTGTTGTTGCGCGATAATTTGACGGCTGCGGCGCGCTTCGTTGAATTGCGCGAAGCCGATGTAGAGCGCGCCCACGACGGCGAAGATAATGATCGCGAACAGAATGATCTTGGTGCTTGGATTGATCTCGCGAATCAACTCGCGAGTGAATTCGCGCAGGAAGATCTTCGCGTCATCGCGTCGTGCGGTGGCGGATGCTTCCATGGCGGCCTGCTCGATAAAGGGCGCAACGTGCGCGCCGTCCCTTTTACCGGGAACCAGCGCGGTGGTTGCTTCGATGGGAAAGAAGTGAATCGAAGGTCCTGAGGGCCCGATCCAAATTTCATCGCCGTCCGAAATCGATTTGTTCGGTTTGATGGGACGGCCGTTGAGCTTGACATCCAGGACCGTATCGAAACTCGTGATCCGATAGGTTCCGTTTTGTCTCTGGGCCTCGATCGCGACGCCATTTGCCGGCTGCGTTGCGGTTTGCGGCAGGCGAATCTTCACATCGCAATCGTCGCCGACCCCGATGCGCACGCGTTCTGACATCACGACCTCAGTCGATCGATCGTTAAGCGAAGACACGTGGATTACGAGGCCATTCGCGTCCTTGGGTTGGCGAACCTGCGTGATGTTTCGAAAGTTTTTCACGTCCGCAATATCAAATCAGGCGCCCGCAACCGATGACCGCGCTGCTACTGTTGGCGGTCAATCAGGCGGTCGCCCGTTCGCTTCGATTCTACAATGAAACGAAGTGCGCGCAAAGACTTACAGCCGAGATTGAGATTAAATTGATCGCGGGCCGCCGTGCTAAATTAGACGGGCATGGCAGGTTCAGATTTTATTGGGGATCCCGAGACGCTGCGCGCGCTGGCGCCCGTCGCGGCAGCTCCCATTACCCGACATGTCTTCGTCTGCACCGGGAAGTCGTGTTCGGCGCGCGACAGCGCTGAAGTGCTCTCCGCCTTCGAACGTGAACTGAAGGCGCGCGGAATTCTTTTCGGCAAAGAAGCCAAGGGAAAAAATCCCAACGGAAGCGTGGTGCTCACCGAGTGCGCATCAGTTGGGTTCTGCGCGATTGGCGCCGCAGTGATGATTTATCCTGACGGAGTCTGGTACGCGCAGGTGCGCGCGGACGATGTGCCGCAGATTGTCGAAGAGCACATGATGAACGGACGCGTGGTTGAGAGATTGGCGCTGATGAAAGTGCCTGTGTCAGAACCCGGAGCGACAGCGACGGGATCAGCCCACGTGTCAGAACCCGGAGCGACAGCGACGGGATCAAGGACGCGAGGAGAAGATTGGGACGCGTAATGGAAACTGTTACAGAACCGCGAGCGGTAGCGAGCGGAATCAAGTGACACTATCCTGCATTTAGCAGGTCGCTCTTTACTCCGCTCGCTACCGCTCGCGGTTCTGTAACGACTCTCTACTGAAATCTGAACGGCGGTGGAACCTCGCGCATCGTGCCGGCCGAGAACATAAAGATACCCATTTCGTACTTGATCCGATGAACGCAGTTAGGTTGCACGACTACGTTCATCTGGCTAAACCCGCACTTTGGCATGAAGAGATAGTGAAAAAAGACCTGGATGTTATGCATGCCGGGCGTCAGTGGAATGGAGTGCGTGCCCCACGGCCGGCGTTGCGGGACGCCGTCGATCACAATCGTCGGCGTGCACATATACAGAAAGAACGAGAGCGGAAAGAAACTGGTTTCGATTTGGATGCCACTCCAAGGTTGCGGTTGTGCAGACATCTGCGGCCCTCCGAACAAGATTTGGCAACACCTTCGCCGATAGCTCAAGCTTGCGGCGCCGCGTATTATACCCACGTTTTCGAAAATCAAAATGAAAGCAATCATCGTCGGCACGGCCGGGCACATCGATCATGGCAAGACCGCTCTCGTGCGCGCGTTGACCGGCATCGACGCTGATCGTTTGCCGGAAGAGAAGCGCCGCGGCATCACGATCGATATTGGCTTCGCGGAACTCGACCTCGGCGAAGTTCGCATTGGCTTCGTCGATGTGCCCGGACACGAGCGCTTTGTGAAGAACATGCTGGCCGGCGCGCACGGAATTGACGCGGTGGCGTTGATTATCGCCGCCGACGAAAGCGTGATGCCGCAGACGCGCGAACACTTCGACATCTGTTGCTTGCTCGGCGTCAGCAAAGGTCTGATGGTGCTGACGAAGACGGATCTGGTTGACGACGAGTTGCTT
This sequence comes from Pyrinomonadaceae bacterium, assembly GCA_035577445.1. GTDB lineage: Bacteria > Acidobacteriota > Blastocatellia > Pyrinomonadales > Pyrinomonadaceae > UBA11740. Next base: position 4,204 of record DATLVM010000387.1, read on the forward strand.
CAACTCGCGCGCGCTGAAGCTGAAGAACTGGTGAAGGGATCATTTCTCGAAGGCGCGCCGATCGTTTCTGTTAGCGCCCGGACAGGTGATGGCATCGATGAAGTTAAGCAGGCGTTGCGGGAAATCGGCGCGGAAGTCCCGGAGCGTTCGAGTGACTACATCGCGCGTTTACCGATCGATCGATCCTTTACGATGAAAGGATTCGGCGCAGTCGTAACGGGAACTCTAATCGCGGGAGCAATTCACGAAGGAGCTGATTTGGAGCTGTTGCCGATCGGCGCGCGCGTCCGTGTCCGCGGGGTCCAGGTTCACGGCTCATCGGTGAAGCAGGCAGTTGCCGGCCAGCGCACCGCGATCAATCTCGCGGGTGTCGAATCCGCCGTCATCGAACGCGGAATGATTTTGGTCGAGCCGGGCCGGCTCCGCACGACGCAGATAGTTGATGCCTCGATCAATGTTTTGCCTGATGCGCCTCGCGCTCTGCGATCCAGACAGCGCGTGCGTGTTCACATCGGCGCGGCCGAGATGCTCGCGCGAGTTCGCGTGCTGGAAAACGAAGGCGAAATAAAGCCGGGCGCGCGAGGGTTCGCACAGTTGAGATTCGAATCGCCCGTCGTTGCCGTGCTCGGCGATCGATTCATTCTGCGGGCGTATTCGCCGCAAATGACGATTGGCGGCGGGGTGATTCTGGATCCGTTCGCGACCAAGCATCGCTCGCGAGAGTTAACTTCAGCGCGCGAACGGCTGACGCTGCTGGCCAGCGGCGATCATTCTCAACAATTGGTTCAATACATTATTGGGGCGGGTCGACTTGGAATTACCAGGAGTGAATTGGCGGCGCGTACCGCCTGGCGTGATGAAGTGATCGAATCAGCATTGCAGTCAACCGAAATTGCGAAATCGATCGTGCGACTGGAAACGGCGATGCTCGCTCGCGATGTTTATGACGAACTGAAGAACGCCATCGTGCGAGAGATCGAAGCACATCATAAACGCGAACCTCTGGCGCGAGGTCTTCCCAAAGAGACTCTGCATGATCGTTTCTTTGCCGGCGCATCCACCGAAGTTTTTCGCGAGGCAATCGCGCAGATGGAAAAGGACGGGGCGTTTACCACCGAGAAAGAGATCGTGAAGCTGCGCGACCATGCGCGCGAACTGTCCGCCGAAGACGCGAAGGCGAAAGACAAATTGGAGGCAGGATATCGAAACGCCGGCGTCGCTCCACCGGCGCTGGCAGATGCGCTCAAGAATGCCGGTCTCGACAATGCGCGTGGCCGAAAGATCCTTCAGTTGATCCTCGACTCAGGATCTCTGGTGAAGGTGCACGGCGACATGCTGTTTCATCAGGAAGCGCTCGACGCTTTGATTCAGAAACTTCGCGCGCGCGCTGTAACCCAACCGGATCGCTCGATCGATGTCGGCTCGTTTAAAGAGTTGGCGGGCATCTCTCGCAAGTACGCCATACCTTTGCTGGAATACTTTGACAGGCAGCGTGTGACGCGGAGGGAAGGCGATCGAAGAATAATAATGTAGTGTCAGAAGCCCGACCGTGAGGGAGGGCGCCAGCCCAATCCGCCACAGATGAACACGGATTTACACCGATAGAAAGACGAAATCGAATTGTTCTGATCTGCGTTTATCTGTGTGAGTCTGTAGCTAACTCTTCTCGCGAAGTGCCCTCGCTCACGGTCGGGCTTCTGACCCAGATGCTTTGCATTCAGTCCTCGACATTGTAAATTACCTGTTGCCCTGACCGAATCTATAGGAGCCTACTTAATGCGATCATTAATTCTGTTGACCCTGACTGCGATTCTGAGCATCATCGCGTTAGCGGCCTGCAATTCAAACGAAACCCTGCTCTCGCAGAACTCTTCGGCGCCGGCTAACAAGACCGCGACACCGCCGCCACCACCCCCGACCGACAATGCAAAGCGAATCACCGCGGACGAGTTGCACAAACTCTGGGAGAAAAACGAAGTTCTGATCATCGACACGCGCGCTGAACCGGCTTATCAGCAGGAGCACATCAAGGGATCGATATCGATGCCGACTGGCACGGTTTTGCAGCGCATCGATGAACTGCCGCGCGACAAGATGATTGCCGCGTACTGTACTTGACCGAGCGAACACACGAGCGCCGGGGCGGTGCTCGAACTCAACTCAAAAGGAATCGCGAACGCGGCGGCTTTGTTGGGCGGATTGGCAGCATGGAAGAACGCGGGCTATCCGGTGGAGGCGAGCGCAACTAAGTAACTAATCTACCCGCGGATCAACTTATCGTATTCGCTGTGGTGGCCGATCCAAAACCACACGAGATTTTCACCTTCCTGAACAGCGACGGCACGATAATGTATCCCAACGCGCGCGGACCAGTAGCGTCCGACTTTCTTGAAATGTAGTGAACGATGTCGAGGATCTCGCTTTAGCAGTTCGTATGCCTGATCGGCAAGCCGTTGAATTTCAGGCGGGAGTAGATCGTAGTATCTCCAGAATTTGGCACTAGCTGAGTGTTTCACAGGTCGCGGCAGCGCCCTTCGTGAAGATCCCTCAAGGCTTCTTCTGCGAGGGGGTCCAATCGTCCAGCCGCGACATCTTGTTCGAATTGCCGATCCCAAGCAGCGGCATCAAATTCAACGAACCAAGACCGAAAAGCCGAAAGCTCTTCGCGAGAAAGTTTGCGCACCGCTGTTTCGATTTCCTGGATGGTGCTCATTGCTCACATCATAAACGGTTCAGCGAAACAGCTCAATCACATTTGTGGTTGGGGTAACGGCTGAGTCGTCCTTCCGAACGCCGGCAGCGGCGTTACCACTCTCCCCGATGGTACGCACAGCACGGGACACGGAGCGTTGCGCACGACGCGCTCGATTTCCGATCCCAATGCCGGAGCTCCACCAAACAGAGAAGCATGCACTGTCGTGCCGATAACGATCAGATCAGCATCAATCTCGGCAGCAAGTCGGACGATCTCGGCGTAAGGTCGTCCTTCGGCGACATGAGTCTTCACGTGGCCATTGCCTTCTCCGGCGAATGATTGCATCCGCGACTGAACATCCTCACGCATGCGCGACAACGCCGAGCGGCCTCCTTCGGGAAACATGACGGAGATCTGCTCAAAGTAATCGCCGATCACGTAAATCGCGTGCAGTTCAGCTCCGCTGCTTTCCGCGATTTGACGCGCGACGTTCGTCGCCACATTCGAAGATGGTCGAAGGTTGGTCGCCAGCAGAATTCGATTCAAACGAATCTCGGTGGCACTGCCGCGATGATCGACAAAGTCCCGTTGCGGTGGCCGAATCGTGAGGACCGGGCACGGCGCTTCCGCGATTATTTCTTCGGCAGTTGATCCAAAGAGAGCGCGCGCCAACCCCCGACGGCCATGCGTCACCACGGTAACCAGGTCGATGTCGTATTCGCGTATAGCTTTCGCAATTTCGTCAGCCGGTTCACCTTCGACGATCACGGGATCGACTTCCAAGCCTTCAAACATAGGATCGGTCAACAATTCCTTTACCTGACCACGGAGTTGCAGCAACCAATTCTTTTCCTGACTTTTCAGAATGCGTTCCGGCAGTGTCATCAAATTCGCCGGCACCTCACCTGTTTGCACGCTGAATAAGACGACGCGCCGGCCACCGTCGCGCGCGAAAGCCGCCGCGTACTTCAGCGCCGAACGCGCGTGCGGTGTGAAGTCTGTCGGAAAGAGAATGTTCTTAAACAACATGATCTTTGTACTTAGTGCTTTGTACTTTGCTGGGAGGACCAAGTACCAAGTTCAAAGTACAGCTTCGTCACATCACTCGTGTACCCGCGATTCGATCGAGTTGCGACTGAAAGCCTGAACGCTCGAGCACCTGACTTTGTTTTCTGGCCACCGCAAGAATTTCCAGCGCGACACGTTCACGCACTCGCCGCGCGCGATCTCCAACCGCCACGCGATCGACGCTGCGACGCAGGGCCTCGCTCAAACCGGACGCATAGACGTTTACCGCAAGCTCGACATTCAACGATGCGACGCCATTTGTGTAGTCAAACGCGCGCGACATCGGATCAAGAAAGCTGTAATCATCGGCAAGCTGCAATCGCACTCGATTAAACAAGTTGCCGAAGTTCTCGCCCGCGGCGTTCACGGCTCGTTCAACGGCGGCGATCAATTCGCCGCTGGCTGCGAGAATTGAAGGCCAATCGTTGTAACTGCCCGTGGGATAAAGGTCTTCAGTTAAGACGTTTGATTGACCAGGTATCTGAAATGAATCAGGTTGCAGCGAGGGCTGAGGTGCAGGACGTCTATCTTCCGCGACGATGGTGTTTTCTTCTTCGGCGACGTCGACGGCTTCTTTAGTTGCGTCATCCTGGGTACGCAGGCGTCCCGCCTGCTGCGATTCGGTCTCAGCTTCACGCCTTTTTGAGGCAGGCGGGACGCCTGGGTACCCAGAAACAGCTTGGTCGGCTGTCGATTCTTTCGCGACAGCCTTTGATGGCTGAGCTTCGTGTGCGCCTTCGAAGACTGTGATCGTCCCGGGCGTCTCGCGCGCACGCAAAACCAGACGGTGTAGCGCACCCTCCTCCAGAACGTCAGTCCCCGCCGCTCGATCTATCTCGCGCACCATCGGAGTGCCGGAACCATTCATGAATACGTCGGCGGAATAGTCAGGCAAATCGACTCTGACACGACCAGTAAAGCCGCGTTCCGTGAGACTTCGCAGTAGTGACCAGATGTTTACGAAGGTGGTGTCGAGATTCTGATATAGGGGCGTCGTTTTGGCGTCGTTTTCCATGAGGTGATTGTTCTGTGGATCCGAGTCGGAGTCTAACAAGTGCAAAGGGCGAAGAGCAAAGCCGCGCGCGGGATGCCGGTTCCGAATCTATTCCCAATAAAAAGCTTGAAAGATCAAACTTCAGAACGTAAACTCCGCCGCATGTTACGCGGCATCTTTCGCACGAAAAACCTCGACGACATTCTGGCGTCCGCTCAGGAAGAAGGTCACAAACTAAAGCGCACGCTGGGCCCAATCAACATTACCCTGTTGGGGATTGGCGCGATCATCGGCGCGGGCATCTTTGCAACCGTGGGCACTGCCGCGGCCGGCGACGTCGCGCGACCCGGCGCCGGCCCATCGCTGATGCTCTCGTTTGTGATCACGGCGGTTGTCTGCGCG
>DATLVM010000388.1:0-13988 GCA_035577445.1 Pyrinomonadaceae bacterium
TTTTTTCACTAAGATTACCGACAAGCCCGCTGGCGTAATAGGTCCTCATGCTACCGGATTTATCCAGTAGTATTGCGTGTTCCTGTGCGTCTGCGTTCGAGGTCAACAGACAAGCGATGAGGACTAACCAGCGTAAGTGCCCCATACCACAAACCTCATAAAGTTTTGTCTAGTCCGATAAACGAAGGCTAGGCGTCCGTTGGTTAGGTAAAATCCACCCGGCACCAAAAAATCCGGTAAATTCGCAAGAGGATAATCAAAAACGTCTTCGCCCTGAAAGGATCTGAGGCAAAAACCTCCTCCTCCGCGATTAACAAAACCAATCTTTAAGTCATTCTCGTAAAAGGCGGGACCACGTGCGACTAACTGCTCGTCCTCGACCAAGAGAGTAGGACCCGCGTCACGGTAACAACTGATCTTACCGTTGCGGATGACGACGGGATGTCCGGCGGAGCTCTGTCCGTAGCTCATTACTCCCTCCGCTGAAATAAAATTATGACTGGGATCATTTCCTTTTAAGGTGAAGAACAAGAACCCCTCAAGCTCGCTTCGCTCCTCGCTGCTAGAGCCTAACGTCTCCTGTCTACCTGGAATGTAAATTGATTTTCCGTCCAGCATGAAAGGCATGCGTCCTAATGGTAGTCGCAAATCCTTGCCAGTGTCCGCGGACATCAATGACTTGAAATTGCGCGGTAAAGCGTATTCTTTCAATCCGTTGGGTCCCAACACATCCAATGCGTTTTCGAAGTAGACCCCAATGCTATTTTCCAGCTTGAAGGGACCTGCTACTATTCGATCACCCAGCTCGTAGTCCACATACTTCGCTGTTGATAGATCACAGATTGAGAGATATGTCTCTGTCCCTTTTCGTTTCAAAAAACAGGCACTGCGGCCATCGGCGACGATTGTGGAGAACTGATTCTCAAAGCTTGAGAGGATACGTTCATCGAACTCGACTATCAGAAATTGCTTTGCGGCACCGGTGAGGAGATTAATACCAGCTAAAGAACCCTTATTTATTGAAATAAGAAAAGGGCTCCAGTCCTTCACGCTCACATCACTCATCACTTCGGTGATGGCAAATGGTGTTTGACCAAACCCGGCACCCATTGTTCCTATGTAATCCGCCTTATCGTCGAAGAGGGAGAAACGATAGACGGTGCCCGTAGTTGAAAGGCACCAGAGGAAGTCCCTGTACATTAAAGGTGCGACCCAAAATGGCTCGTCAATGTGAACAAATGTCGGTTCGGTATTGAAATCGGGTAGAAGGACACTCGGAGCTAATCGTTGGAGCGGTAAGTACTGGAATGGTTCAACATCTCTGGGTTCGCCGCAACGCCGACAGTGACGGGCGAACATATGGTTCGCCACCTGGCATTTAGAACAATGAACGACAGGGTTGCCGCAAGTGTCGCAATGCGTGAGGGTCTCGCTTGCTTGTATTTCCTTACCGCAGGTTGAATAAGGACAAGTCATTGTCTCCCCTTGACAGCCTAAGGAGCTAGAGTTCCCTTACCAAATACGATGTGGCTAAATTCTAAATAGTCCGTAGGTATCGATCGCGGTCGCAGCAACCTCTACGATGTCTGGCAGCGCTGACAAGACAGGCTATGGAAGAGCCTCATACTCGGCACTCTAATATCCCAATAGTCTTCGACTGCCACAGTGAATCTGAGAAAGCTAGCCTGGATCGAATTGCAAGATCATTCTCCGGACCATTGTTATGATCTGATCCTTCTCGCAGTAGGTTCAACGCTGATGTTACTAGGTCAATTGGAGCGCGTGAGTCTCCGTGGATCCGATACGCATTTCAAGAAGCTGCGAGGCGAGCGTTTATACTCCAAAATGTGGTTGATTGCAAGGACTTAAACCCAAGATTTCATTGGCGACTGTGTCCCATGTTATGAATTATGCGGGGACTGGCCTAGGTGATGTAGGGTGCTTCTTCTGTTTCCTTCGCATTTCATCTTCTTAACATTCTTCACGACGAGTGAAAATGGGTGTTCCTGCAAGCGTTCCGCAACGCGTTACAGTAGCAGGCATCTGTCTTAATTTGGTTGCCGCACTTCCGTCTGCCCCCGTACGGATTCTTCCTTCAGAGAACCCTAATCTAGTACCTCCCCCTCTGCGCTTCATCGTCTCACGACAGCCCATCCGCACAACTCTACGCAACGCTTCGAGTGCTCCTCTGCGTTCCGCCCTGCGGTGTGCGGAGTGGGCGCTCAGTCGTGTTCCTTCAGTCGCTGCGAGGGGGAAGCTCCCCTTCAAAAAGCACGAACCAAAAAGAAGGAGACACGACAATCGAGAGACAGACAAGACAATCAGCAGACATCCCGAAATGGTCAGCGTTACTAGTTGAGGCAGTAAACAAGCCCGGCCTGATCATGAAAGCGTACTCGAACTTTCATTCCTATTCGCTGGGCAATCAATTGCTCGCGCTTGTGCAATGTCAGATGCGAGGCTTGCGGCCTGGACCAATCAACACCTTTCCCAAATGGCAGGAACTTGGCCGACACGTCAAACGCGGGAGCGAGCGCTAATGCTTTGCATGCGGATCACGCGCAAGCGACGCAATGAGACAACCGACGAGGGACCAGACAGCGAAGGTACGTTTACGAGCTTTGTCTATAAGGCCCGATGGTTCGTTCTTACCCAGACGGAAGGCGAAGACCTACAGCCGCAGGTGATACCGGACTGGGACGCGAAGCGAGCGTTAACAGCTCTCGCAATCGATCAGATTCCATTCGACAGCACGGAACGGCAATTGCCAAGGCTTCGCCCGCAAGAGGCTGATTGCGATCAATCCCGTGGCGCAGCTTCCACACGAGACGCTATTTCACGAGTTGGCCCACGTTGTAATCGGCCACACAACGGAGGCGGACTTTGCCGACACCGAAAAGACGCCACGAAACGTTCGCGAAGTTGAAGCCGAAGCGGTCGCCCTGTTGTGTTGTGAGTCGCTGGAGTTAGAAGGGCCTGATTACTGTCGTGGCTACTTGCAGAACTGGCTCTATCAAGGCGTCGGCTTTGATGGGAGCGCACTTCCAGAAAAGAGCGCGCAGAAGATTTTCCGCGCTGCCAATCAAATCCTGCGAGCCGGACGACCGCAGCCGGAACAAGAAGCCGACAAGGTGAAATGAAATCTCTTGACACGGGGTGCCGGTTAGAATCGTTTTTAACCAGCATGTGAAAGGCTTTCAAAGGTGGCTCAAGTCGAAAAGCAGCAACGGCCGACGGATTGATGTTGACTTTCAACTCAACATTCGGGCAGAATAAGGAAACCGTGACCAGCAAAATTACACTCGGAAGCCGGATCAGAGAGTTGAGGCTCGCGGCCAAACTCTCGCAGCGTGATCTCGCCGCCCGGCTCGCAAAACGGCTGAGGGGCTTCGATTTCTCCTACCTGTCCAAGATCGAAAACGACCGGCTGGTGCCGTCAGCATCAGCCCTGCTAGCCTTGGCCGCGGAACTGAAAGGCGACAGCGATGAGCTGCTGGCCCTCGCGGGCAAGGCGCCCGCGGACGTTGGCGAGATGCTCCAGAAAAGTAAAGGCGCGCGCATGTTTTTTCGATCGGCCATGTCCACAAGCCTTTCGGAGAACGACTGGAAAAAGCTGCTGCAGGATATTCAGAAAAGAAAGAAGAAATGAAACTTAACCGTAACGAGCAAATCGAGGAGATCGCCGAGCAGCGCCTTCTGGAGTTCGAGCACAAGCTGGAGAGACCGCTGTCGCTGCCAGTTGATATTGAGTTGTTCGGTGACCTCGTTCTGGAACTTTCGATCCTCTGGGATGACATCGAGGAATTGCCGGGAGAAGAGGTCCTCGCCGGACTGCGCGCGCACGATCGAATGATTGTGATGAACGACCGCCGCAGGCTGCAGATGGAACAGAAGCCAGGGTGCCGGCGCCTGACCCAGGGTCACGAGATGGGCCACTGGGATCTTTTCATGGACAAATCGAGGCTGGACCATCCCGCTTTGTTCGACGCCGCCGCGTCCGGGATATTCGCATACCGCGCTTCAACCGGCGGGCAAGTCCAGATCATGAAGGCCCTGCTCGCTTGCGAGGAGGGGCGCGAGCTCTTGCGAGAAATCAAGTCCCGAGCGGACACCCCGGATGAACAGCGCTCCGTTAATCGCTACGCAGCCGCGATTCTGATGCCTCGCGCCATCATCACCGATGAAGCTAGGAAGATCGACCGGACGCAGTGGCGCAACCTGTATCGCCTGGCCGCGCTGTTTGACGTAACGATTTCGGCGCTGCGTGTGCGACTGGAACAATTCAATCTCCTGTATCTGGATCAGGAAACGAAGACGCTCTACTCCTCTCGCGAGGAGGCGTTCGGACAAGGCCGCTTGCTGTTCTAAAAATTTTGCCTGAGGTGTTGAGTTGATATTCAACCACAAGTCACAGCCCCAGAGGAAGAGAGCCCCCGCTATGGACCGGCTCAGCTTTCACAGGAAAACGCGGGTGCTGTCGAACAGCGCCCGCCGCCAAAGAGAACCCGACGAGAAAGGATACTCAGATGAAGGAATTCGAAGTGACATGCGTTAACAAGCCGGACCGCTTGAGCGCTCACGAGCACATCACCCACATCGGCAATCCGGCCGGTCAATGGTGTCTGACTCGTGAACTGGCGATCAAGAAAATCGACGCGAAGGAAGAAGCTTTCTATACGGTCGATCGTCCCACCGGAAAAAAGGTATACGTCGGCGTCGTCCGAGGCGACGGCAATAAGGCCCCCTACCTACGGACACACGCCGATGGCAAATGGAACGATAATCTGCTGGCTTTGGCGGAGTGTACCGCAGTTTGAAAGATTATCGGCTAGGACACACGGCTGAGGGTCAGCTTCGGTGCTGACCTCACCTCAGCCCTCGTTATGAATCTTAGAGGACGAAAAAAATGAATAACAACCCCTTCCAAAACCGCGCACCGAATATCACTAAGAATGACCGCCTTCGGACGCCGCAGCGCGAAGCCTATGCTGAGATGGCCCGGTTCGCCGCAGACTCTGGCGAACAGGAGCGTGAGATCGGCATCGTACTGCCGGTCGGTTGCGGCAAGTCCGGCTGCATTACTCTGACTCCCTTTGCTTTCCGGGCAGGTCGCACGCTTGTGATCGCTCCGAGCGTTCCTATCGCCCGGCAGCTAAGCGATGACTTCGATCCGGCACGGCCCGACATGTTTTACATTAAGTGCGACGTCCTGCAGGGTCAGCCATATCCCGAGCCGGTCGAGATCCGTGGCACGACAACCAACATCGCGGACCTTGAGGAAGCCGACATTGTCATCACAAACATCCACCAGCTCCAGGGCGCGGACAACCGCTGGCTTCAAGACCTACCCGACGATTTCTTTGACCTGATCCTATTCGACGAGGGCCACCACAGCGTGGCTGAAAGCTGGAATGCCCTTAGGGCGAAGTTTCCCAAAGCGAGAATCGTTAACTTCAGCGCCACTCCGACCCGCGCGGACGGCCAGCTCATGGCAGGCCGGATACTCTACTCGTATGCTGTATTCCGAGCCATTCAGGAAGGGTATATAAAGCGGCTCAAAGCCGTTGTTCTCAATCCCCGCACCCTTCGCTATGTTCGGCGCAAGGACGGGCAGGAGATTGAAGTCAGTCTTGACGAGGTCCGACGCCTTGGGGAGAATGACGCAGATTTCCGGCGTAGCATTGTCACTTCAACTGAGACTCTGAACACGATCGTTGACGCCTCAATCCGGGAGTTGCAGAAGCTGCGAGGTTCTACTGGAGACGATCGGTTGAAGATCATAGCTTCCGCCCTCAATTTTCAACATTGTGGCCAGATCGTCGAAGCTTACCGCGCCCGCGGCATGCGCGCCGATTACGTCCATTCCCGAGAGGACAGCATTGCCAATGACCGTGTGATGCAAAGGCTGAAAAACCACGAGCTTGACGTGATTGTGCAGGTCCGCAAACTCGGGGAGGGATTCGACCATCCTTTCCTCGCAGTTGCGGCCATCTTCAGCATCTTCAGAAATCTGTCGCCGTTCGTTCAGTTCGTTGGCAGAACAAATCTAATTGTGATGAAGGCGGCCATTGACCGGCACGTTAATACGGCAGTAGGCCGCGAAACTGGCGAGCGCGGCGACTTTACCCGGCCCCATCTGGCCCAGATCGACAGGGACTTCGTCGCGATCGTCGAACTGGCTATTCAGGAGGTGTTCAATGCCAAGAATTAAATCGCTCGTCATCCGAGTTGGAGTCGATGAAGCTCTCAAGGCCCATGATTGCCAGGGAGATTCACGGCATCGCATCGAGAGAGGACACCGGCGGCTGAAGGTGCGCAACGGCCGCAGTTGGGACCACTACTGTGTTCCTTGCACGATCGCAATCCTTGACCGCGACATAGCGAAACTGCAAGCGCTGCAGCGCCGATTTCACAACCAGTAACTCTACATCGATGCCGAAACAATCCTCTTCGATTGCGGTTTCGAGCGTGATACCGTCCTTCATAACACTCGATGAAGGAGGCCCAATGAGCGACACGCGGCTTCGACGGAAAAGAATTTATGAATATGGCCGCGCGACCCAGGTCGTCTATGAATTCCGCTGACACGCGCGAGTCTTCTGGAGAAAAAACGGGTGGGGCCACCAACTAGGGAAGAAAGCAGGCCGTACCTAAACCTCGACCTCACCGACCAGAAACACTCGGCGCTTTCAAGCTATGCCGGCAGGATCGGCAAGCTACTTAAGGCCCCTGCCGTGCCGCCAAATCCCGACCTCGCCGGTTCCCTCGATGACTTCCTCGGCGCCGTCTATGCCTTGATCCTGGCGAAGCAGCACGTCCCGCACTGTACCAAAAGCTGGCGCTGGTGGATGCTCTTCGCGACGGTCGTGTCCGCGAACGCAAATTCGCCGAACAAGAACTGAAAAAACTCTTGCGCAGTAAACTTCATGGGTAACCAGAACCTTGAGCTTCTCATCATTGCGGGGAAGCTATTGAGGCCGGTTCTCGACGACTTGGTTTTTGTAGGAGGCTGCGCCACGGGTTTGCTTGTTACCGATGAGGCCGCCGCCGAAGTCCGTCCAACGTTCGATGTCGACGCCATCGCCGAGATAACTTCATACGTTGAATACACGACTTTCCTTCACAAACTTGGCTTCACCGAAGACGCAAGCGAGGGTGCGCCCATTTGCCGTTGGCGCAATGGTGAGATCAAATTGGATCTTATGCCTTTGGATGAACACATCCTTGGATTCTCGAATCGTTGGTACAAGCCTGCGATGGACGCGGCAACGGAGCTTGAAATTGGGTAGTGTCTTAATTTGGAGACACTACCTGAAATTGAGCCGGGCCTTCGTGTTCGCGTGGTGACGGCTCCTTACTTTTGCGCGACCAAGCTTGAGGCATTCCGGGGTCGCGGTAAGAGCGACTACTTGGCGAGTCATGATCTTGAAGATCTCATAACAGTGGTCGACGGTAGGCCAGGAATACTGGACGAACTGCGAGCAGCGTCAGGCGATGTTAGATCTGATGTAGCGGATGCAATCGGAAAGATGTTGAAAGACTCAGAGTTCATTGATGCGCTTCCGGGCTATTTGTTGCCGGATCAAGCCAGCCAAGGTCGAACCACAATGTTACTTGAGCGACTCAAAGAAATGTCGACACTCTAAGTTCACATCGTCTTCGCCATTTCCAGATAGCGACAGAACGCATTCGCCAATTCCATTTGTCTTGGCGTCTTGCATTGCACATCGAAGAGCGCGGGGCTCGCAACCAGCACCGTGACGCATTGCGCGCGCGAGGTTGCGACATTCAACCTGTTTCCACTGTAAAGGAATTCCATTCCGCGTGGCGCATCTTGTGGAGTTGAAGTCGCCATGGAGTAAATCACTACGGGAGCTTCCTGTCCTTGAAACTTATCGACAGTTCCCACCCGGCTTCCCTTTGGTAATTCCCGCAGCAGCAGAGACACCTGGGCGTTATAAGGAGCGACGATCAGAATGTCTTCAAGCGTAACCAATCCGCTTTGGCCTTGCTTGTCTGTCCATGTTGCCTTACCAAGTAACGTCTCGACTAACTCAGCTACCTGCTTCGCCTCTTCGGGTGAATCACTTTGGTTTGCATCATGTTTGACGGGAAGAAAACGTAGTCCCGTACCACCAATTGGACCAGCGACGTTCAGTCGTTGATTCGCGTTCTCGGGTCGTGATGTCAGGCGACTCTCATAAAACACGTCAGAGGTGAACGCGCAAATGTCCGTGTGCAAGCGCCAACTCTCTGCCAGGAACAAGCCGCGATCCGCGGTAATTGTTTTTTGCTCGTTCAATAGATGCGACAGCGCCGACGCTTCCGCGCCCGGCGGATGAACACCGCGCTGCGGTTGATCAAGTTGCTGCGGATCTCCCAGCAGGACAATGCTGTCGGCCGCCGGCGAAGCAGCCAGCACATTGGCCAGAGACATCTGACCCGCTTCGTCGACAAACAACACGTCAACTGCGTTGGCCATTTCGGCGCGCGCCCAAAGCCAAACCGTGCCGGCGATGATTTGTGCCTCGTTGTTAGCGAGGGCCTGGTCAACCACGTCGTTGTTCTTGGCGATCTTTACAAAGTCGTGTTCACAACCATCATCACCGTCGCATTTCTGCAGAATTGTGAGCTTCTCCTGCCGCTCCAAAGCGGCTTTGCAAGTCCCTTTCAGCAGGTTGCTGATGACTTTATGACTGACCGCCGTGACGCCAACCTTCTTTCCCTGCTTTATCAGCTCGACGATCATGTGCGCGCCGGTGTAGGTCTTGCCCGAGCCTGGCGGACCCTGAATGGGAAGCACCGTTCCGTCGAGCAATAGACCAATCTGCTTGGCCGCTTCGAGCGAAGACAAATGCTCGAAGTCAGTTAATTCCCCTTGCTTCAATCGCGGCGCGCGCCGAAGGAGGAGCTCGCGTGCTGCCGCGTAGCTGCCATAGCCTTCAATGTCGTTATCGGCGACCCAATTCCCCAGTTGCAGAAGGCTCTCACGCATCGCCTTTGCATTGATGATGTCGTAAGGCACAAGGGCAGTGGGATGCGGCGCATCGGCGAGCTTCGGCCCTCGCTTGAGATAAATCGTCAAAGCTTCGTAGTCAACCGCGTGCAACTCGCCGGTGGCCTTCTTCGTTTTGGGATCACGTAATTCGAGCGCGCGCTCAATCGTCGTATCCTGCAACGGAAACCGGTAGCGATGGACAGTCGACTTCTTCACCTTCTCAACTTCGCCCACATAAACCAGACCGCCTAGCGTCGCTCGATCGGTGATGAATTCTTCGTCCGAATAATCACAGCGACTGAAGTACTCCCAGTACTTGGATTTATCTTCGCGGCGATGCCACTGCAATAAATCAGCTAACAACGCGGTTGCCTTCTCCGACTCAGTCCATGTTTCCTTGTCTTCCGGCAGTGCGGCCGTCAGACGTTCTTCGACCGCGCGAACTCTCTGTAAATACTCCGTCAGGTTCTCTGATGGTTCAGTCTCTTTAGGTTCAGGCCGCGGAAGGGACGCTCCGACCTGTTGCTCCAGTTCCTTTCTTAATCTCTCGAGCCAGTCGCGCAGACGCAGCGCCGACACACAATCATCGCGGTTGTAACCCGCAATCGCGTTCTTAAGGTCGTCCAGATTTTCTTCCTCCGCTCCAAACGCAAGCACCGTTTGAAATGCGTGTAGAGCTCGGTTCGCATCGATTAACTTCACGTCGCGTCGATACTCATAGAACGGTTCGAGCTTCTTGATTGAATAGCTCTCCACCGAAGCCCGGAGGCCCTGCCGCACCGCGCGGAACATATCCACCAGAACCTCGCCGCGCAGGAGCTCATCAACTTCATCCACGCAGGTCGAATGCTGTCCGGCCATACGTTTGATCGCCGTTTCTTCGTAAGCACCGTAGTGATAGATGTGCATGCCCGTATACTGCCGGCGACGCGCGGTGACCGCTTCCATGAATTTCTGAAACGCGCGTTTCTCTTCCGCAAGGTTCATGGCCCAGGTGGGGTCGTAGACCAACTGACCGTCACTGGCTATCGTGAGGACGCCAAAGAGATATTCCAGCCCACCCTCAAACGTGAACTGATCGCCTTCGAAGTCGAGAAAGATATCGCCCGGTGATGGCGCGGGCAGTGAACACAAGCCCTTCTCCGGCTCGGGCGGAACGAGCAACTCATAAATATTGCGGCCCTCTTCGCGCCCCTGCACCTGCAGACGTGCCTGCTGATGAATATTTGCAAATGCCTGATCCTTTATGCCCTCAACTCTGGGCTCAGGAGGAACTGTCAGCCGCACCAGACTTGCCATTGTTTCGGCACCATAAGCCGTCAATGCCTGTCGTTGATTGCGCGTGATGTTGGCGACCAGGGAAAGATGATCGTCTTTGCGCCACTGTGCGTCGCATACGGTCGACCAATCGCAGATGCGACAATGCTCAACCGGCTCGGGATACGTTTGGCCATGTGCTTGCTGGGCAGTAACAAAGTCCTGCTTGATCTTCCGAAAGAAAGCGAGATATCGCTGGACGAAAAACTTCTCCGGCTTCGCCCCACCGCCGAGCACCACATGCATGTAATCCGGCACGACGCCCTGAATTCGCGAAAGCAGATCTGAATAGAAACAGAGCTGAATGATCGCGCGCGCCTTAGTCGAGCGCGCGAGCTTTGTTTCCACGACTTCGTACGAGAAGGTACCCAGGTCGCTGGGCTTATCGACATGAATCAGGAAGTCCGCGCGCCCGTACCATTCATGATCAAGAAATGTTGCTTGATAGATAACATCAGCGCCGGCGCGAATGGCTTCGACTGTTCTCGCCGCTGCATCTCGTCGCGAACCGTCAGTCGGTATTTCTACGATTGAGAGTCCTTGTTCAGTTAGCTGAGTTAAGTACGCTTGCTCATGCGCCTGACCAAGTTTGATCAGGAAATCCAAAAGCGGATCAGCGAAGTAGGGTCGCTTAATTTGCTCTTCGTCGGCTGCTCGATCCAGCGCCGTGAGGTGCTGACAAGCGAGGAAGTTTGCGATGGAGGTTGGGGAGAACATCTTGTGACTGAGAACTTTTATGACTCGACGATGCTTGCCGTATGAACAATTGGCCTCAGCGCCTCAGAGTTGAGTTGGCTCGCCGGGAAATATCGGATCGACACTGAAATAGCCCTTGCGTCAAACACGAGGTAGAAGAAATAGTTGGCTAGAGTTCGACTCTTTTGCCACTCATTCTCACTCAAAAAGAACGTCATCACACCCTTGTCCCTTCTGGCGGCCTTCACCTCAATGAGGCGCGGCGTCTCGTCTTCGTCGAAGGACTCGATGTCGTAGCCTTTTCGATGATCATCTGATACGGACTGTACTCGTTCGGCAAGATCACTTCGTCCGGCCAGTCGGAGCCGCGCCCTCTCCGCCTCAACTACCGTGTCTTCGGCGAGACGACCGAGAGCGGCCTGATTGTCTCTAATCTGTTTCCAGTTGGTCTTGCCAACTGCATCACCGGTCGCCGGCTCATTCACTTCATCCGGAAGCGCCACAGCCGAAACTGTGAGAGCTTCCGGCAACGGAGCCGTTCGCTGCACGGGCGACTTTGGCAAGTTTGGATGTTGCAACATCCAGCAGAACGAGTGGGCGTCTATGAGCCGCGCATCATCCACCGCGGCCTCCCTCAAGGCGTCCCGGACTTGGCGCAGCACGCCCAGATATTCCTGATAGTTCTGCCAAGAACAGCGGCGCGCGGTTCTAAGCTTCACTTTCAGCATCTCGAAGGCGCGATCGAAATTCGTGGGCGCTATGGGTAAAAACTGTGACCAGTCTTTGAGGAAGAAAACATATGCTATGAAGTCATAACGCTTTCCCGCACGCGCGATGATCCCAGCAAAGACCTCTGGCGGTGATAACTCGTCTCTGTAGAAATCAAACAGAAGAGTTTCATAAGAAGTGCGATCTTCTTGAGTCTCCAGAGCCGTGAAAAGGGAAAGGTGAGTCCGGCTATTGGGGCCGAAACGAGAGTCCCAATCTACCAGGTTGTTTTCTATCGGATGTTTTCGCTTTCTCTTTGGAAACTTGATTTCAATCGCGCTGATTAGTGCCTTAAGAATTGAACCGGTTCCAATATCCGACCGCGTCCAGTTTTCATAGTCCAACCGTTGGCGGGCCTCATGATAAACAACTTCTTTGTACTGCTCCCATTCGTAGGGTAAGCCAGTGTTGAATGACTCGAAGGCTTTTCCTGACTTAGCCAGGACAGAACCCTTGAATACGTCGAACTGCTCGACGAAATTACGAGTGTTTAATACCGGGATCAGCGCATTCATAGTTGGTACACCAGCGCGAATCATCGCCACGTACTGTCGCATTGCCGACTTATAGTTCGTGATGGTCTTGGGTGCTTTCATCCCTTTGATACTTCGCGCGATCCTTTCAACATCATCCTCGGTCGAGAGGAGGTCCGGCGAAATGTCCTGACCGATCAACTTTGAAACTTTATTGAGGTAGCCGACATAGGAGTCCGGAGATGACGCCACTAAGTCATTCGAACCCACTCCATGCGATTCGATCCATGCGTAATACTGATCCTTGAGACGAATCATAAGCTTTACGGGGCGGATCGAGCGCTAACCCTTTGGGACGGCCTTAAAAGCCAAAGGAGTTAGATCAAAGCTCTTAACAAACTCCTTCCCGACAAATCGGACGGCCTGTGGATTCTTTAGAGCCGAGGTTACGACCCACAGTACGAAACGAGGATTCTTCTGCGCCTGCCGAACTTCTCGAGCGGTAATGATGAATGCAGGTAAGTCTCCTTGAATGCCTTTCACCTCAACATGCTCCTCAATCGAACGCCTGACACAAAGCAAATCGAAGCCAAGCTTCTCTATTTCAACAGACTGAACTTGCCAGCCGCGTGATTCGTACCACTCCGTCACGCACGAGATGGCTGCCCTCTCAACTTTCCGGTTTGTCTCCGGATTACCGAAACCGGCACCTGTTTTGATCGCCCTCTCTATCCACACAGAAAGACTTTGCTCCGCCGTAGATAGATTGAAATTCCCAGAATAACGATTGAGCAATACTGCGTCGGATGCGGTTAAGCGACGAATGGCCTGGAGAGTGTTCCCGATTGCTCTCCCTCTAGCTGTAATTCTTTTGCCGCTCGCGAACTCCAGTTTGTGAAGTAAGCTGCTCAAGTCAGGCTGCGCTTCAATATCGAACCTCTGACTGCTTTTACGATTGCCGATCATTTCGTAAGGGCGCGCCAGCCTTGTGTCTATCTGTTTGTCTCGAATCACAATTAATTGGACCAATCGCCATTCGTTAGGGTGGGCGTTGCCAGCTGAGACGACCACCCACAACCTATCCTTTGGACGTGCCTGTTCGTAGAATGACCTTTTGGCGGTCTGCCAATAGTAGTTACGAGCGCCCTGTTTAGTCCGGAGATCGCTCCAATACTCTTTCCAGTACACAAGAAAATCAGACAACTGGGAGTCTCCTGTCTAGAACCACTAGGCGCCGCGCCGGCAAACCTGAGACTTGAAGAAGCCTTTCGCGTGCTCGACGAGCCAGCTCCAAGTCTGCGCTCAGCAATAAGAACGGTGCATGCGAGGAATAGGCAAAACCATGAGCGCGGTGTGACTCAAAGAACGCTAGCTTCTTTTGAATATCCTCGATTTGGCGACCTCGTGAAAAGCTCTGATCGAATACCAACGTCAGTGCTCTTGGGCGCGCACGACTCCACTCTACAAGCTCCTCGCCGAAAACATAGTTTACTGATTTCAACCCTCGGCAGGTGGATAGGCGAATTCCTGTGTCGGGATCGAGGAATAGATTGCCTGCCGTTCGGCAGAGTGAAAAGTATTCTGCCCGATCAATTCCCGGAGTTAGTGTCTCATCTGAAATGAGAGGAACTCCTAAGAAGCGTGAGAAGGATGCGGCCTTTTCTGCCGTAACTGGCTCGGTAAACATTGAATGCGCGGACCAACCGCCGAAATCACGAAGCCAGCCGATCAATGAC
>DATLVM010000389.1:0-28359 GCA_035577445.1 Pyrinomonadaceae bacterium
GCAAACAATAACTGCGATAACTACATTCCTGAGCCGGAGAGGTTAGCGGCCCAGATCTTGTTCCCCAACAACAAAGTGTTCGCGTCGCGGTGTGCTGAGCCCGGTGAGGTCTCGTACACCAACACCAGCACGCGCGTGAACTTCATGGCTGTCTATGCGGGGCCGACTTTGGCTGATGCGAATCGGATGCTGGCGACAGTGCAAGCCACCAGGAAATTTTCGGGCGCGAATATTCGTCGCATGCGCGCGGTAATTAACGGCACTTAAACGCTCCCTCAGATTGTAACCCTCGAATTATTCAACACGGGAGGTCTCAAAAAATGGAAGACAATAAACTTGCTGCCGAAGAAGCGCGGCGAGCAGGGCAGCACGGCTCAGTCAAATCGCAAGTCGAAGGCGAAGTTCAAGCCGAGATCGCCGAGCGCGCCGCGACGAAGCCAACCCAAGGCGCGGCGATCGATCAAGTCGCAAATGATTTTCGCGCCAAAGCTGTCACCGAAGTAGTTCAAACCGAGCGCGAGGTTGAACGCGCGCGTGGCGTCGCGCGCATCTCGCAGGTCGTCGATTATCTTTTCTATGTCCTTTACGCGCTGCTGGGATTGCGTTTTATTTTGGCGTTGCTCGCCGCGCGCAGTGGCGCCGGTTTTGTCCGATTCATCGTCGCCGTCACGGATCCTTTCTATCGCCCGTTTCGCGGCATAGTCTCCAGTCCGAGCACCGACGGCGGACATACTCTGATGGTGCCGCTGGTGATTGCCATCATCGTTTATGTTCTGTTGCACTTGGCGATCAATGGTCTGCTGCGCCTCTTCGCGCATCGCAAGACGGCGGTTTGAATTTTCGCGTGAGCTTTTTCAAATTCTCAGCTTACGTCGCGTTGATAGCAGTAGTTGGCGTCGTCATTGCTTACGGGCTTTCTTCGCTTACTGGCGTCTGGTTTCCACGCGCTCGGTTGCCTGTCTTTTTTCTTATCTCGTTCATCGGGTGGTGTGCCGCATGGAAGTTCGCTGGGGCAACCGATCGGGCTGAAAAGGAATGACCTGTGCCAATCAAGTCGCGTCAATCGACAATCGGCAATCGGAAATCTACAATGAGTTATCAGACTTCGGGCTCCGCACAACGTAGGTTCGGTGAACTCCGCCAGGCCGGGAACGGAGCAACGGTAGCCAGAGCCGCGTGTGTTGCGGGTAAGTCCGGAGTCTGACTCTCTCAGTGATAAGTAATGAGTGATGAGTAATGAGGCTGCGCGCCACGAAGGTTAATCATCACTCATAACGCATCACTCATCACTTTTGTATGTCCTATCAAGTAATCGCCCGCAAGTGGCGGCCGCAAAAATTCGAAGACGTTACGGGTCAGGAAATCCTGACCCAGACGTTGCAGAACTCGATCACTCACGATCGCCTTCATCACGCATATTTGTTTTCGGGCGCCCGCGGAGTTGGCAAGACGACGACTGCGCGCCTCGTTTCGCGCGCACTCAATTGTCATAAGTCAGACAAGCCAACGCCGACGCCTTGCGCGCCGATTGATGACACGGCCTGCTCTTCTTGTCGCGAGATCGCGGAAGGCCGATCGATGGACGTGTTGGAGATCGACGCGGCGTCGAACACCGGCATAGACAATGTCCGTGACGTGATCATCAACAACATCGGGGTCAGGCCCGCGCGCGATCGCTACAAGGTTTTCATCATAGACGAAGTCCACATGCTCTCAGGCGCCGCGTTCAATGCGTTGCTCAAAACGATTGAAGAGCCTCCGCCGGGCGTGGTCTTCATCATGGCAACAACGGACGAGCACAAAGTTCCGGAGACCATCACGTCCCGCTGTCAGCTCTTCGAATTTCGCACGATTGCGACAGCGAAGATTGCTGAGCGCCTCAAGCTGATCGCCAAAGCTGACAAGATCTCGATTTCGGACGACGCAATTCGCGAGATCGCGCGGGCGGGCGACGGCTCAATGCGCGATGCGCAATCTGCTTTAGATCAGGTTATCAGTTTTGCCGGTGACAAGATCAAAACTGAAGATGTTGAGAAAGCGCTCGGCATCGCCGGCGCCGACGTGCTGGCCCGCATCATCAACGGCATCGCCGAAAACAAACCGGCGGAAGCGCTGGCGATTGTCGATGATCTCGTCATGCGCGGTCACAACCTGCGGAACTTCTGCCGCGACGTGCTCGGCCACTTGCGCGATTTGCTGATCGTGAAAGTTTCAGGTGACGCAAAGCTCCTTGAGTCTTCGTCGTCGCAGACCGAGGCGTTGCAGAAGCAAGCCGCGCTGTTCTCAGAATCCGATCTCGTGCGCTTCTTTCATTCATTGGCCGAAACGGAAGCCAGTTTGAAAGACGCCGCGAACCCGCGCTATCAGGTCGAGGTTGGTTTGGTGAAGTTGATGGAGATGCGGCGGCTGGCGCCGTTGGGTGATCTCGTCGGGCGCATCGCGGAACTGGAGAGCGCTCTGCGAACCGGGCGTCCGCCGGCAGAGCGGAGTTCTCCACAAAATGCCCCGAGCGGTTCGTCGGAAACCAACGGCCGCGCGCGTTCGACATCAAGTTCCAGTCGAGGCGCAAGCGCGAGCGAGTTCGCGGCCACAGAAGAAACAATTACCCAGCCGTCCGACGACGTTCATGAATCGGTATCGCCGGACATCCCTTCCACAGTGTTCGTCGCGACGACAGGCTCACTAATCGATCAAATCAAATCAGCGCTCGAAATACGAAAGAAGAAGTTGCTGGTCGTTTCGCTCGACGCAGCGGCCCGCGTCGAACTCGAAGGCGATGAGTTGTCGATCGAGTTCTCTGCGGCGGGCAAACATTCGCGCGATACGCTGGCCAAATCGGATAACGCGAAGATTCTGCGCGAGGTTTGCGCCGTGGTCTGCGGGCGCGATATTGGTATTCGCTTTTCGATAGGCAACGGTGAGAGTGATGATGCGCCGATTTCCCAGGAAGAAGACGATCGCCGCTCGAAACAACGCGCGCGCCAAGCCGCAGCCCAAAATCCTACAGTGCAACAAGTCCTCCGCACGTTCGGCGGTGAAATCGTCGACGTGAAAATGCCTTAATTCAGGTTTGTATCGTGTCAGTACCGCGAGTGGTAGCGAGCGGATCATGTCGCCCGGCATGGAATCATTTTGATCCCGTCGCTGCCACCACCCCACGCGGGGTGCCCGCGCGGGGACCCCGGTTCGCTCCGGGTTCTGACACGGCTCCACGAGCAACTCTCAAGAAAGCTTTAGCAGCGTGAGACATCGTCGCGCCTTTCCGATAAATCAAGTGTAGTCGCCGCTCGAGCTTCATTTCGCGCACCTGCAATCCGACTAATTGCTTGCGCGCAATCTCTGTCTGTGCCGCCAGACGTGGCATCAGCGCAACGCCCATTCCCTGCTCAACTAACCGTTTGATTGCTTCCAGGGTCGGCATCTCCATCGAAATGTTCAGTGGCGTGCGGTGCTTCTGAAATGTCTTGATTACCTTGTCGCGATAAGGTGATCGAACGTTGTGCGCAATAAAGGCCTCAGCCCCAAGTTCGCGCACAGAGACGATCTGTTTCGTCGCGAGCGGATGGTTCGGCGCGACGATCAAGGCGATATCGTCCGACGCCAACGGCAGAGATCTGATCGCAGGATCGCTCGGCTTGAAAGTGATGACGCCGATTTCAACATCGCGTCCGATGATCTCGCTGGTGATGCGGCTGGCGAGGCTGCGTTTGATTTCGATCCGGATGTGCGGGTGGCGCGCGCGGAACAGGGGAATCAACGGCAAGAGCGACATCACCGTGTATTCATTGGCGCCGAGCGAGAGCTTGCCACGATGAAGATCGCGCAGCTCCTTAATCGCCGAGTGTGCGTGATGCCGCAGATTCATCATCTGCTGAGCGAAATCATAAAGCACGCGCCCCGCCGCCGTCAGAGTGCCGTCCTTTGATGAACGATCGAACAGTGGCTCGCCGAGTTCAGCCTCAAGGCGGCGAACTGCCTGGCTCACTGCCGGCTGAGTGCGGTGCAAGGTTTCCGCCGCGCGCGAGAAACTCTTCTCATGCGCCACCGCGAGGAAGACTTCCAAATGATTTATGTCCACTCCAGCTCCTGTGATGTGAACTTATGCCGTCCTTCGTGCCAAGTTATGCTATCACAAACTATTATATTGTCATAGACATTATAACTTTGACTTTGCCTGCCGCGACGCTTAAGCTTCCTGACTTTTACGGTGGAGTGGAGGTCGTTCATGGGATCAGATCGCGTAAGAATCTTCGACACAACGTTGCGTGACGGCGAGCAATCACCCGGTTGTTCGATGAATCTGGCGGAGAAGGTGCGCCTGGCGCAGAAGCTTGAGTCGCTCGGCGTCGATATCATCGAAGCCGGATTTCCAATCGCCTCGGACGGCGACTTTGCCGCCGTTGAAGCCGTGGCCCGCGAATGCCGCGAAGTTACCGTCGCCGCCCTTTGCCGCACATCTGAGCAGGACGTGCGCGCGGCCGCCGAGGCGCTGAAGCAAGCGGCGCATGCGCGCATCCATACGTTCGTGGCGACTTCAGATATTCACCTCGAATACAAATTGAAGAAGACTCGAAGTGAAGTCATCGAGATGACCCGCAACGCTGTGCGCCTCGCGCGTAGCTTTGCTGAAGAAGTAGAGTTCTCAGCCGAAGACGCCACGCGCAGCGATGTTGATTACCTTTGCGATGTGTTCGCGGCCGCCGTCGATCAGGGCGCGACGATTCTGAATGTGCCTGACACGGTTGGATATACTCTCCCCAACGAATTTTCAGACTTGGTTCGTAAAGTGCGCGACCGGGTCGTTGGCGATCGAACGGACATAACCATTAGTGTTCACTGTCACAACGATCTGGGTTTGGCGGTAGCGAACAGTCTCGCTGCCGTCACGGCTGGCGCGCGTCAGATCGAGTGCACCGTCAATGGCATCGGCGAGCGCGCCGGCAATGCTTCGCTGGAAGAAGTGGTGATGGCGTTGAATGTCCGCGCTGATCGCTTGCCATTCGAAACTCGCATCAACACGAGCGAGATTTATTCGACCAGTCAGTTGTTGTCGCGAACCATCGGTTTTGGCGTCCAGCCGAACAAGGCGATCGTTGGACGCAATGCTTTCGCGCACGAAGCGGGCATTCACCAGCACGGCGTGATCAGCAATCCGCTGTGTTATGAAATCATGACGCCGGAATCAGTGGGCGTGCCGGCAAACGAACTCGTGCTGGGTAAGCATTCCGGCCGGCACGCACTGGCGCTGCGCTATGAGGAGTTGGGCTACACTCTGACGCGCGAAGAACTGGACACCGCATATCATCGCTTCACGAATCTGGCTGATCGAAAGAAGCGAATCTACGAACAGGATCTGCTTTCATTGATCGCCGGCGATAGTGCTAACGTTCAGCCGGCGGCGATTTCCAATTCTGATCAATACGTACAAGCGGCTGTTGCTTAGAAGCTCCCTCTCCCTTTGGGAGAGGGATTAAGGGTGAGGGTTTAGTGCGCGGTAAGCTTCGCTCCCTCATCCCCACCCTTCTCCCAAAGGGGGAAGGGGGAATCAGGAACAAGGAAGTATGCGATTGAACATTGCGGTCCTTCCCGGCGATGGCGTCGGACCGGAAGTAACTGAACAGGCCGTGAGTGTATTGCGTGAAGTCGCAGGCATTCACGGCCACAGTTTTAATTTCCAGGAATACCCTGTGGGCGGCGAAGCGATTTGCGCCGGCGGTTCAGCTCTGCCCGCTCCGACACTTGATGCGTGTCTGAAAGCTGATGCGGTGCTGCTGGGAGCGATTGGATCGCCGGAATTCGATCACCTTCCCTCGAACCAAAAACCTGAAGCTGGATTATTGAAGCTGCGCAGTGCGCTGGGTGGCTTCGCGAATCTGCGTCCGGTGAAATCTTACGCGGCTTTGAAGGACACCTCGCCGTTACGCGATGAGATCGTCGACGGTGCTGACATCTTGTTTGTGCGCGAACTTCTCGGTGGCTTGTATTTTGGAGAGCCGCGCGGAATCACCAACCACAATGGAAATTCCGTCGCCTACAACACGATGCGTTACTCAGTCAGCGAGATCGAACGCGTGGCGCGGGTCGCCTTCGAAGCAGCCGCCAAGCGTCGCGGCAAAGTTACTTCCGTTGATAAAGCGAACGTGCTCGAGACCTCGCAACTTTGGCGGCAGACGGTAACACGCATCGGCGCCGATTATCCGCAGATTGAACTCGATCACCTGTATGTCGATGCGGCAGCGATGCACATCATCACAAATCCGCGCCGGTTTGACGTGATCCTGACGGAGAATCTCTTCGGCGATATCTTGTCCGATGAAGCTGCGGTCATTTCGGGATCGCTGGGAATGCTGGCGTCGGCAACTGTCGGAGGCAGCGTGGACTTGTACGAGCCGGTGCATGGATCGGCGCCAGACATCGCCGGTCGCGGCATCGCGAATCCATTAGGTGCGATCGCTTCGGCGGCGATGATGTTGCGTCACACCGCTCATCTGGAAGACGAAGCTGCGGATATTGAAGCTGCGATTGATAGCGTGCTCGACGCCGGATACCGCACGCGCGACATTGCCCGGCATCCTTCGTCACCTGTGGTTTCAACTTCCGAAATGGGAAAACTCGTTTGCGACGCTGTCGCTCAAGCGGCCGACATTCGGCACGCGTATCATGCGGTTTAGGTCAGTGGTCAGTAGTCCGTGGCTCAGGGGCGTGCGCGTATTTGTGTGGGAAAGGGCAGCCTGACTAAAAGGCAACAACTGGCGACTGACAACTAACGACTGACAGTTTTTATGCCTCGAACACTCTTCGAAAAAATCTGGGATGCGCATGTAGTGCGCGCCGCTGAGAAACAGCCGGCGCTGCTCTATATCGATCTGCATCTCGTCCACGAAGTTACTTCGCCGCAGGCGTTTGATGGATTGCGCGCGGCGAATCGTCGCGTGCGCCGGCCCGATCTCACAATTGCGACTATCGATCACAACGTGCCGACCACCGATCGAACTCTGCCGATAGAAGATCCGATCGCCGCTAAACAGATTGAAACGCTGCGCCGAAACTGCGAAGAGTTCGGCGTCGAACTCTTTGACATCAACTCACGCGAACAAGGCATCGTGCACGTGATCGGACCTGAGCTTGGTCTGACTCAACCCGGCATGACCATCGTTTGTGGCGACAGTCACACCAGCACGCACGGCGCGTTCGGCGCACTGGCGTTCGGGATTGGGACGAGCGAAGTCGAGCATGTGCTCGCAACTCAGTGCCTGCCGCAGAACCAAGCGCGCACGATGCTGATCGACGTGCGCGGCAAGTTGGCGGAAGGCGTCACGGCAAAGGATCTCGCGTTGGGAATCATCGGCATGATTGGCACCGACGGCGCGACTGGTTACGTGATCGAATATGCAGGTGAAGCGGTCCGCGCGCTTTCGATGGAAGCTCGGATGACGCTCTGCAACATGAGCATCGAAGCAGGCGCGCGGGCGGGAATGATTGCGCCCGACGAAAACACTTTCGCATATTTGAAACACAAGCGATTCGCTCCGCAGGGCGAGAAATGGGATCAAGCAGTCTCATACTGGCGAACCTTGCCGTCCGATGCCGACGCGCAATTCGATCGAACAATTGAGATCGACGCTTCATCGATCGCGCCCTGCGTTACCTGGGGCACAAATCCTGGCATGGTCACTTCGATTGATGGCGCAGTGCCCGATCCAACTGAATCAGTGAACGAGAGTGAACGCGCTGCCATCGAGCGCGCGCTCGAATATATGGCGCTGAAGGCGCAAACAAAGATTTCTGAAATCCCCATCGATCGAGTCTTCATCGGTTCGTGCACCAACTCGCGCATTGAAGATTTGCGTGCTGCGGCTCGCGTGGTGAGGGGACATCGCATCAGCAAGTCGGTGCAAGCGATGGTGGTGCCGGGATCACAGACCGTGAAGCTCACCGCCGAGAGTGAAGGCCTGGATCAAGTCTTTCGTGAGGCAGGATTCGAATGGCGCGAATCGGGATGTTCGATGTGTCTCGGGATGAATCCGGATATTTTGCAGCCGGGCGAGCGTTGTGCTTCGACGAGCAATCGCAACTTCGAAGGACGGCAGGGTCGAGGCGGCCGCACGCATCTCGTCAGTCCCGCGATGGCCGCGGCGGCAGCGATTGCCGGACATTTTGTTGATATTCGAGAGTGGGAATATAAGTAGGTTCGGTACGCACGCCTCTGGCGTGCTAGCCCAACCTATCAAACATGCTATAGGCGCGCGTACCTGGAAAGCAGCATGCCGGAGGCATGCGTACCTGGAAAGCAGCATGCCGGAGGCATGCGAACCAATGCAAGCATTTCGAATTCACACCGGTTTCGCCGTTCCGCTCGATCGACCAAACGTCGATACAGATCAGATCATTCCCAAGCAGTTTCTGAAGCGAGTAGAGCGCACCGGCTTCGGCCAGTTCCTTTTTTACGATTGGCGATTTGCGTCGGATGGCTCGGCTGATTCTTCGTTCCCGCTTAACCATCCACGTTTCGACGGAGCGTCCATTCTGATCGCCGGAAAGAACTTCGGCTGTGGCTCTTCGCGCGAACACGCGCCGTGGGCGCTGGCCGATTACGGCTTTCGCGCGATCATCGCACCGTCCTTTGCCGACATCTTCGCCAACAACTCTCGCAAGAATGGTCTGCTGCCGGTGACGCTGACCGACGACGAAGTTGCGTACCTGATGAAGCGCGCTGGAGAGTCGGCCGCGTATCAGCTAACAATTAATCTGGAAGATAAGATCGTCTCCGATACGGACGGGTTCCTCGCGCGATTTGAGATCGGCGATTTTGAGCGCGACTGCCTGCTCGAGGGTCTAGACGATATCGGCCTGACTTTACAACACACTGCCGACATCGAAGTTTTCGAAGCGCGACGCATCAGCTTTTCCCAAAAAGTCTCCGGCTCTGCCGGCTGATGTGCGGAAGGCCTCTGGCCTTCCGGCAAGGCTGTTCTCCTTATTTGGGCTATGCCCATTTTGGGGCGGAGCCCGGAATCCATTGGGAACCGAAACGGAAGCGCGGAGCGCTTCCGCACATCAGGCGGCAGGGCCGCAAAACCTCGAACCCGGACACGCTAATCCTCGTATGTTCCGCTGAGGTTGGAACAACAATGCGGAATCCTTTAATCGCAGGAACTCTCAGTTTACTTATCCCGGGGCTCGGCCAGATTTACAATGGCCGAGTTTTGATCGGAGTCATCTGGATGCTTGTATTCGGAATCTCATGGATTGGTTCGGTGGGATTCTTCGGGCTCATCATCCATGTCATTTCGGCGTGGTGCGCCTATTCGTTCGCCAAAGACCATCCCGTGCGAGCGTAGTTGACGTGCGAGCTACAGCCTTAAGAAATTCTCCAGAATGGTGCGTCCGTGGGAATGCTCTTCATCGAAAAGTTCGGGATGGAACTGAACGCCGAAGAGCGGCAGCGAAGTGTGCTGCATAGCCTGGATGTCTGACACGTCGTTGGTGGCAGTGCGAATAAAATCAGCCGGCAACTCTTTTACTTCATCACAATGCGACTCCCAAACGGTCAGCGTCCTCGGCAAGCCTGAAAAGATTCCGGTCTGATCTTCGTGGTTCACCTGCACTTCAGTGAATCCCCGTTCGCGAAACGCGCCGTCGTAGCCTTCACCCGGTTCCAGTCGCTGAATCAGATCTACCGGCGCGCCAAACGCCAACCCCATCTGCTGCAGACCGCCACACACGCCGAGAATCGGTTGGCGTGCCTCCCGAATAACGTAGAAGATTCCGGCCAGCATTTCGCTTGAGTAACGTGTCCACGGATGGCTCTGTCCGCTGAGAATGATGTGTGAGGGCGCCAACGTCTTAACGAACTCAGGGGTGATGTCGTGAAAAGGCTCAGTGACGATGCGCATGTCCGGTTCCATGCGTTGCAGCGCTTTGCGAATTTCGCTCGGGCTGGAACCGATGCCTTCGATCGTATTGTCGATTATGAGAATCATGCTAACGCTTTGATTTGCGTCGCGGCTGAGGCGTTGCCGTAGGTTCGGGTGCCGGAGGCACACTCGGATCGGTTTCCAGGCAATACAAGTTGCCGTTGAATGCGCCGATGTAGATGCGCCCATCGAGCACCGCGGGTGTCGAGTTAATGTTGTCGCCGATCTTCAGCTCAGAAATCAATTTGCCGTCGTCGGCGTTGAGTAGGTGAATCCACCCGGCCTTATCGCCAAAGACGACGCGACCATCGACCACCGGCGTCGTTCCCCAAATCGGGCCGCGCGCCTGGTACTTCCAAACGACTTCGCCTTTGTCGGCGGTTAGGCAGTACACGTAATGATTGCTCCCGCCGATATAGATCTTTCCGTTGACGAAAATCGGGCTGCCCCAAATCCCGATGTGTTCACCGCCGGCGTAGAGACGCGCGCCGTCAGTCGCAAATGTCCAAGCCAACTCGCCGTTGTCCGCTTTGTAAGCGCGCACGACGCCGTCTTCAGCGGCTGTATAAACGAAGCCGTTGGCGACCGCCGGAGTGGAATCTGAGTCAGCGCCGATGCGTGACTTCCAAATAAATTTTCCGTCGGCCGGATCGATGCAATAGAGGTCGCCGCCCTCAGTGCCGAGATAAATGCGGCCATCTTTCATGGTGATACTGCCTTCGACTGAGCCAACCAGCACCTTGTAAATCAATTTTCCGTCAGCGAGATTCAGGCAATAGAAGTTGTGATCTTCGCATCCGAAATAAATGCGGCCGTCAGAAACGATGGTCGAACCGTCGATTTCAAATCCGCTCTCGTAATCCCAGATGAGCGAGCCATCTTTTGCATTGAGGCAATAGAGATGATGATCGAGACCGCTCGCCAGAATCTTGTCGTCGGCGAGCAACACCGGCGTCGCTTTGAAGCTGTCTTTAGCTTTGAATTTCCAGACAACGCTGCCGTCCGTTTTGTTCAGGCAATAAACGTTGCCATCAGCCGACGGGAAGTAAACGCGATCATCTTTGATCGAAGGCTGACCCGGCCAAGACGTTCCGCCCCACGGATCCTTGTGCAGGCGGCCGCTGATGAATCCGGTTTCCACCTGCCAGACGACTTTCAGGCCGCCTTCTTTCCATGGTCCCGAGCCGTAGAAGTTTCGTTCGCCATTGCCCAGCCACATCGATACGGCGGTAGGCGGTTTTGGTTTCTCGATGACCGCAGCAGGCGTCTCAGGAACAACCTTGTTCGCGCAGCCGACCAGGGGAATGATGCTTAGGCAGAGTACGACTCCGAGAAAAAATAAGCGGCGACTGCCGCTAGGGAAAGAAGGGGATTCCACGGGCACCTCGAAATGATTGCCGAGACTGATTCTGGTTATATTAATCCATAAGCCACTGGCCGCTGTAAACCACGCTGGCCGATCCGGTGAGGACGACCTCGTCATCGGCTCGCCATTCGATTGGAATCAGCCCTCCGGGCGCGTGCACGTCAACCTTTCGATCCGTCTGGCCGTTGATGACCGAAGCGACGACCGCTGCGCATGAACACGTGCCGGAGCTTTCAGTTTCGCCGACACCGCGTTCCCAGATGCGCTCTTCAATATTCGCCCGATCGCGCACGCGAATGAAGATCACATTAGTGCGCTCAGGAAACTGTCGGTGATTTTCAATGAGCGGCCCTAACCGCCGCCAATCGATCGATTCGAAGTTGTCAACGAAGATGCAACAGTTTGGATTTCCCATTTGCAGCGCCGTTATTTTGACGACTTCGCGATCGACGTTGAGCGGATAATCGACCACTTGAGCGAGCGGCTGATCGATCGTCATCGGAATTGAAGTGGTCTCAAATCGTGGCCGGCCAAGCTCTGATCGAAACAGAAAAGATCCTTTTGCTGGCCTGTCTAGCAGATGATAACGCTTGATGCCATTTCGCGTTTGCAATCGCACGAGGTCGCTCGACCATAGCTCTTGAAAGTAAAGATAAGAGGCCGCGCAGCGCGTGCCATTGCCGGACATGCCGGCTTCGCTGCCATCAGGGTTAAAGATGCGCACGTTGAAGTCAGCGTCCTCTGGCCCGCCCGCTACCCCGACAGGTCGGGGTTCTGACACCACAGCAATCCCATCCGCGCCGGCGCCGTAGTGGCGATCGCAAATGCGGCGCGCGAAATTGCCGAGATCGCTAATGTTCGCGAGCTGCTCCGCTTCAAAGACGATGTAATCGTTGCCGAAGCCCTGAAATTTCGTGAAACGCATATTTGGAATGCGGCGATACAGAACCGCGAACGGTAGTGAGCGGGATCAAGTGCGTTGTTTGAACGGCGGATCCTTTATCCCGCTCGCTACCGCTCGCGGTTCTGTAACACGACATTACGGAGGTGATTCGCCAAACGCCTTACGGAAGCGCGTGGTCAAAGCAGGTTGGATATTCAACAGCCGCTCGTAAACCGTGAGCTGTCCGCGATGATACATCTCGTGCGCGATGGCGAACGACATGAAGGCGAGCTTGTTCATCTCTTTGCCGTCGAATCGCTTCATCGTGTTCTTCAACTCATCGGCCGCTCCTTGCAGATGTTCCGCAGCTTCGTCCATTGCGCTGCGCATCAGATCGAGCAACGCATCCTTTTCGTTAACGTCTCGCACGCCGGGTGCGTAAGTCTTCGCGTTCTCAGCAAACGACGCGCGCATCAGATTCGTGTCGGGACGGCAAGCTTCGCCGACGAGGAACTTCTGCGACTCGACGAGGTGCTGCAGCAGCTGTCGCACGGATCGAGTATCTTCCGCAGGTTGAAATCCAAATTGATCTGCAGGAATCTGATTAGCTTCGTCGATCAAGCCATTGCGGACTTCGCGCCAGCTTTCGATGATGTTTTCAACTGACATCGGGGTTCTCCTGGGTAACGCACGCCTCTGGCGTGCTTCATTCTTTCTTCGACGGCACGCCGGAGGCGTGCGTACCTACCTACTGTGTCTTTCCTGAAAACGAAGCGAGCAGGACGGCAATCGCGTCGATTGAATCTCGCCGCACCGCAGCCGCGTCGGGATAATTGTTCAGCATCATTGAAAAGACCAGATGCTCGCCACCCGCGGTCGTGACATAGCCCGACAGAGACGCGACTGAACTCAGCGAGCCAGTCTTGGCGCGCAGATTACCTTCCGCCGGAGTGCCGCGCATGCGAGTTCGCAACGTTCCGTCGACGCCGGCTATGGGTAATGCGTTGCGAAACTGCGCGAAGTACTTGTGTTTCGACATGAACGTCAGCAACTGAACGGTCGTGTTAGCTGAAATTAGATCGTTCCGCGAAAGTCCGGAACCATCACTGAGCGCGACCTCATTGTCGCCGACACCGGCCTGACGCAGAAAGTTTCTGACGACTTCCAGCCCGCGCTCCTCATCATCACGCCCGGAACCGGAGCCCGCCGCGTTCGGTGGTTGCGTTCTGCCAAGCGTCCGCAGGATCAATTCAGTGTATTGATTCTGGCTCGGCTTGAGCGTGTGCGCGGCAACCTCGCCGAAGGGAGGCGACTGCAAACTGGCAATTTCGATCGGTCCCGGCAGCGCGGACATCCTGCCCGCGTCTGCGGTCGATTGGACTGCCGCAGCAAAAGAACCCGGCATGATGTTGGCTCCCGTTTGCGAACTAACGGTGCGCACTCTTCCATCGATCTTCACGTCGCGTTTCGCAAGCGCATCGCGCAACATCGAGATAAACGCCAGCGCCGGATCGGGAATCGCCACGCCGCCAACCCAACCCGCATCACCCAGAGGCAGCGTGCCGGAAAGTTCAAGCGTGTTTGCGCCCAGGCCGCGATAGATGCGCAGCGCGCTCCGCGATCCGCGCTCAGCCGTGGTCGCGCGATTTACGATCGTTAGAAATGAAGCTGAGGGCGGACCTGTCGTGTAGCTCACTGGCGCGCCGATTCGGTCGGCAGGCTTCACGTTCAAGTCGATCGCGTTGTCATTGATCGAAAGCGCGCTGACGGGCGCTCCGTACGACCACGTCAGATCGTCCCACTCCCAACCGCTGCCGAGCGGCGCTCCATTGAAATAACTTTCATCGCCGACGAGATCGCCTTTGATTCGCTTCACGCCGGCCGCCACGATTCGATCGGCGAGATCATTTATCCCTTTGAAGTAATCTCCGTTGCTGAAGCGCGCCGCGATGGAAGGATCGCCGCGTCCGTAGATAACGAGATCGCCCTTGATCTTGCCGTCGTCGATCTTCTCTTTGGCGTAAACCGACGTGATGAAGTGGTAGTCCGGTGTCAGTCGATCAAAGGCCGTCGCGACGGTGTAGAGCTTCATGTTCGAAGCCGGCCGCACAAATTTGTTCGCGCTCTGTTCGAAGATGACCTGGCCGCTATCGAGCGAAACGATCTTCACCGCGAAGAAGCCTGGTTCGAGTGCCGGCTGCTTAACGATCTCTTCAATGCGCGATTGCAGCTCGGCCAGGGTTGCCGGCGCTGTGGGAGTATTCGTCGATGCTGCGCGAGTCGGCGCTGGTTGCGCTGAAATTGATCGAGGCAGCGCCGCGCATAGCGAAGCCAGCAACAGCGCAACACATAAGCTGCTCCATAAAGAGTTGAGATTTCGATTCGTTAGTTTCATTTCACTCAAATGATTGAATTATTTCTTTAGCGTCGGCCGTGGCCGTGCCCAACTTTCCAACCACGATGCCGGCCGCGTGATTCGCCAGCACAGCCGCTTCGGTCATCGAAGCGCCCGCAGCCAGCGCGACTGCCAACGTCGCGATCACGGTGTCGCCGGCGCCGGTAACGTCGAAAACTTCGCGTGCGGCAGTCTTAACAAAAACCGGATCGTTCTCGCCCTCGAGCAACATCATGCCCCGCTCGCCGCGCGTGATCAGAACGGCGTCGCATTGTAATCGCTTGCGAATTGAGCGCGCCGCTGAACTCAGAGTTTCGTCAGAATCCTCTTCGAGATTGGTTACGCGCAAAGCTTCATAATGGTTCGGCGTCAGCAAAGTCGCGGGACGATAGGAATCGAAATTTCGAGTCTTCGGATCGATCAGTACCGGCATCTTGTCATACGCAGCCGGCAGAACTTCGCTGAGAATGCGCGGCGTAATAACTCCCTTGTCATAGTCGGAAATGATTAGCGCGTGCGCCTCGGCAATCGCTCGTTTCACGGCTTCGACAACCTGCGCTTCAACATTTCCATTGACCGCGCCGCGATGTTCGCGATCCGCGCGGACGACCATCTGATTGTGCGCGATGATTCGAGTTTTGATCGTCGTCGGACGTTTGTCGTCAGCGATCAGCATGTCATCAGTTTGCCCGCCGCCTTTGCGCAGCGATTCGCGAACCTTCTCAGCCGCCGCGTCGCGGCCAACAACTCCAATGACGTTACCGCTCGCCCCAATCGCCGTAATGTTCGCGAGGACGTTCGCGGCCCCGCCCAGATGCATTGATTCGCGCTTGATGTTGACCACCGGAACGGGCGCCTCAGGAGAGATACGAGTCACGTCGCCCCAGATGAACTCGTCGAGCATCACATCGCCCAGAACGACGACGCGACGATCGCGCGCCCGTTTGAGGATCTCTTCGGCTCTGGTTCGGCTTAGTTCAGGCAAGGTTCGGGTCTCGAATCAGTTTTGCGCAGCAAACTTGTTCTCTGCCAGCACTCGATCGATCGCGGCAACAACCCGATCGACCGGGATGCGCAGAATGCATTCAGGCTTGGCAAACTCAGCACAGAAATATCCGTGACAAGGCTGGCAAGGCATCTCTTCACGCACAAGCTCATTCGCGTTTGTCGTCCACGGCCGCCAATGAGCGATGTTTGATGACCCAAAGACGACGACGCACGGCGCGCTCACAGCGGCAGCAATATGCGCGATGCCGCTGTCGTTGCCGACGAAGAGCTTTGCGCGCGACGCCAGCGCGGTAATCTCAGGCAAAGACAAATTGTCGAAGCCGATAACGCGCACGGATGAATAATTCTTGAGGGATTGCAGCACGGGCTTTTCATTTGGCGCGACGACGGCGACAGGCGTGAAGCCACGCGCGCCGACGGCTTCAGCGACCTGCGCAAAGTTTTCAGTCGCCCATTGCTTGGTTGCGAATGCTGCCGCGGGATGAATCAAGGCGATCGATTCATTTTCACCGACGCCGTTATCAGAAAGCTTCTGCGAAATCGACGCCGCAGCTTTGGCGGTTACTGCCAATTTCGTCGCAGGTCGATCCGTAACGGGCACGCCGGTCCAACCAATCAAAGCGAGTTGTTGCTCGACGGAATGCAGCGTCGGCCGCTGCCAAATTTCCAGAGGCGACGGCGCGGCGTAGTTGTGCAGTCGTGAATACTGATAATTCGCAAAGCCGACGCGATGCTTCGCAGCCGTAGCGCGCGTTAGAAATGTCGCGGTCGTGCCGCCGTGCAGGTTGTAAACCACATCGTAATTCGCGCGATGCAGTTCGCGTGCGACGCGCGCTCGCGCGGCGTTGCTGTGACGCGGAATTGTGATGACGTGATCGACCAGATCCGATCCATCGAGCACTGGCGCGACCCAATCTTCCAGGAGGATATCGAGCTTAGCCTGCGGCACGAATCTTCTCAGCGCGAATAAGGAAGGCGTCGCCAGAACCGTATCGCCGATCGACCGGAGGCGAACGACGAGAATCTTGCGCACGCTGGACCAATCCCATCGCGCGGGCGCCAACGGCTGGGCTGATTCAACATAAACACCCGGCGTGAGGTGTCCGACGCGTGGCGACGATTCAATAATTTGCCGCAGGCTGTTCATCTTGCTTTCCCGGGTACGCACGCTTCCAGCGTGCAGATGGTACGCACGCTTCCAGCGTGCAGATGGTTCGCACGCTTCCAGCGTGCAGATCTGGAACAGCAGCACGCCAGAGGCGGCGTACCCCAGTCACTCATTCTCGATCTTTGCTTCGTCAATCAGCATCACGGGAATGTCGTCACGAACGGGATACACGCGCTTGCACGCGACACATTTCAGTCCGCTGTTGTCAGGCTTCAACTCAACCTTCGCATGACACGCGGGACAAACCAGAATTTCAAGTAACTGCTCGTTAATAGGCATCGCTTCCTCGTAATAAATGCGCCGCGCGGGCGCGGGCAAAGGACTGTTAGCTTAGCAGTATTGTCAGATTTGTAGTAGCGCATGTAGTACAATCGGCGGGTGAGTTTGTGCGCGAGATTTGCCCCACGGATTTACCGGGAGATTGAGTTCCTCTGATGATGATTGAAGCATTCGGTCCACGAGTAGCCAAGGCTTGGAACGGCCTGCGAGCCCCCACGCGAAAGCTCCTGGAGCGGGCATGGGATTCGACGAATCGTACCTCTGTGCCCCAAGCCTCGCCGTCGCCTACTTATGATCCTCATGCCGATGACGAACTGAGGCAGTTACTCACCGCGCTTGACGAACACGTCGGCAATGCCGGGTCGACACCTGAGCGCGAGAGCGCAATCCGGTTGGCTGATGCTTGCGCGGCGCTGTTGAGTCAGCAGACGCAATCTGCGGAAGTCTATGCTCAATTGATCGCGCGTGCGCATCAACGAAATGATTACGCGCAGGTCGATGCATTGGCGGGCCTGTTGCCGGAGCGGCTCGCGCCGAGCGAGGTTTGTGAATTGGCACGGGCAGGCAATGTCGTGGTGCGCGCTCTGGCCCAGGAAGCTCTGACGCAAATGCCTACGGCGCTGCTCGCGATCCTGTTGCGCGATCCGATCGACTCAGTGGTTGCGAGACAAGCGCTGGAACGACAGGCCTACGAATTCGCTTCCACCGAGGCGCAGCGAACCCTCAGACAATTCGACGAATCCGGATTCGAAGACTTTTAGAGAGCCGGACAAGGCGGACTTCGCCGGTCCGTCTCAATCAATTCAAATAATTTAAGAGTAATGAGCAGCCGTGGGAATGGCTGCTTCAGAAAAGACTACCCCTCGGGCTGACCCTTGCAATTCGCTCCGAACAGCGCGGGGATCTTTTGGCTGATCACCGGATAGTTCGGGGCTTCATCGATATTGATTTGCGTCCAGTGCGCTTGATCTTCAGGCACGCTGTTGTCGGCGAAGATCGCTTCGACCGGACATTCAGGAACGCAAGCGTCGCAATCGATGCATGTGTCGGCATTGATATAAAGACGATCTGGTAATTCATGGAAAGCTTCCACCGGACAAACGGCGGCACAATCGGTGTACTTACAATCGACACATGGTTCAGTAACAACGTACGTCATTCGATGATGACTCCTTTCAAAGCTGAAATGTTTATTATCTATCGAGCGGATTGTCAACAGGAAAAATTTCGCCAGCGATTAAAGTAGATGGATGAAGTTGTGCTATCGCAAAGTCGCAAGTACTTTGCGTTCGGTTCGTTGCGGTAGCTCTAAGAGTTCAAAACTTTTTTTGTAATAGAGATAGTCCTCGCCCGATTCATCGATTATGCGGATGTAGTCTTTCGGATCGTTCCTCTCTGGTGCGAGCACTTGGTAGACCTTCCGCAACTCCAGGGACGCCTCATAACCGTCGTTGTCAATACAAATCGCGAATCTCATCGTTAGTCTAACAACCTCTTGATCTTAATTTCGCGTTTACCGATGCCATGCGCCTCATACCAATGAAGCTCGGCTAGTCGAATCTCGCCGTTGAGTAGCTCGACTTGGGCAGAACCCTTGACCTTACGCCACCGCCTTCCCCCTTAACCCCTACGAAGACGGCGTAAGTTTCGTATGCTGCCGGAGACAGCGATGTTTTCAATTATCTCGATGTCGGAAACGATTCGACGATATTGAATCATAGCATAATGATTCGCCGCGAATTGTACTCATCTCTTTGGCACGTACGTAAACCAAAAATAGATTTCCTGGCCGACGCCGATCCATAATCCAATGATCGCTCCGAACAACTCGATCGTTTTCAGATGATGTTGCGCGACTGAAAGCACGAGCGCTTCCAACTTCTCGATTGGATAGTCAGAAACTTTTTGCCGCACGAGTCCGCCCACATCGAATTCCGCAATCGCGGCGGGCAATCTCTCACGCGCCGCCGTAACGATCTTCTCGGTTAACGCCGCAGATGCTTTATCGATAGCGCCTTCAGGCATGTGATCGCCGAGTCGTCCGATCGGTGTCACGAGAAATCGTTCGATCTGCGCACTCAAGATCCCGTTGATTCGCTGCGCGGTGTCGTCGCGCGCCAGCACTGTCAACAAACTCTTGGTCAGGAATGATTTCGCGCGCGCCGCCGAATCAGGATTGAGCGTTTCGAGTAGTTGTCGCAACGTTTGCGGCCCGAGCCGCGATAAAGCCTCGTCAAGATAAGCATTCAACGACGAAGTCAATTCCGGACTGCGCAGCATGGCGACGAACCTCTCTGCCGCCTGATGCTTGATTCTCTCGAAATTTTCAGAAGAAGCTTCGCCGATTAGATCGTTGATTGGCCGCGCCATGAAGCTATCGACCGTGGTATTCAGCAACAGCGTCGCCTGCTGCGCGAATGCTTCCCCGCGCAAATATTCTTCGATTCGTCGCGGCAAAGCGTCGTTAACCAGATCGTCAACTTCGTAGTAGATGCGCTCGCGCGAAATGAAAATCTTTTTGAAGAAAGATAGGCGCTCGTAATATTCGTCGACTTCCCGCTTGATGAGTGAGCCGATCCGCAAGCGGGTGTTCCTGGCCGTGGCTATGTCGGCGAGCGTGTGCGCAATGGGCGGCACTTGCCTGTCGATTCGCTCCTTCAGTAACTCGACGGTGTCGGGCGATAACATCTCACCGAGCGTCGTATCGGTGCGCGCGAGATCGTCGATGCGGTCGCCGACAAATGAATAGACCTTCGCCTCGAAATTTTCGTCGCTGACAAAAGCCTCGTACCGCTCTTCGGCAAAGCTGCGAATCAGCGCGATGGTATCTTCGCTGACAGTTTCATTCAGCCGTCGCTCTAACAATTTATCGACTTGTCGATCGACAAAGGTCTCGATCGCTTGCGCCGTCTGATCGCTCTTCAAAACTGACGCGATGTGTTCTGCCAGTCGATATTGAAGCGCTGAGATGGTGTCGAGCACCGGTGCGCGCGCGCCGCGCGGCAACGCTTCGATGAGCGAAGGATAAACGGTCGAGAGCATCTCATGCGTATAGGAAGTGACGAAGCCGTCGACTTTGCCGGCGAAGAAACCCGTTTCAAACAGCGCATCGAAAACTGTGTCCTGCGATACCAATTCATTTCCCACCGCGTTGCCAATCGATTGCGCCAGCCGCGCGCGGTGACGCGGAATCATTCCCTGCGGCCAAATCGTGACGCCGAAAAGTTTCACCGCCTTGTATGGATGGAAGAGCATCCAGATCGCCAGCCAGGCGGCGCCGTAACCATGCACCGTCGCGATGACGATGATGGCCACGCTGATTAGAATTTTGAAGGTGATGGGATTGATAATTAACTCCGCGTACAAATATAAATGATTGGCATGACTGCAGGAGATTTTAGCAGTGACATCTTCGGAATGATATGTTATCAACAAACTTCCGCTCAGCGTCCGGTATCTAAACTCACATGCCCAACATATCGGAACTAGAACCAATAAGCTCGCCAGCGCAACAGTTACTTGATGAAGTATTTTTCGGTCATTCTCTTCCCCCGCTGAGACCGCCATTAAAATGGGCTGGCGGTAAGCGGTGGCTGGTTCCTATTATGAAGGTTTACTGGAGAGGTCATTGCCTGCGTCGCTTCGTTGAAGCCTTTTGCGGCGGCTTGGCCATTACCCTCGCGCTGCGTCCAACACGTGCGCTGCTCAATGACATTAATCCACATCTAATTAATTTTTACGTCCATTTGAAGAAAGGATTGCGCATTACCATCGATGTCCGCTATTCAGAGTCGGTTTATTATTCAAATCGTGATCGATTCAACGAACTCATCCGGAGTGGTGAATCACACACTTCTGAGGCCGCCCAATTATTCTACTATCTCAATCGAACTTGTTTTAATGGATTATGCCGCTTCAATCAAAGCGGTGAGTTCAACGTTCCGTTCGGCTCCTTCGCCGCAGGCGTGAAATATGCGACAGACTTTCTGGAATACAGCGGTCCGATTAACGGTTGGCAATTCACGAATCGCGATTTTGAACAGTTACCAATTGAACCTGACGACTTCATTTACGCCGATCCCCCGTATGATGTTGAATTTACAACTTATAGTCAGGGCGGATTCTCTTGGGAAGATCAAGAAAGGACAGCGCAATGGCTTGCGTTGCACCCTGGGCCGGTCGTTCTCTGCAACCAAGCGACTCCAAAGATCGAGGAGTTGTATAAGGATTATGGTTTCTTTATTGAGTATAGGCAGGCACCCAGACGAATCAGTTGCGACGGCAACCGACAACGCGTTACTGAAGTTATCGCCACGCGAAATCTTATGATGGTCTAGCTACAGAGGCCCCCATGTCGATCGATGATGACGACCTAAACGACGACTCCACCGGTTACGAACGTTTTAACCCACTGGTTAGTTATGGGTTCGACCCGCGAGCTTATGATTTTGATACGTCTAACGAACTAACTGAGGATGACGACACGCTCGCGACAGAGCTCAAACGCTTTTATCCTGAGTTGCTAAATTGGCCGAATAGGGCCTTAGCTACAGCGTGGCGAAACTACTCCCAAAGAGTCGGCTTCGTTACTGAAGAATTTGTTTGTGTCCGCGAACCCAACTTTCTTGCTTTCTTGTATGTGAATCAAGAAACCTGGCCGATCGACGAAGAGCGCTGGATTGAGATTTTAGATCGAGCTCTTAACGAGTTGTGGAAGTAGTCTAATTACTGACTTTTCGTACCAAACAGCCGCGGCTGCTTTCCGTCTGATTCCGGCTTCTCTGTCTTTCGCCAGACATAGAGTTGTTTCTTGGTCGGAGCCTCCTCAATTAGCCATATCGTATCCTCGCCTTCTACAGTACGCACTATCGCCTCTGCAAATACACTTAGAAACAGCGACCTAACAAGTGAAGTCTCACGATTGATCGCCTCCGTTCCTGTGGTTTCATCAGATGACTCAAACTCTTCAAAATCGCCTTCGATTTCTTTTCTTGAAGCCTCGAGAGGAACGATAAACCGTACGGCCGCGGTGGTTTCATCGATAATATATCGTTGTTCATTCGCCAGCATACGCGCAGCTTCCTCGCGTGTGGTGAGACGATCTGCGAGATATCTACCCGAGACGTGGCTAATTGAATAGCCTCTGAAT
This sequence comes from Pyrinomonadaceae bacterium, assembly GCA_035577445.1. Taxonomy (GTDB): domain Bacteria; phylum Acidobacteriota; class Blastocatellia; order Pyrinomonadales; family Pyrinomonadaceae; genus UBA11740. Next base: position 22,166 of record DATLVM010000389.1, read on the forward strand.
TTTTCCGAAACGATGCCGCATACTCGGTGTAAATAAACACCATCCGATTCATCAGATAACGGCTCAACCCAGAGTCTCAACCGTGCAGATTCAATTTCAGACAGCCGCTGAAGTATCGATTCTGTGTAAAAAAGGTCGTCAAGTGCCTTACGAAGCTGGCCTTCGTGTGTCAGCGGGAGCAGGAACTCAAACTGGACGAGTTTGTCGAATCGTATTCGATCATACTTAACGAACAAATCGCGAGTCTGACTGGCAAGTGATAAAAATCGCTCTTCACTAACTCGTCGAAACTCGGGTGTCACGCGTAGCTTGGTGTGTTGGCCTCTACCTTGCCGCGTCACTACATCCCGCCATTGCTTGCCGATATAGTCTTTGGTAGTCACCAACGACCAACCAGTTGCGTCGGATAGTTCGTCATAGGAAAACAAGTCTTGAGAGAACGCTTTTTCTCGAAAGAATCGGTACGCTCTGCGAGCGGAGTCTTGAGTGGTCATGTCAGTTCTCCAGAGGATAAGACACTGAAAGGAAATCAACCGAGGCCCGTGGGCTGTTTGACGCAGTGCACGAAACGAGTTCGATCATTCGTCGTCAACGTCGCTGCGCCACCAAAGATCGGTAGCAGGCAAACGCGTGAAGTCAGTCTCGATCCCAGCTGAAGACGCGGGCGCTTCATAAACGATCTCGCCGCCGATCACGGTCATCACGCAATGCGTCTTCAGAATCTCCATCTCCGGAATCTTCATGATGTCCGCGGAAAGAATTGTCAAATCAGCAAGCTTGCCAACTTCTATTGAGCCGCGAAGGTTTTCTTCAAACGCCACATAAGCTGGCCAGATCGTGAACATCTTCAAAGCTTGTTCGCGCGTGACTTTTTCTTCCGGATGCCAGCCTTCGCCGGAGAAACCTTTGATGTCTTTGCGCGCGACCGCTGCGTAAAATTCGATCATCGGTTCGCCGCGTTCGACTGGCGCATCGGAACCTCCGGGAATGATTACGCCGGTTTTCAGAAAGCTGTTCCACGCGTAAGCGCCTTTCAAACGATCCATGCCGAGGCGGCTCGGCGCGAAGTGCAGATCGCCAATCGCGTGCGACGGTTGCATCGAAGGAATGATGCCAAGTTTGGCGAACCGAGGTATGTCGGTTGGGTTAACGATTTGTGAATGTTCGATGCGCCAGCGCGGTTCAGCGATCTTTCGCTGGTTCTTTGGCACCGCTTGCAAAGCTTTCTCGTACTCGTCGAGCACGAATCGATTTGCCCAATCGCCGATGGCGTGCGTTTCGACTTGAATGCCTTTCTGCAAAGCTTCCTTCAACATCGGCAGCATGTCTTCATCTTTCACTCGGAGGAATCCGACATTGCGTTGCATGCTGCCGTCTGGCGCTTTGATCTCCGGCACATCGCTGTAAGGCTCGAGCAATGCCGCGCCGCGCGAACCGAGCGCGCCGTCGGATACGACTTTGATCGCGCGCACATTGAGGCGATTGTCGAAAGCTTCGATGATCGGGCCTTCTTTCAGCAGACGTGCGGCTTCCGGGCCTGGTCCATAGACAGCTTTGTAAACGCGAATCTTCAGCTTTCCTTCGCCGTATAGCTTCTTGTAGAGATCCACATCGCGATAACTCCCGCCCGGATCCTGTACCTGCGTCCAACCGAGCATTACGCTGCGATTGTTCGCAAGGACAATCGCCTGTTCCGTGTTGCCTTCGCCCGCCGCGGGAATGTGTCGCGATACAAACCCCTGCGCATTGTCGAGCAGCATGCCCGTTGGTTCACCTGATTCTTTGTCGCGCACGATTTGGCCGCCGAAAGGATCTTTTGTTTCTTTGGTAATTCCCCCGATGGTCAAAGCAGCGCTGTTCGCGACTGCGCCGTGTCCATCAGCGCGCCCTAAGAAAACCGGATTGTTCGGCGAAATCTTGTCGAGGTCCCAACGCGTCGGAAACACCGGAGGCGTCCAGAAGGTTTCGATCCAACCACGACCGGTGACCCATTCGCCCGGCTTCGCTTGATCGACCCGCGTCTTAACTTTCGCGAGAAAGTCCTGGAGATTTGTGATGCCTTCGAGGTTCAAATTCATCTCGCGCTGGCCCACGCCGATGAAGTGATAGTGGGCATCAGTCATGCCCGGCACCACCGTTGCGCCTTTCAGATCAACGACGCGCGTGCTCGATCCCTGATACTCCTTCACCGCCGCGTCCGATCCGACAAAGACAATGCGGCCGCCTTTGACGGCGACGGCTTCAGCGCGCGGCTGCTTGTCATTCACCGTGTAGATGTTGCCGTTGGTGAAAATGATATCGGCAGGCGCGACCTTTACAGTTGCCGGAGTAAAGCCGGCCAGTAGAAGGAGCAGCAGCGTCGAAATGAGCTTCATGATTTCTCCTCTCGAAAGGTTCGCGGTTTGGAAAGGCGGAGTTTACAACACGGAAGAGAAGGTACGCACGCCTCCGGCGTGCTAATCGATCGTTCGGAGAAGGCACGCCAGAGGTGTGCGTACCGAATTCACTAACTCGCTTTCTTACTTTGAATCGCTTTGATGATTTCCTGAAATTCAGTGTCGCCGCGAATTGAATCGAAGAGCGGGTTGTTGGCGATTGCCGCGACATCTGAAAATCCGTGATCAACTGCGGTCTTGAGCGCGCGCAAGGATTTCTTTTTGTCGCCCTTGCCGGCGTACGCCGACGCCAGATAGATGAAAACTCCGAACCGATCAGGATTGGTTTCGCTCGCTAAGATGAACCAGCGGACAGCGGCGTCAAAGTGCTTCTCTTCAAGTTCGCCTCTGCCCTGCTCGTAAAAGTTTATGAATGCACCATCGACTACGCGGCGCGCTACGCGGCGGTCGCCGTTGTCTTCCGATTTAGCAGCTTGCTTCCGCAGATCGGCAAAAAGAGTTTTTAGCTGCAGCTCGGGTGCTGCCTCTTCAGAAACGTTCTCAGCACGCCGTGAATTATCTCCCGAGTTGTCCGCATCGTCTCTTAGTGACACTCGTTGCGACGTCGCAATCAGTCTCCGAACGCGCGCTTCGATCTCGCGCTGGCGCGCGATCTGTCGTTGCTCGTCACGAATTGCGGTTTTGACTTCGGGATGGTTTTGCAGTTTGGCGAACTCATTTCGTGCCTCAGTTACATCGTGCAGGGTATTGAACGTTTGAATAATTGCCGAGTACGCTTGAAAGGCTTCGTAGTATTTCTTTGCGTCGATAAATGAATGCGCGCGCGTCCACTTTGATTGCCATGCCGATTGGATGAACTGCTGATCACTCAACCGCGTTCCGCTCTTCATCGCCTGCAACTCCATCCATTCGAGGGCATCGGCTGCGACGTCAGCAGGCGGCCAATCATGACGGCCGGCAAACTCCTCGACCAGATGATTCGTGCCGGCTTTATTCAACGTTTGATCGAGTTCACTCAGCTCGGCAAAGTTAAAATCATCAACGCCGACAGTCACAAAGATGGGTAACGGCGAACGTCTTGTTGCGTCCAAACCAATGGGAAAGCCCGCGCCCGCCGCGACGACTCCGGCAATGCATCCCTGACATTGAGCGGCAAGGAAAATCGCGACACGCGCTCCGCCGGAAAAACCCGTGACGTAAACACGATTCTCATCCAGGCGAAATCGCTGCTGCGCATCCTTTACCATCGCGTTCCATGCGTTAATCGATTGCTGCATCGAGCCGTTGCGCGAATTGTTCGATCCGATCACGATCCAGCCGAACTTTTCTGCGGCATCTTTGTAGTGTTCGACGGGGACCTTGCCGCGCGCCATGGGATCGAACGCAAACAGAACCGGCCAACTGTGGTCGTTCGAGTATTTGGCGGGAAGATAGAGCGCGTAACTCTGCGTTGCATCATCGGCGCAAATTACCTTTTCGACTATGGTTGCCTTTGGTTGATCGACTGACCCAACTGTGGATTGCTGCCCGGCGGTTGAGTGAGAGACAATTGGTCGCAAAGCAACCATAGTCGACAAGCAAATGGAACAAATTAGCGCGAGAATGATCACGGCTACATTTTAACCTACGAGAACCCTTAATTGGAGACACAGTCATGAATGCTGAATCATTGAATCTTTCAACTTCACGCGGAGCGACGACCGCGTACGTTACGCGCCCGCAAGAGAAAGTCGAAGCGGGCGTAATTCTGATTCAGGAGTGGTGGGGCATCAACGATCATATTCGCGACCTCGTCGGACGCTACGCCGACGAAGGTTATCTGTGTGTCGCGCCGGATCTTTATCGTGGTCGCGTCACGAAAGACAAGGAAGAAGCATCGGCGCTGATGCAGGCTCTTGAGATCGAAGATGGACTGGAAACTATTCGCGCGGCGCTTGATGCGGCGGAAGAAACTTATGGAGTAAATAAGTTTGCGATCACCGGCTACTGCATGGGTGGCACATTCGCTCTGCGCGCGGCCTGTGAGATGTCTGAACTGAAAGCTGCGGCGCCGTTCTATGGCGACATTCCCGAGGAAGATGTTTTGCAGAAGCTGACTGTGCCGACGCTGTTCATCGCCGGGAAGCGCGACGCCTGGATCAATCAGGAAAAGGTGAATGGATTGAAAGAAGTTGCGGCGAAGTACAATCTGCCAGTCGAAGCGATCAGCTACGAAGCCGATCACGCCTTCTTCAACGACACGCGGCCGGAGGTTTACAACCCTGAGGCTGCCAAAGATGCGTGGGCCAAAGTGCAAGCGCACTTCAGGAAGTACTTAGGTTAGGTGAAGCGACCGATTAGCTCTGAGTGCCGTTAGCACACAATGTTTATAGTTCAGCGGGCTCATGTATTTTTTTGGCAGGGAGGGAAATGCTGCCGCCGAGCCCGCTCCCTGCGATTGTTAGGAATCACGGCGTTTGAGCTATAAACATTTCGCCGCTCGGCGGCGAAGCCAACCTCAGCATCAACGGACGGCTTTGCCTAAAAAATGATTCACGCCAGCGGCTCTGCCGCCGGATGTGCGGAAGCGCTCTGCGCTTCCGTTCCGGCTCACAATGAATTTGGGGCTCCGCCCCATCAAATTGGGCGTAGCCCAAAATTGAGAAGACGTCTTGTTGGAAGGCCAAAGGCCTTCCGCACATCAGCCGGCATAGCCGGAGAGTTTTTGGGCAAAGCCTCAACGGACCATGGCAATTCAAACCTGTCCAAACTGCGGCACAAAGAACCGAATTGATGAAACGCTCGCGCTGGCCCATAAGCCTGTCTGCGGCAAATGCCGGACTCGTTTGCTCGCAAGCAACGGTGCTGCGGAGTCAAAACCCCAGGTCGTTACCGACGTATCCTTCGCGCAGGAAGTCATCGCTGCGTCATCATCAAAGCCTGTGCTGGTTGATGCGTGGGCTGAATGGTGCGGGCCATGCAGGATGATTGCGCCGGTGTTGGATCAACTCGCCGCTGAGTCAAACGGCAGGTACAAGATCGCAAAGCTGAACGTCGACGAGAATCCGCTCACAGCGTCTCAATTCAACATCCGCAGCATTCCCACGATGCTGATTTTCAAGATTGGAAAGCTCGTCGATCAGATTGTCGGCGCTCAGCCGAAACAGGCGATTGCGGCGCGCCTGGCGAAACATGTTTAGCGCCTTACTCTTGACTACAAACTGGCTCGGGGAATATCCTTCGTCGATCTCGCAACTATTCTGAATTCGAGTTCGAGACAACTCAAAACTCGCGACTCGGCTCGAATCTTTGACAGGCTGGTCCCAGAGCCTGCGACAAATGCCGCATCCTTCTCGCTCCAGCCGCTATAGCCGAAGGCGGCGCAAAACAAGAGAGGAAACAACTCATGAATACACCTGTTCGAATGCTGACCGGAACCGCGGCCAGAGAGGACCATACTACTTCCACAACTTTCACCGAGCTAATCCCAACGCCTGGTGAAGTGTTTAGTACAACACAAACCGCAACTTTGACGGCGCTCTTTGTGGCCGAATGTAAAGTTAGTGCCAAGCCAAATCGTTTGGAGGTTCGTATCAAAATCGATTCAGCGGTGGCCGAGCCAAAAGAGGTTACGATGACCGCAAACACCGAATACGAGACGCACAGTCACCTGGGATTCAAGACAAATATTCCCGCCGGCAGTCACAAGGTTACGGTTGAATGGCGCGTCTCTGGTGGAACGGGCTTTGTCAGGAATCGCTCGTTTACAGTTTGGGAACTTCACTAAACCTTAGCTAGCCTGGAGCGAAATTCTGAAGG
>DATLVM010000390.1:0-12799 GCA_035577445.1 Pyrinomonadaceae bacterium
GCGCTTCTCGCTCTCCATCTGTTCGATCACCAGTTGGAGCATCCACACAGCTTCATGATAAGGGTGGCCCACTTCACCGAGGACGTCCTTGAGCGTCGCGCGTTCTTCGGCGAGCCGGGCCTCAAGAAGTTTCTTGCGTTCGGTTAGTTGTTTACGAAACGCGCGCGGGCGCGCCTGCCATGACAAAGCGAGCCAAATCAGAAACGGTTGATGCACGCGGTTATCAACCCAATGCCGGCTTTCGAGCGCGTCGGCCAAACGATCCCGACCTGAAGCCGTCGTTTCAAAAACTCTGCGCTCGGGTCCGGCGGCAGGCGATTCATCAGCGCCCACGCGAATCAAGCCGAGCCTCGTCAGTTTATCCAGCGAGTAATAAATCTGCGGCCGAGACACCGGCGCCCATTCGCGTATCTTTCGATCTTCGAGGGTCGCGTTCACCTCGTAGCCATGCATCGGCCTCTCAGCGAGTAAGCTGAGGATGACCAGATCGGGAGTAGTCAGGCGCGTCTCGTTGCCGCGCGCTGATTCCACTTCAACAACTTTCTTTTTGCGCTTGACAGCCTTGGGCATGGCCGGTATTATACGCCAGTCGTCTAAATTAGACTAGCCAGTACAAGGTCAGTACCATCCGCGTCAGCGGATGGGTTCAAGAGGCTGGCTAATCGATTGTCTTTGTCCCATTTGCTTACGCAAATGGTACTGACCTGCGGGCAAGGAGAACATTATGATGATCAATAGATCTACGCCAATTCTGCACGTAAAGAGCGTCGAGCCGAGCCTGAAGTTTTGGACGGAACGCTTTGGTTTCAAGCCGACGGCCCAGGTCCCTGAGGGCGATCACATCGGCTTTGTAGCTTTAGAGAACGGGTCCGTTGAGTTGATGCTGCAAACCTACCAGGGTATGCAGAGCGATCAAAGCCCTTTGGCGAACGCAGTCGACAAAGGGCCGAGCTTTATCTTTATGGAAGTGCCGGACATCAACGCCGTCATCAAGTCCTTGCAAGGCGCAGAGATCGTGCAGGGCCTGCACGAAACATTCTATGGTGCGAAAGAAGTTGTCGCGAAAGAGCCGGGCGGTCACTTTGTGATCTTCTCGCAACTGCCGGCGCAGCCGCAGAAATAGGAGTGCTCACATGGAGACCGAAACTCGTCAGCTCAAAGATTTGGTGTCAATAGGTCCGGCGATGCTCGAAGATTTCGAGTTGCTCGGAATTCATAGCGTCGCTCAATTGCGCCGGCGAAACCCGCAGCGAATGTATCGAGAGCTTTGTCGCATCAGGAAGGCGACAATCGATCCCTGCTGTCTGGATGTGTTCGCCGCGGCAGTAGCCCAGGCAAAGGATCCAAATCTGCCGGTCGAACAGCGCCAATGGTGGTATTGGAACAGAGTTCGGAAGCGCGAAGGCGGCCCGTTTTTTGGAGCGCGGACATCCTTGTCCGCATGAGCGCGAAGCGCGAAGCGTCTTTGAGCTTGCTGCGCAAGCTCAGCGGGCAGGGATGCCCGAACTGCTAGCCAACAACTATTCACTTCTCTGCGGCATTGGCTCGGTCTCGTCAGCCGCGGCGGTGATCGGTCGAACCTCATGATGGCGGGCGCCCCAGAACTTGCTGCGATCCAAAACTTGCTCCTGGAATTGTTCGAGGTAGAGATAAATCACCGGCGTGATGAAGAGCGTGATGAATTGCGAGACTATCAAGCCACCGACTACGACCAAACCAAGCGGCCGGCGTGATGAACCATCGGCGCCATAGCCCAAAGCGATTGGCATCGCGCCAAACACGGCGGCCAACGTCGTCATCAGAATCGGACGAAAACGATCCATGCTCGCATCGTGAATCGCTTTATCCGCCTTCTCTCCTGCGTCGACCCGCGCGCGCGCAAAGTCCACGATCATGATGCCGTTCTTCTTCACAATTCCCATCAGCATAAACATTCCGACAAAGGCGTAAAGCGAAGCTTCCTGACCGAAGACGAAGAGCGTGAGCAGCCCACCCACCAAAGCTGTCGGCAAAGTTGAAAGGACCGTCAGCGGGTGAACGTAACTCTCGTAGAGGATCGCCAGGATCACGTACATCACGAACACGGCGAGGCCCATTAGAATTGTCATGTTCGTCACAGTGTTGCTGAACGTTTGGGCTTCGCCCTGCAGCTCGCCGCGCAATGTTGACGGAACGATCTCGGCGGCGGATTTTTGAATGTAGTCCGTCGCGCTGCCCAGCGCCACGCCCGGCTTCAAATTGAAGAAGAGCGTCATGCTGGTGAATTGATTGAGGTGGTTGACCGCTTGCAGTCCCAACGTCTGCTTCCACGTGACCAACTCACCGAGGGGCACCAGTCTCTGACTGTTGTCGGATCGAATGTAGAGCTTCGCCAGATCTTCGGGATGCGCTCGCGCTTCATCTTCCATCTCCAGGATCACCTGGTATTGGTCCTGCGGCTTCTTCACGAGGTACACGTAATTCTGTGAATACGCACTCCTCAGCAGGGACAGGATGCGCGCTTCGGAAACTCCGTAAGCCTTCGCTTGATCGCGGCGCAGCTCAACGTCGAGATTCGGCGTATGCGCATAGTAATCTGACGAGACTGACTGAAAGCCCGGATACTGCATCATCTTCGCCATCAGCTTCTGTCCAACTTCATAGACCTGTGGTCCGTCCACGCCTGAGACGGCATAAGCGTATTGGCCCTGCTGTTGGGCGGTGACGCCGGTGCTGATCTGCAGAACCGGAAACGGTTGGAGAAAAGTAAAGACACCGGGAATCTGATTCAGTTTACCCATCATTTGGCCGGCGACTGCTTGAATTGGCGGCCGCTGTTCGGGAGGACGAATAAACGTAAACGTGATGCCCTGATTGGCAGATAAGAATCCTGTCGCGCCGGTCAGGGTAAAGTCGGTGATGACATTCGGATCCTGATGCAGAGCTTGATCGACGCGATCCTGTAAAGCCTTCATTTGATCGGGCGACGATCCTTCACGCGCGATGAACGCACCAAAAATCACACTGCTGTCGCCCGGTGGCAGAAAAGCTTTGGGCACCAGCATGAACAACACAATCGTTCCCGCGAGACAAACTACCCAAATCAACGCCGAGACCCAGCGATGCCGCAGGAACCACCAGAGCGATCCGCCGTAAACGCGCAGCACGCGGCGTTCGATTCCGCCGATAACGCGCTCGACCCAATTCTTCTTTGTACCTTCACCGCGCGCTTTCAAAAGCCGCGCGCACATCAGCGGCGTCAGGGTCAGCGACACCAAGCCTGAGGCAAAGATAGCGATGACGATGGTAATCGCGAACTCACGAAAGATGCGGCCGACCAATCCGGTCATGAACACGAGCGGAATGAACACGGCCGCCAGCGAGATCGTCATCGACATGATCGTGAAGCTGATCTCTTTCGCGCTGTTGATCGCGGCTTCGAATGGCTGCTCGCCGCGCTCCATGCGGCGCACGGTGTTTTCCAAAAAGACGATTGCGTCGTCGACGAGAAATCCGATCGCCAGCGTCAAGGCCATCAACGACAGGTTGTCGAGGCTGTAGCCCAGCATCCGCATCGCGACGAAGGTGATCAGCAGCGAGAGAGGCAGAGCGACAGTCGGAATCAGCGTGTCAGTCGCGCGCCCGAGAAAAGCGAAGATGACCATGACCACGAGGACGAACGCGATTACCAAAGTCGTCTCGACATCGACGACCGAATTGACGATGCTCAAGCTGCGATCGTAGATGGGCGTCACGCGAATCGAGCCCGGCAATTGGGCGCTAATCGCGGGCAAAACTTCATGAATGCTCTTCGAAACCTCAACCGCGTTGGCGCCGGCGCGGCGATTCACGGCGACGATGACCGTCGCCGACGGAATCTCATAACCGCGCACCCAGAAACGCATGTTCACGCGTTCGTCCTGGACTGAGTCCTTTACCGTCGCCACGTCGCGCAAATAAACCGGCGCGTTTCCGGTGCCGCCGACGATCAAGTTGCTGTACTGATCGGCCGTTTCGAGTTGACCTTGCGGCCGCAGGATGGCTGTGCCGGAACTGCTGTCGAGTTGGCCCGCACCCGTATAACTCGAGCCAGCCCGAATCGCGCTGCTGAGATCGTCGATCGAAATTCCGCGTGCCCACATCGCGGCTGGATCGGCCTTGATGCGAATCGCCGACTTTGTCCCGAAAACGTTTACGCGCGAAACGCCGGGCAGAATGCTGATGCGCTGTCCGACCTGCGTGCTGGCGTAATCGTAAAGTTGACCCGACGTCACCGAATCGCTCGTCAGCGCGATGTACATGATCGGCTGATCGTTCGGATTGCTCTTCGAATAAGTCGGGGGCGAAGGCAAATCTGCCGGCAACGCGCCCACTGCTTGTGAGATCGCGGTCTGCACATCAGTCGCCGCGGCATCGATATTCTTGTCCAGAGCAAATTGAAGCGTGAAGGTCGCCACGCCCTGCGTGCTCTTCGAAGTAACCACTTCGAGGCCGTTGATCTGCATGAACTGGCGCTCGAGCGGCGTCGCGATGTTGTTGGCGATTGTGTCGGGACTTGCGCCGGGATAGCCGACGGTAACTTGAATGACCGGATAATCGACCGCGGGAAGATCGTTCACCGGCAACTGCCAGTAGGCGAGACCGCCGAAGAGAATCACCGACAAGGTGAGCACGGCGGTCATGACGGGACGGCGAATGAATGGCTCGGAGAGGTTCATTGTTTTAACTGGCCCACCCAAACGCATTCAACTCGTGTGATACAATTCGAACCCTGAAGGGAGTTTTAGCGCCATGGGAGAGGTTATTATTGAATTGCCACTCGAGGTGAGGCGCCGTTTCCGTATTACCGATGCCAAGGCTGCCGCGGAAGTAATTGAGAAACTTGAGCATCTTGAAAAGAAAATCGATGAGTCCACGCAAGCCAAAGTAACGGACGACGAGATTCTCGGCGTTTGGGCTGACCGGAAAGAATCTTCCGACGAAATAGCCGATCGGCTTCGACACGGAAACAGGCAGCATGGCTGAGGTTCTTATTGATACCAATGTACTGTCGCGCGTCTTCACCGGCGATAAAGCCGTCAAAGAGTTCCCTAACCAGACGTAACTATCACTTCCCCGCATTCGTCGCCCCTGCTTGTTTCGATTCTTCGATGCGAACCTTACCGCCCGGTGTAACGCCGACCTGTCCGTTGGTCACGACGCGTTCGCCGGGTTGCACGCCTTGTTCGATCACAACTTGATCGCCCTGACGCTGACCCAGAGTGATCTGTCGTTGATCGACCGTCATGTCCTGCTTAACCACGTAGACGTAAGATCCTTTGGCAGACATCTGCGGCGCAGTCGCGGGCACCAACACCGCCCCACGAATCGTGCTCAGCACCAGGCGAATGTTTACAAAGCGGCCTGGCCAAAATCTTCGATCGGAATTGGGCACAGTAGCCCGCAGGTTCACCTGTCCGGTTTGATTCTGGACAGAGTTGTCGAGAAACGTGAGCGTTCCCGCGATCGGATCAGTCGCATCCGGCAAGCGCACTTCGGTCTTGAGCGTGCCGGCATGCATCTGCTCCTGCACCTTGCTCAGATCATTTTGCGAAATGGTGAAGTCCGCATAGATCGGATCCAACCGCTCAATCACCAGTAAGGCGTTGCTCGGTGGCCCACTCGCCGTTGAATTGCTGGGCGCGTTGTTTCCGTTGGCAGTTCCGGGATTCACTACATTTCCCATATCGACCAGGCGTTGTCCGGCACGTCCGTCGATTGGTGCTCGAATGTAGCAGTAGCTGAGATCTACTTTCACTTTCTCAACCACGGCGGCGTCGGCTTTGATCGATTCATCCGCGCTGTGGACCGCTGCGCGATCGGCTTCAACGGTAGCATTCGATGATTCGGCGGTAGCCGCCAACTGCTCGTATTGCTCACGCGGAACCACCCCCGCCTCAACTAACTGCGCATAACGTTTGACCTGCAAGGCGTTCCACCTGGCTGTGGCCAAGTCCCGGTTAAGATTCGCTTCGGCTTGTTTCTTCAGGGCGATGTCTTTCGTCACCGTGGCCTGCGCCTCGCTGACTGCTGCTTGAAAAGGACGCGGATCGATCGTGAAGAGCATGTCGCCCTTCCGCACGTTCGCGCCATCGGTGAAATGAATCTTGACGATGCGGCCCGAGACTTGCGGCTGGACTGCCACGGTTTCGCGCGCGACGGTTTTGCCGATGGCATCAAGATAAACGGGCACGTCCTGCATCGCTGCTTCGGCGACAGTGACCGGCGCGGGCGGTCGTTCGAAACCCGCCGGCGCAGCTTTGTTGGTACAACCTGTGAAAATAAGCGCAGCCAAAGCGGGAGCAGTAGCCAGCTTAAAAGAGAGTTCAGTCCAGGAGCGTATGTGAGTCATCATCTTGTAATGCGGGCCGGGGGAAATAAATTATCGCCTCATGGATACGATCACGCAAACGCAGAGGTTTCGGATGGTCGTATTGGGAGTAAAGTTCACAACTTTTTACAAACTTAGACGATGAGTAGGAATCAATGATTTCGGGCTTGTCACGGTCCGTTAGTGCGGGCCATCGGTCAGGAGGAACGCAAAGCAATCTGAGCCTCGGAATTCATGGTGCGTACTCGAATCGTAGTCCTGGTCTGTGACCCGATCATCTAGGGTTTAGAAAGCTGCGCAGCTTGGCGTTTGAGGATAGCGACGAACTTGTTTGCCCGTACATAGCCAGCGTATTCAGATCGCTCGTCTTCGGATAGCTCGCCTCCAGTCGATTTTCGCGCAAGCTCTTCGATGCGGGCCTGTAGTTCCGGATCGGCGCGGAAGCCGATGATTGCATCAGCTTTTTCGGGCAGCATAATCTCCATGGCCGGTCGGACACCGCGATCAAAAGCGAGGCTTTCGGAGGTTGTTGCCATGCGGCGAAATTATCACGCGGATTGTTGTTTGGCAATATTACTTCGGCTTATGATCTTGGTGGTCCAAAAACCCAACCGGCGTAATTTATTTCCCGGAATCCATGTGCCATCCCGGATTCACCCATTGACCATTGCGCAGGACAAAGATTTCGGTGACGCGGCCCGTGTTAGTGGTGCGCTTGCCGCCCACCTCGAGTTCGTACGAATAGAGCGAGTAAATCACCGCGGTCATGCCATACACCTGAATCTCAGTCTTGGGAAATTCGAGTTTGACCAATTTGCCGCCGCCCTTAGCGAACTCGGTTGAGCCTTCAAGAATCTTCTGACGACCTGACCAATTTGGATCGCCGCCGGCATCGATGGCGATTGTCTCCTCAGGAATTAGTTTTTCCAGCGTCGCGCGATCGCCGGCGAAATACGCACGCCAAACTGCCTCGCGCGCATCCAGCAGTCGCTTCTTCATCTGATCGCCCAACTGTCGCGGCACGGCCATCTGCTGCTGGAACGATTCACCGTCCAAAGCCGTGTCGCTCCCGTTCTGGATCCACTTGCCGTCGTTCTTTGCGTAGAAATCGCAGATGCGCAAAACGCGATGCCCAGGGCCATTGGGCGTGTTCGAATCGACATCGGCGACAAAGCAGGCGAACGCGGCATCGCCTTTGAAGATCAGGTCGAACTCACGGAATTTGTAAGCCTTCATCCCATAAGGACTCTTAGGATCCTGTGTGTTCCAGTCCATATAGGCGCCGATGCCCTTGAGCGCGGGGCCAGACTCTCCGAGATAGCCAAACCAATTCTCGGCATGCGTCGCGCGCAACGCCGCGTTGTCCTTATCGATGAACGCCTGAAAGATGCTTTCGATGTGGGCCTTGATAGCCGCGCGGTCGGCAGCACGATCATCCTGAGCGGATACGTGAAGCGGAAAAACGTAAGCCGCAAGCACAAGGGCGATCAAGTAACGCAAGAAATATCGATTCATGTCTACCTCCTTAGGAGTCCTGACGCGCGTTATTACGAATCCGCGCAGGAAAGGGTTCTTGAGTGAAGTGCGGAGATCAACTTGCACGTGCGCGCCCTGCGGAGACCTCGCTCTGACTCAGTTTCAAGCTTATCAGTGACCAGCCACAGTAAACTTTATGTCATCCGGGCTCTGCGCAATCTTAATGTCTTTGCCGTTGTAGGCAATTACGACAATTCGATACGAGCCGGCGCTCAGCGGCTTATCTAATGCGTAGGACGTCCCGTCGACGCGCTTATTGATGTAATCGTAATTCGTTTCGGCTCCCGTGTTAGTGTCGGCGTAGAGGCTGAACTTGTAGTAAGCCGCGTCGGGATAACTTTCCCACTTCAGCTCAAGATTGTCAGGGCTGACTTTGGCCGCGGCTTTCGGACTTAACAATTTCAAATTACTCTTGAAGAGATTTGAATCCGGAGCGAAGAATGTCTGGTCCGATTCGATCTGATACTTGTCCGAGCTAATCAGGCCGGAGGTAGCGAACACGTAATAAGGCGTGTCGAAGACCTTCGCGATCAGGCCTTCGTAAATTCCCGGTGGCACATCCTTGATTAAGTAATCGCCGTTGGCGTCGGTCTTCGTCGCATAAGTCTTACCCTGGCAACCGCCGAAGTACTGATTGAACTTTTCGCACAGCTTCACTTCGATGTTCGCCGCGCCCACGCTGTTGAATAAAACCCTACCCTGAACGTTGGCTTTGCCGTCCGCGGGTTTTTCCTTCTCTTCGCCGGCGCCGGAGTGAATGATGCCTTTGTCATCGGCTGTTCGGTTAGAGTTGTCATTCGAGCTGGTCGGACCGGTGCGACCATTGTTCGACGAAGCCGCGTTCTTGTTCCCTGAAGCCTTGCAACCAATCATGATTGCGATTAAAAGCAGTACGGCAATACCAAAAGCTCGAGGTGTGTGTGACATTGCGTCTCCCGATTTAGGATTTGATCTAATAAGGTTCTCTTCTATCGCAGGTCACGCAATTCGCGCAACGAAATTATTTGCCGACCTGATCGGCATTTCCGAAGGAGACTCGACATGCCTCCCGTGAAGGTCATTTCAGTCCTTTTGTTTCTCGTAATCGGCACGGTCAATACAGTGTTCGGACAAGCGACCCAAAAACGAACCGTCATCGCGGTCGGAACGATGTTCGACGGCAAGGGTCACATTCTGCGAAACAAACGTATCGTCATCGAAGGTTCGAAAATCGTGGCGATCGATCCGAAGGCCGGACCGGTTGATTACGACTTGCGCGGATTAACGGTGATGCCTGGGTGGATTGACGCGCACGTGCACCTCACGTGGATCTTTGGCAAAGACGGAAAGAACGCCGGGCAGGGTGGAACCACTCCCGAGGCGATCTATGCTGCCGCTTCGAACGCATACGTGACCTTGATGGCCGGTTTCACAACCGTGCAGAGCATCGGCTCAGCCGCAGACATTCCTCTGCGCGACGCTATCGCAAAGGGTTTATTGCCGGGGCCACGCGTTCTCACTTCAGCCGAGCCTCTGGTTGGTCAGGGCGAAAGATCCGGCACGCCCGATCAGATTCGAGCGTTCATTCGCAAACAGAAAGACGCAGGCGCCGACGTGATCAAGATTTTTGCCGCGGCCAGCATTCGGCAAGGCGGCAACATGACTCTGTCGCAGGAACAATTGAATGCCGCCTGCGACGAAGCAAAGAAGCTGGGCCTGCGCACGGTGGTCCATGCTTACAAAGATGCTGTGCGCGCGGCAACGTCAGCCGGTTGCACTGAGGTTGAGCACGGCACGATGGCGACCGATGACGATCTGAGATTGATGGCGTCGAAAGGAACGTATCTCGATCCACAAGCAGGCCTCGTGATCGAAAACTATCTCGCGAACAAGGTTCGTTATCTCGGCACACCCGGCTACACCGAAGAAGGATTCGCCGCGATGGAGCGCGTGCTTTCGCTGAACCATGAACTCATGCAACGCGCGTCGAAGATTCCCGGCTTGAAGATTGTCTTCGGTACTGATGCCGTTGCGGGAGCGCATGGACGCAACGCCGAAGAGTTCATCGATCGCGTGCGCGACGGTGGTGTCGATCCGATGACGGCGATGGTTTCGGCGAACTCGCTGGCTGCGGAGGCGATACGCATGTCGGATCAAATCGGCTCGATCGCGCCGGGCTTTCAAGCCGACATCATCGCGCTCGACGGCGATCCGCTAAAAGACATTACCGCCACGCGACGCGTCGTCTTTGTCATGAAAGGCGGCGTGGTGTACAAAAATGCGCGGCCGTAATTTTAGTTAACTAATAGGTGTGCATCAGTGTAAACTCACCTGCGCCACCCGACCATAAAACACAGCAGGAGAAGTCATGAACTATCAGAATCCTCGCTCGCTTGCTTCCGCATTCTGGACAATTATCGTGGTCATTCTCTTCTCAAGCCTCGCCACGGCTCAGGACCAACCAACTATTCAAAAGGACTCAGTGCATGTGAGTGCCTTTACGCTCAGTTCCTACAAAGGAGACTTCAAGACGTGGAGTTGGGTCCCGAAAACGGAATTTCGGGTTAACGGCCCCATCGCGAGCGGCAGTCAATTCTATGTCGAATTCACCGTGCCCGGCGCCGGCCCCTGGGTAAAGTACGACTGCGAAACCAGAGAAGCTCAGAAGGGTTTTTGGTCGGGAACTGAATGTGGTGGCCGCGATGCTGTTCCCGAAGCCAAGGGCCTCACCTACACCGGCCCGGTTAGTTTTTCGATCAAGATGCGGAACGAATTGATGGGCGGCGACGTCACGCTTTTCACCGGCAAAGCGAAGGTGGCCAAGGTCCATTCAGGCGAGGCCGGGCCCAATTTCGTAAACCACTTTGACTATTACGTCGATCAGGATTGGAACCTGCCGATCGGTTATGTGTTCCTCGTGCCGGACGATGTGTACGAATGGAAACGACCGCGACTGGCGTTTGCTATTTGGGCGCGGGGGGAACTGAACGGATCATTTGAGCCGCATCTCTTCAAAGACGGCAAGGAAGTCGGCAAGATGTTCTATGAAGGCCAGCCGGTGAGTGTGCCGAGCTGTGGCACCAATGAAATCGAAGACAACACGACCCACATTGTCGGCGGAAAGTACGTCTGGACGAGAATGAAGTGCGAATTCTCCAGCGTGCTCGGCTGGAACAAAACGGATCAAAGCAACGACACCCAGTTCGGGAAGCTTCATGTCTTCAGCGAAAACCCGGGTGAGTACGAAATCAAGATGATTTACAAAGGTCGCCTGGCCCGTTCGATGAAATTCTCAGTCGACGCCGAAGGCAAGATCGTGGAAAACGGCATCGGCACAAATAATAAGCTTGGTAGAGACCGCGTGATCGTGCCCGTGCAAGTGCTGGGAGAATCCGACGGCCCCTGGGACAAAAACGCCTGGAAGACTGACGCGTTTTACGGCAATCCGCTCACCGGCTTTACCGCTCCTCCGTAGACGAATGTAACGTCGCCATAGCTGGTTTAATCAACGAATCGGGCAAGCAACAATTGTTAATGGGAGTTGATCCAATGGCCTTTAACTTAACCGTAAACGGCAAGGCAGTTACCGTCGATGTGCCGGCCGACATGCCTCTGCTTTGGGTGATTCGCGAAGTGCTGAATCTGCCGGGCACAAAGTACGGCTGCGGCATGTCGCTCTGCGGCGCGTGCACGGTTCACATCAACGGCAAAGCCGAACGCTCATGCGTGACTCCAATTTCGGAAGCGAATGGAAAGCAGATCACCACGATCGAAGGTTTGTCTCCTGATGGAAGTCACCCGCTGCAAAAGGCCTGGATGGATGTGGATGTGCCGCAGTGCGGTTATTGCCAGGTCGGACAAATCATGTCGGCGGCGGCCTTGCTGAAGGAGCATCCCAAGCCTACCGATGCACAAATCACCGAAGCGATGGATGCGAATCTTTGTCGCTGTGGAACGTACCTGCGCATCCGCGAAGCGATTCATAAGGCCGCAGCCGGAAACGGGAGGCCGTCATGAAAACCAAATCGATCAGCAGAAGAGCGTTCCTGCAAGTGAGTTCCGTCGCCGGCGGCGGAATCGTGCTCGGCCTGTACTTCAAGCCCTCGATTTTCGGTCAAGGCCAACAACCACCGCGCGTCGTTCCCGTTCCCAGTTCGTTCATTCGCATCACGCCTGATGGCCTGGTGACGATCATCGCGAAGAATCCTGAAATTGGTCAGGGCGTGAAGACTTCCCTTCCCATGACGATCGCCGACGAACTCGATGTCGACTGGAAAGATGTGCGCGTCGAGCAAGCCGATCTCGACACAACCAAGTATTCGAATCAATCGGCTGGCGGCAGCACCTCAACGCCGAACAGTTGGAACCAGATGCGGCAGGTTGGCGCGGCGATGCGCGCAATGCTGATAACGGCGGCAGCTCAAACATGGAATGTGCCGGAAGCGGAATTGACGACCTCATCCGGCAAAGTGATTCACGCGGGCACAAAGCGATCGATTGGTTATGGCAAGCTGGCAGAGAAAGCAGCAACGCTGACACCGCCGGATCTCGAAAAGCTCAAGCTCAAAGATCCAAAGGACTACAAAATCATCGGCACACCGCAGCATGGCGTCGACAATCTCAAGATCGTCACCGGCAAGCCGCTCTATGGAATTGATTTCACGGTGCCGGGAATGCTCTGGGCCACGTTCACGAAATGTCCGGTGTTCGGCGGTAAAGCAACGTCGGCGAATCTCGATGCGATTAAAGCCATGCCCGGCGTGCGTCACGCGTTCGTCATAGACGGCGGATCGGATATCAGCGGTCTGCTCAGCGGCGTCGCGATCGTTGCGGATCGTTGGTGGCAAGCCAGATCGGCAAAAGAGAAATTGGAAGTGAAGTGGGACGAAGGCGCGACCGCGTCGCAGAGCAGTCCGGGATTTGCTCAACAAGCTG
>DATLVM010000391.1:0-11348 GCA_035577445.1 Pyrinomonadaceae bacterium
TTCTGAGATCAAATCGATCCTCGCCAGTGGATTGATCAAAGCTGAGCTCGACACGGAAGCGCTGCATCAATTTCTGACCTTTCTCTGGGCTCCGGATCCAAACACCCTTTTCAAAAATATTAAGACTGTTCCGCCCGGGCACTTGCTCGAGTGGCGTGACGGAAAGATCGATGTTCGGCAGTGGTGGGACATCTCATTTGACGAAATTGAAGAAGGTCGCAGCGAGCAATGGTGGCAAGAACGCGTTCTCGAAACACTCGATCGCGTGGTGAAGCTCGAGATGGTCGCAGACGTGCCGGTAGGATCGTTTCTCTCGGGAGGCATCGATTCATCTTCGATCGTCGCTTTGATGAAGCAGCACAGTAACGGACGGCGCGTCGGCACCTACACTATCGGAATTGAATCGAGCGACTTGCGCTATGACATCATTCCGGACGACGTTGAGTGGGCGCGCAAGGTCAATCAGCAACTCGACACGGACTATCACGAGATCATGCTCCGGCCCGACGTCGGCGAGCTGCTGCCGAAGCTGGTCTATCACATGGACGAGCCGGCGATCGATATGGCGATTCCGACTTATCTGGTTTCACAATCCGCACGCGAATCGATGCGCGTGATGTTGAGCGGCATGGGTGGTGACGAAGTCTTTGCCGGTTACCCGCGACAGATGGCCATGCGGATTGCCGGCGCATTCGATCCAGTGCCGCAGCTCCTGCGACGCCCCGTGATGAGAGCTGTTGCCGCTGCTTTGCCGGGTGGAATGCCGGGCAAGCTGACCGCGCCATTGCGCAACGCGAAGAAGTTTGCCCGCAGCGCCGCGCTGGATTTTGCGAATCGTTACCTGGGATTCGGGACTTACTTCACCGACGAAGCGAAGCAGAAGCTGTACTCGAATGAACTGCGCGACGTGACGAAAGGATTTGATGTTTATGCGAAGCATCGCGAGTATTTCGCTCAAGCCAAGAATGCCGCACCGCTGAACCAACTGCTGTACGTCGATCTGAAAACGTTTCTGCCTTGCCTGAACCTGATGACGACCGATAAAACTTCGATGGCTGCGAACCTGGAAGTGCGCGTGCCGTTTCTCAATCGCGAGATGCTTCAACTAACGGCGCGCATGCCGCCTGAACTGAAGCTGAAGGGCTTGAAGCGCAAGTACATTTTGAAGAAAGCTGCGGAGAAGCTTCTGCCGCGCGACGTTGTTTGGCGAAAGAAAGCCGGATTCGGAGCGCCGATCCGTTCATGGCTGCGCGGGCCTTTGCGGCCGATGGTTGATGATTTGTTGTCGGAAGAAACGATCCGGCGTCGAGGACTGTTTCGACCTGAAGAAGTTCGCCGCATTATCGAAGCGAACCTCTCAGGCCGAGAAGACTACAACCTTCAGGTGTTTCAGTTATTGAATCTGGAGCTGTGGCAAAGAGCGTTCATTGATTAGTAGCGCAAACTTCAGTTTGCGTCGCAAGCTAAAGCTTGCGTCACAATCTGCAAATCAACAACTCTCGCTCGTAGATCATTTCCGGCGGCAGCCGATCGTGCAGATCGAAAAACAACTCTTGCTGACCCAGAACTTCCTGACGCCAGGCGCTGTGATCGAAGGCTTGCAATTCTTCGAACGCTTCTTTCGGAAAGGCCATACCCGTCCACTCGATATCGTCGTAGCGGGGCGTCCAGCCAATGGGCGTCTCCTGGCCCAGCGTGCGGCCATGCGCGCGATCGACTATCCACTTCAGCACGCGCATGTTCTCGCTGAAACCGGGCCACATAAAGTTACCGTCGGCGTCTTTGCGAAACCAATTGACGTGAAATACGCGTGGGGTCTCGCTGAGCGAACGCTGCATGCGAATCCAGTGGCGAAAATAATCGCCCATGTGATAACCACAAAACGGCAGCATAGCCATCGGATCGCGGCGCACCTTGCCGATGGTCCCCGCGGCCGCGGCGGTCATCTCTGATCCCATCGTGGCGCCGGTGTAAACGCCCGACGTCCAGTTGAATGATTGGTATACCAGCGGCATCGTCGTCGCGCGCCGGCCGCCGAAAATGATCGCGCTGATCGGCACACCGTTAGGATTCTCCCAATCAGGATCGATCGTCGGACACTGCGAAGCCGGAGCAGTGAAGCGCGCGTTCGGATGCGCGGCTTTCGCTCCGGTTTCTTTCCCAATCGCGGGTGTCCACTGGTTGCCTTGCCAGTCCGTACATTCCGCGGGCGGCTCGTCAGTCATGCCTTCCCACCACACGCCGCCTTCCGGCGTGAGCGCGACGTTGGTGAAGATTGAGTTCTTCGCGAGGGTGGTCATCGCGTTCGGATTTGTTTTCTCGGAAGTGCCCGGCGCGACCCCAAAGAATCCTGCCTCAGGGTTGATCGCGTGCAAGCGTCCGGTCGCATCGGGTTTGATCCAGGCGATGTCATCACCGACGGTGTAGACTTTCCAACCTTCGAAACCTTTGGGAGGAATCAGCATCGCGAAATTTGTTTTGCCGCAGGCGCTGGGGAACGCCGCGGTCACGTAGGTTTTCTCGCCTTGCGGATTCTCGACGCCGACGATCAGCATGTGCTCGGCCATCCAGCCCTCGTCGCGCGCGATGTTCGAAGCGATGCGCAGCGCAAAGCACTTCTTTCCCAGCAGAGCGTTGCCGCCATAGCCGGATCCATACGACCAAATCTCGCGTGTCTCGGGAAAATGAACGATGTACTTTTCGTCGTTGCATGGCCACGGCACATCCTTCTCGCCCTGCGCCAGCGGCGCCCCCACGGAATGCATGCACGGAACGACGCGCTTGTAGTCTTTGTCGATCTCCGCATACACCGGCATGCCGATGCGCGCCATGATGCGCATGTTCACCACCACGTACGGCGAGTCGGTGAGCTGTACACCGATCTGCGCCATGGGCGATCCAATCGGCCCCATGCTGAACGGCAGCACGTACATCGTGCGACCGGCCATTGAGCCATCGAACAGTGACCGCAATTTGCGGCGCATCGCGAACGGCTCTTCCCAATTATTCGTTGGTCCGGCGGCGTCTTTCGAAAGCGAACAGATAAACGTGCGGCCCTCGACGCGCGCGACATCGGACGGGTGTGAGCGGGCGTAATAACATCCCGGCCAAAGCTCTTCGTTCAGCTTGATGAACGTACCAGCCGCGACCATCTCGGACTTGAGAAGCTTGTCTTCTTCAAGTGAGCCATCGACCCAGTGAATTGCGGCGGGCTTGGTCAGGGCAGCCATCTTCTCGACCCAGTTAAGTAAATGAACATTATTACTCAGCGGTTTCGAAGCATCGCGTGAAATTGTCTCTTGAGTAACAGGCGAACTCATTAGTAACTCCGATCTTGATTAGGAATTGCGGGTAATTAATTAAACCCAAGTGTGACATCAGCGGCGCGAGAGACGCAAGTGGCATAGACTCATCCGTGACCTCGTGAAATCGCGACGCCAAGGTTGTGCGGATGACGGATTGTCTCGGCCTAATATGGGTTGCCCACGCACCAGTAATTGAATTTGTATGTGCCGCTCGCTGACACGTTCACCGTGACGTTGGCGGCCGTGTTTGAAACCCACCACCTGGCGTTACCCATATCCTGGAGCGGAGCGACTACGCAGATCGGCACTGAGACGTATGCCGAAGCGAAAGCATGAGTGGCGCTGGTAGAGCCTGCGAGGTTTAGGGTTCCGCTCCGGTCGTTGTTCGGGCTTCCGCTATTCACGTGGCTGGCGCCTTCGATTATAGACAACGAAGCGCCGCCTACCAGGCTGACGCCCGGTGGATTAACTGCCACCATGCCATCCTGATCGATTACCATCCTCGCGGCGGGAACGATCGATCCGTTCGACGTAGTTTTGAAAGTTATCTTTGAGCCGTGTGTGCTCGCGTTCCAGTCCTGGGCCGTTTGAAAGGCGATTTGTGCTGACGTATCTGAGAATCCAAGTTGTCCTTGGCTGTAATTCTTCGTGGAACCGTCGTAGCCGCGACCGTCGAGGATGAATAAATAGTCGCCGACGTGGAGAGCTGCCGGGGCCGCGATTGTCCCCCGCGCCGCGACGCCGGTAATGATTGGTTGCGGAGCGTAGCCTTGGGAATAATGCTGATGTCGAATCAACGACTCGTTGTTGACAGCGTTTCCTTCATGACGAAACCATGCGATCCAATCGCCGCCGAAGTCAGTTCCGTCTGACATTACGTTCAGCAACGCCGCTTCACTGGTGGCGTTACCGAATAGTCCCATGTGGCTAATGATGCTGCGCCAACGTTTTGAAGTTGAGCCCAGGTTCTTCGAAGCCTCAGACGTAGGCAACAGATCTACATTGATGGCCGTAGATCGCAAGTTAGACAAATTCGAGTTTGCACTGTCGTTGGCGGCAGTTTGCGCCTGTGCGATTGCGCAGCTTGCCCACAAGAGAATTGCTACAAGAAATAGTCGAGTCATAGTGCCTCCTGAATCCGACGCGCCGGCGGACCCACCGGCGTCAAGAGAATACGCGCTTTGCATGCCCTAGGCGGCGTGTTATTAGCTAAGCATGGACGAATTATCCGCTAATGAGCATTTCACGGCAAAAGAGCGGAATCTCATTCAATCCCTCAATACGCCCGCCAAGGTTCAGCGTTGGCTGACGTTGATGCCTTACAACTGGGAGCGTCAGGGCGGCACGATGCGATCGTTTCGCGAGGTCGTGAAAAGAAACGAAGCTCACTGTTTGGAAGCCTGCGTGGCGGCGGCCGTGATCCTCGAACAACATGGTTACCCGCCGCTGCTCTTCGATATTGAATCAATCGATCTGCTGGATCACGTCATCTTCGTCTTTCAAAAGAACGGCCGGTGGGGATCGATTGCGCGGTCGCGCGACATTGGTCTGCAGGGCCGCAAGCCGGTGTTTCGAAGTTTGCGCGATCTGGTTTGGAGTTACTTCGATCCGTACATCGACATGACCGGAAGGATTAAAGGGTACGGTTTGACGTCATTGTATGAACTTGGGAATTACGACTGGCGGTTCAATCGACGCAACATGCATAAGATTGAAGATCATCTGCGCGCGATTCCGCATCACAAACTCAAGTCGTCGGATCGACGTTACGAGTACTGGCACGAGCGCTATAAGAAATACAAAAAGCGTTTTCCGGATCGCTCGCCGTCCTACTATCCGAATCGGAGCGACTGGATGCTCTAGGTTTCATCAAGTAGTAAAGCCTTGGGACTCCTAGCTGGCTCCCTTGTTCTGTAGGGCGCGAAGCTTCAGAATGAATTTGTTATCCGTGAACTTCGCAGCGCCGGCTTTTGTCAGTTCTCTGAGTTCCTTAAATAATTCCTTGTCGACAGCTTTGAAGTTAAAGCAGGACTTGCCCTGCATGCGCTTCTTCAATTCGGGCGACATTGTTTTCAGCAATTCCGGCGAAGCGTAGACAGACATCAGATAGAAACTTACATAGGTCTTTCCCAGCCGCACTCCGCCAAAACACAGCGGCTGCTTGTTCTTCATGATGTATCGCGTGTTCAGCAGGTAATAGGTGCCGGTGTCGGATGCGATCTCCATCTTCTTCGCATAAGGTTTGAAGATTGATTTGAGTTCTGCGAAGACGGTTTTGAATTCAGTTTTATCGGGCATTGGAATCATCCCTTCGGGCAGCGCGCAAAATTAGGATCGGGCTTCAAGTCGAGCAACGGTCGCGGACGGCCGTGGTGCGGTGCGCATCTTCGCTCCGTTAGGAGCGACATGTCTATAGCACCCCCAACCCAACGTCAGATTTCGCTCCTAAAGGAGCTCCGAGTCGGAAGGATCATAGGTTCTATAAATATTTCACCCCTGACGGGGTGACGAAGCAACGGCTAATCACTCGCGTTCCAATGCGGTGGCAAAAGGCGTCGCCGGCCATCTTCGGCCATGGTGATCTTCGGCTCGTCCAGATCCTTTCGATCCCAGAGCTTACACGTGACTTGACGATGCGCTTGATCCAAAGCTTCACAGTAATTTGTGTAAGTGCAGCGGCGTACTTCTTCGCCGCGCCCGAGTTTCACTTTGCGAAACCAATCGGGATCGGCGAGCGCCTGGCGTGCCATTCCGATAATGTCGGCGTCACCACTTCTGAGAATCGCTTCGGCTTGATCGAATGTCGTGATGCCGCCGGTGGCGACAATCGGCGTCGCGAATCCCGCCGCGTTCACAGCGCGTTTGATTTGCGCCACCTGCGGAACCGATCGACCGAATGGGCCCCGCTCGTCGGACAGGGTTGTCGGCATGCATTCATAACCGCTCTGACCCGTGTAAGGATAGACGGCCTGCCCGCTCTTCGGTTGCTCGGCGTCTTCGAACTTGCCGCCTTTTGAAATCGAAAGGTAATCGAATCCGGCTTTCGCGAATTCAACTCCAAAGTAAACTGCGTCGTCGATGCGATTGCCTCCTTCGATAACTTCATCGCCGAGAAAACGCACGCCGACAACGTAATCATCGCCGACGCGTTCACGCACGGCGCGATAGACTTCGAGGGGCAAACGCACACGATTTTCATGCGGGCCGCCATAACCATCATCGCGATTGTTCAGCGCGCTCAAAAATCCGGCCATGGTGTACGCGTGAGCGTAGTGAAGCTCGACGCCGTCGAATCCGGCTTCACGCGCGCGTCGGGCAGCATCTGCGAAAATCTTCGGCAGTACCTGCGGCAGCTCTTTGATATGAGAGAGATGCGTGTCAGTGACGCGTTCACGATAGCCGAACCGCAGCGCTTCCAGTTCGCGAGCGTCGAGTACCTGCTCTATGAGTTCATCTTCGGCTCTGAAAAGAAATTCGCGGACCGTTTGCTCGTCGATCGTGGTCCAATGCGAGTAGCCCGTCAGCTCCGACAATCGTTGGCGGTGACGGCCGGTGATCTCCAGGAACTGCTGAAAGTATTTCGCTCGTTCAGGCCGGCGCTTAACGGCCAGGAAGTCGATGATCTGAATGAAAAGTTTGGTGTAACCCTGGCTCGCGTCGCGAACCGTTTCGACAAGTTGCTTTAGTCCCGGGAGGAATCGATCGTGACCGATCCGGAGCAGCGGACCGCTCGGAATATCGCGAACGCCGGTGGCTTCGACGACGAGCGCCGCCGGCCGTCCTTCAGCAAATCTCCGATACCAATCGAGATTGTTCTGCGTGACGGAGCCGTCTTCGGTGGCGCGCCACGGCACCATCGCCGGCACCCAAGTGCGGCTGGCAAGATTCAGATTGCGAAAGTTAATTGGTTGAAAAAGCAACGACGCGCTTGCTTCACCAGCTGCCGGCCACCTCGTCTCGGCAAGTTGATGTTTGATCGGGTTAGGGAACTTCCACATGAGTGAGCAACTTTAGCATGAAGGCGCAACGCGTTCGCGGCTTTGCCGCCTGATGTGCGGAAAGGCTTTGCCTTTCCGGGGTGTGTTCCGATTTGGTTTTGGGCTCCGCCCTGTATGCTGGGCATAGCCCCGGAACTCTCTGAGCAGCTTGCCGGAGGGCCAGAGGCCTTCCGCACATCGGGCGGCGAAGCCGCGCACCAGGTTGTGATAAATTAACGTCTCCCCAAGCGATGACTGACGACCTTCTCAAATATCGATCTGAATTTCCGATCCTGAATAAGACTGTCTACTTGATCTCGCACAGTCTGGGCGCGATGCCGCGCGCGACTTACGATCGTCTCCACGAGTATGCCGATATCTGGGCGACGCGCGGCGTGCGCGCGTGGGCCGAGGGTTGGTGGGACAAGCCGGTTACTCTCGGCAACGAGATCGCCCGGATTATCGGCGCTGATGCGAATACGGTGGTAATGCATCAGAACGTTTCGATTTGTCAGTCGCTGATTCTGTCTTGCCTGTTGCCGCCGAAAGATCCGAAGCGCAACAAGATCGTTTTCGAAGAGCTTAACTTTCCCTCGGTGATGTATGTCTTCGAAGCGCACGCGCGCCAGTACGGCTTGCGGATTGAGCGCGTGAAGTCCGACGACGGCATCACGATGCCGCTCGATCGAATGCTGGCGGCGATTGATGAAGAGACGCTGCTGGTTCCTATCTCGCATGTGCTTTTCAAGAGCGCGTTTCTGCAAGACGCGAAAGCGATAACCGATCGCGCGCATGAAGTCGGCGCGATGGTCGTGCTCGACACTTATCAATCGGCTGGTACTGTGCCGTTCAGCGTGACAGAATTAAACGTTGATTTTGCGACCGGCGGATCGGTGAAGTGGTTATGCGGCGGACCGGGCGCAGGATATCTCTACGTGAGACCTGATTTGATTGATCAGCTTGAGCCCAAGACGATCGGTTGGATGGCGCACGAGCATCCCTTCGCATTCGAGACAGAGATGCACTACGCCCCGAACATCACGCGATTCCTGCACGGCTCGCCCGCGATTCCCGCGCTTTATGCTGCGGAATCCGGCTACACGATCATCAATGACATCGGCGTTGGCGCGATTCGTGAGAAGAGCGTGCGGCAAACTGAACTTCTAATTGCGTTGGCGGAAGAAGCCGGCTTTCGCGTGACGAGTCCGAAAGATCCAAATCAACGCGGCGGCACAATCACAGTCTGGGATGACCACGCAGCGGCGATCACGAAAGAGTTAATTCGTCGCGAGTTCATCGTCGATTATCGACCGGGCGCGGGCGTGCGCATCTCGCCGCATTTCTACACGAAGGACGAAGAACTGGAACTCGTCATCGCTGAGATGAAGAAGATTCGCGATGGCCGCGAATACGAAACGACGACTAAAGCCGGCGCAGCGTTCTGATTCACACAAATGGGAAACGAATACGGCAAAGACGCTCCGCTCTCATACAACAAATATCTGCGTGTGCCGGAGCTTATCGATCTGCAGACTTGCCTGTCGACGCCCGCTCATCACGATGAATTGCTCTTCATCACGGTGCATCAAGCGTATGAACTTTGGTTCAAGCAAATCCTGCATGAGATCGACGCCGCGATCGCTTTGATGAAAAGTGATCGAGTCGCGGAAGCGTCGTTCGCGATGCGCCGAGTCGTG
This sequence comes from Pyrinomonadaceae bacterium, assembly GCA_035577445.1. Lineage (GTDB taxonomy): Bacteria > Acidobacteriota > Blastocatellia > Pyrinomonadales > Pyrinomonadaceae > UBA11740. The sequence goes on from DATLVM010000391.1 coordinate 8,980, forward strand.
GAGATCGAGAAGCTGCTGATCACGCAGATTCACATTCTGGAGACAATGACGCCGATCAGCTTTCTGGGATTCCGCGATGAGTTGAATCCGGCGAGCGGCTTTCAATCGATGCAGTTTCGCGAGATTGAGTTCGTTTCCGGATTGAAGCATGAATCAGTAGCTCGCGCGTTCGCAGATGATGAGTTCGCGCGCGAGCGGCTGCAGACCCGTTTGGGCTCGCCTTCACTCGCGGATGAGTTCTTTGCCCTCCTGCGCCGCCGCGGATTCGATGCGCCGGCTGAGGATTCTGCGATTGACGATAAAGAGCGTCGCAGCAATCAAAGCAAGCGCACGCGCGCCGTCGTTGAAATCCTGACGCATCCGGAAAAATTCTATAAGGAGTATCAACTGGCCGAAGCCTTAATCGAACATGACGAGAGCTTTTCGCTGTGGCGATCGCATCACATCAAGATGGTCGAGCGCATGGTGGGCGCGAAACGCGGCACCGGCGGCTCGGAAGGTGTGGGCTATTTGAAGACCACGCTCGACAAAAAATTCTTTCCGGAGCTGTGGGATGCGCGAACTTACCTGGGTGGGAAACACGATGAGATCGGGTGTCCGTTCGCGAAGTAACTCGTGCTAGAATTAGATTGCGTTCGATTAGGCAATGTCACGAAACCTTCAATTCATAACCAACCAGAGCGGCGAGAAGACAGCCGTAATCCTTCCGATTGATGAATACGAAGAACTCCTTGAAGATCTCCATTTGATTCGAGTCTTTCACGAACGCAAAGACGAACCCCGACGTCCTTTCGATGAAGTAGTCGAAGAGATGCGTGCTGCGGGCGAGATCGATGTATAGAATTGTCATCTCCTCATCAGCCCAACGTGAACTAAGACGTTTAGACAAGAACGTTAAGAATCGAATTACTGCCGCAATCCTCGGTCTTGCAGAGAATCCGCGACCTCACAATTGCCTGAAGGTCAAAGCCGAAGAGAACCTCTGGCGAATTCGTATCGGCGACTGGCGCGTCGGTTATGCTCTCGACGATAAGGCCCAAATTGTGGACGTTGTTAGAATTGATCATAGAAGTCGCTTCTACGAATAACCGCGCATGCCCATCGAATTCCCTGAACGCTTCAACCTGGCAGATTACTTCCTCTACCACAACGCAGAGGAAGGGCGCGATAACAAGATCTGTCTCTACTTTCGCGATCAAACTTTCACTTACGGTGAAGCTGTCCGCATGTCGAATCGCGCGGGCAATGCGCTGCGCGAAATCGGGGTTGAGATGGAAGATCGCGTGCTGATCGTTCTGCCTGATTGTCCCGAGTTCGTCTGGACGTGGTTTGGCGCAGCGCGTATCGGCGCAGTCATCACGATGGTCAATCCGCTGTTACCGGCGGACGATTATCGCTATTACCTGGAATACACCCGCGCCCGCGCCGCGATCGTTCATCAGTCGCTCGCGCAACCATTTGTCGAAGCGGTTTCAAGTGCAAAGCATTTGCGCGCGGTTCTGGTCGTCGATGATGGCGGCGCGATGGAAGAGCAGTTTGTCGATCCGCGCGGACGCATCAAATATTTTTCTTTCGCTGAAACTGTCGATGGACAACCAGACGCATGTCGCGCAGCGGACACACACCGCGACGACATCGCGATCTGGTTATTCACATCCGGCTCAACCGGCCATCCGAAAGGCTCGGTGCATCTGCAGCACGATCTTCCTTACAACACTGAGGTCTTCGCCAAGCAGACGATGGGCGTGAATGAAAACGATCTAACAGTGTCGGTGCCGAAACTTTTCTTTGGCTACGCGACGGGAACAAATCTGCTCTTTCCATTTGCGGTTGGCGGCGCGACTGCATTATTCGCGGAACGCTCAACGCCTGAGAAGTTGTTCGAAGTGATCGAGCGTTATCGCCCGACAATTCTTACGACCGTGCCAACGATGATTAATGGAATGCTGAACGTCGAGAACGCGAGCGCTCATGATCTTTCCAGCATTCGCTTTTGCTATTCGGCGGGCGAAGCCTTGCCGGTCGAGCTTTATCATCGCTGGAAAGAAACGTTCGGCGTGGAGATTTGCGACGGCATCGGATCGGCGGAGATGTTTCATATCTACATCACGAATCGTCCGGGCGAGGTGAAGCCCGGCAGCCTGGGCCGCATCGTCGACGGCTATGCAGCGAAGATTGTTGACACAGCCGGCAACGAAGTTCCGACGGGCGAGATGGGCACGATGAAGATCAAAGGCGACTCAGCCGCGCTTTGTTACTGGAACGCGCACGAGAAATCGAAGGAGACGTTCGCCGGCGATTGGTGCACGACCGGTGATCAGTTTCACGTTGATAAGTCGGGCTACTACTGGTATCACGGCCGCACCGAC
>DATLVM010000392.1:0-2989 GCA_035577445.1 Pyrinomonadaceae bacterium
ATGCTGCACCAGTTGTTTGAAGTTGCGGCGCGGCTGATCCGGCGCGTAATGCACTTCCTTGAAACGATTCAGCCGCAGCAGTTCGGCCAGCTTATAAGCGTCGATGCGGTCGCACTTGTCGGCGTCTTTGGCGATCCAGGCATTACTTTGCGGATGTGAACAGACGACCCGAGTCACCAGCGGCGCGATCACCGCCGCGGCCCAGGGCGCCAACTCGCCGGCTTCCAGGTGCACGTGTATCTCTCCCTGCAAGTCCGAGAAGGCTTTGATCAGGTTGGCTTCGCTGGTGCGGAAGTCGCGATTCACTCTGCTCACCCCCTGGTGATTCAGAGCCACTTGTTGAAAATTACTCGACCCAAGATCGAGCCCGACGTAAACTATGCTCATGCAGATGTCTCCTTTCCTTAAAACAGGTATTGGAAAAGCAGGATCGTATCCTGCCGGAGACATCTGCTGCTTGAATCTTATTTTGTAAGCCCGACTTTCATCGTACCATTGGACGCGAGCGGCGGGAGCGTGTTTCGCATCATAACTGGTCCGGCGATGCTTGAATGAAATCGCGCCGCCGCGTCAACTCAACCGTTGGGCGTTCCAAGCGTAGGAGTAACTCGACATGCATCGTGATGAGTGGGTGCGTGATGTGGTAAACGCAATTACCACAAGTCATGCATTGAGACGGCGGTGGTTGGATGAATTGCTCCTAGCGCTCGAGGTCTCCAGACATCTTCCAGACAGTAATGGGTTAGGAATGATGGCGCTGGGGCTGGGGGTCAGAGTTCCGGACGAAAATGGCGTCATTACTGTTCCACTGGGAATACACGGATTCCATTCGTTGGCGCGTGGTATCCCCATCACGACCGAGGACAAACCGTGGCATGAGAACGACCTTGATTCCATTGTCTACCAATGCTTTCGCTTGATCCTTGCACCGTTGATTGAAGCAGGGATCTTCCATAGTATCCAACGAGGATACCATGAATTCTTCCTGTCTTATTTTCCAGATAAACTGAAGAAAGACTTTATCGAACGCCTTGGAAGCGCCGAAGTCGACAGGCACCTGCTTGCTGAACATTTGAAACAACAAATGGGGTCTCACGACAACGAGACCAAGAAACTTATCGATGTATTGACCACCTCGCCAGAACAATGAAAGGTTTTGAATGAATTCTTCTGTAATACTTGACCTTTTGAAGATTGCGTTCCTAGTGATCATTGCACTGCTAACTGCTTGGCTTCGCGAATACTACGTCAGACGTCGGCGCAGTGACAGTTACCGAGAACACCTTTTCAAGCAACGCCTCGAAGTTTATCGAGAATTGTGGCAGCGATATGTCCGTCTAACGAGGACGCTTGGTACAAAGGGCGCGTCTCTGACGGCGATTGGGGTGGCAGCAGTTCACTCCAAGCTCCCTTCCGGCCAGATTCACGTCGCCAGAACAGATAGCGACGGTACCCATGTCACCAATGCGGAACCACTACTTGACAACCTTACGAATGAAATAGATGAGTTTATTTCATTTGCAAGAGGCGCGTACATACTGCTTGATCCTGACACGGTGAAATCGCTCGAAGCGATCGTTCAGCTAATCGAGGGTAAGTCGGAAGGTGATGGAATTACCATTGATTGGGGCGCACTGCATGATTATTCGTTTTTGCTGCAAGACAGAATACGAGCGGAATTAGGGATCGATAAGCTTCGAGATATGAACGTCATTCTGCGTTCTCAAAGGGATTGAATTTCTCGACTCATCATCTCTATATTCAGAACGCCCAACAAATCGGGTATGAAAGTCGGAGTCAAGCAGAGAGATCTCCTTAACCGCCGAAGTTGATTAACTTCGGAGGGCTACTCACGACTCGCCGGCTGGCGGCTCAAGTTTGGTCACCAAGATCCTTAGCAGTTAGCGCATCGCCGACCTACACACCTTTTTATCGACCGTTTTTGTGGTTTGCTTGCCAGCCATTCAGGTATGTGAGACTCACGAAGTTTCGCGGCCTATGGTCCGGTTGGGCTTTGCCACCCAAGTGGCGGTCCGGTGCAGGCCTAACCATTGGACGAGACTCAAAAGACGATTTCATCTTCCGGCCTACGATTTGGTTTAGAGACTCCGCACCGGCCCATAAAGTGTTCGGTTTGGCGATCGGTAACTCTCACTTGATGACTCAGCAACTTAGTTCACTCAGTGGCGATTGATGTGGATCATGGTTAACGCATCAGTTCATCACAATATGGTGTCTGGTTAAGCCACATCGCTCGCAAGGTAGAGACAATCTTGCGCTGCACCGTCAAACGCGCATGAGTCGCATCGTGCGTAGTGTCGAGCGCGCGCTGGTAAGCTCGCTTGAAGCCGTTGTCCTGGCGCGAGCGCACCGCCGCGTCGAAAGCTTTGCGTGACACATCCTTCAAACGACCACAGCCGGAACGGTCGAGTCGCGGCCGGCGCAAAGGTTTGCCGTTGCTGCTGCGATGACTGACGCTCAGCCGGCAGTACTTCCACAGCTTGCGCTTCGAGCTGAAGCGGTTCGGGGTGTGAATGTAAGCACTGAAGCGACAAGCACCGATCGGACCCACGCCGGGCACGGTGCGCAGCAGCTTGATTTCCCGGAAAGCTTGGGCTGCTCGCAGCATCAGTAATCGAGCTTGCGCTTGTGCGGCGACCGACTGGTCCAGCACCTCGTAGAGCTGCTTGATGGCGGTGCGCAAGTCGCGGGACTCGACCCTGGCCAACACCTCTTTGCGTCCAGTGGCCGAGAAGAGCCGCTCGCCGGTGACAATCACTCCCTGCATGCGTAACCGCGCCTTGAGTTTCGTTTTCAGCCGTGCTTGCTGCGCGGTCATTTCATCGTAATGCTGCACCAGTTGTTTGAAGTTGCGGCGCGGCTGATCCGGCGCGTAATGCACTTCCTTGAAACGATTCAGCCGCAGCAGTTCGGCCAGCTTATAAGCGTCGATGCGGTCGCACTTGTCGGCGTCTTTGGCGATCCAGGC
>DATLVM010000393.1:0-8497 GCA_035577445.1 Pyrinomonadaceae bacterium
GCCCGCAGTTGAAGCGAGCGCCAGCTCAGGGCTCGCCACTTACCATTAGACGATCCTTAGATATTCCGTTTGGAGGCAATTAGCGGCCTTTCGCTCATTTAAACCTCACGCTCACGCCGCCCCGCGCCGTGATTTCGGGCGCGCGAAATCCATTCTCGAAGTACTTCACATCGAACAGATTGTCAGCGCCGCCAAAAAACGTCAGCGTTGCTCGTTCGGAGATGCGCCGTTCATAACTCGCGAACAGATCGGCTTTGGTGAAGCCGGGGAAAGTCAGCTCAGCTGTGCGAAACGGAAAGTCATTCTCGAAGATTGGCGCGATGTAAGAGCCCGTCCGATTCAGATCAAAGCTGACCAAGAGCGCGTGGTATCGCTGATTGATGGATAAGCCGAAGAGGTGTTTCGGAATAACGTATTCAGTTTGCAGTCCGCGACCTGCGACAACTCGGTCACTGTTAGTGAAAGTATATGAAACGCGCCAGTCAGCGCCGCGGAAGGGTGCTGCTTCGACGTGAGTTTCAAAGCCTCGCGAAACGCCGCCGGGCTGATTCACATAACCACTGAAACGTCCTACGCCGAGTGGATCACTCACGAAACTGGTAAACGCGATCGCGCGTTGCAGATGCGTGTAGAAGTAAGTCACACCAAATCGCGCGCGATCCTTTGCGACCCGCTGATCGAATCCGGCATCAGCGCTGATCGACTGCTCTGCTCGCAACGTCGGATCGCCAAAGCGCACGAAACCCACTTGCGCGAATGTTCCCGCTCCGAACCTTTCGAACAATGAAGGCGCGCGGAACCCATTGCCCACATGCGCGCGCAACTTTGTGTTGGTGGATCGAATGAGATACGCGATCGAGCCGTCACCCGTGACCGAGTTATTCGGATTGACTGCGTTGAGAAATCCGGGGCGATCGGCCGCGCTCACGCGGAACCACTGACCACGCGCTGCGAATGAAATCTGCAGACGATCATCCAGCAGAAAGATTTGATCCTGACCAAAGACTGCGAGCGTCCGTTGGCGATCGGTCGTGTTATTGAACGCGCTGAATGATGGTTGGTTCGATTGAAAGAGCGATTCGTTTTCGTATTCGAAGCCGGCAGTCGCCAGGTTGTGCCTACCTAGCCGCAAGTTTCCCCGCGCATCAAAAGTATCCGTCGCACCGTTATTGACCGAGACAAACTCAAAATCGCCGAAGGGATAAAACTGCGCGAACTTCGGATCGATCCGGCTCCCGTTGTAGTTGCGGCGTCGCGAACCCACGTGTTGATAGGCGACCGAAAAAGAAAAAGTCTCGTTGATTTGATCCGTGAACCGAACGGAGCCCACCAGCAAACGATTGCGGCGGCCTTCATCCGGATTATTGACGTCGGAATGAAAGGTCTGGCCCTCGACCGCGCGCGGATACAGGCCGCCCGTGAACGCCGCCGGCAAGGCAAACGGACTGTCATTGATGCGCGCGTTCGACGTCGTGCCATAAAAGTTCGCGCTCAGCGTCGTCGAATTCGTGGGATTGAATTGAAATCGGCCTGAGCCGGCCGTGTTGCCGTATTCGTCATTTCCATCGACGCCGCGACGGACATCAACTCGCGTTAGCCCCAAGCTGAAGCCGGCGCGTTTTCCTAAACCACTCGATGCCTTGAATCTCTCGCGAAAGGTCGCCAGGCTGCCGCCGTCGAATCCGAACTCGAAGTGCCGATCGCCGCTCGGCGTCGCTGGAACCAGATTGATAACTCCACCGATCGCGTCCGTGCCGTAGATTGAAGAGCCCGCACCGCGCAGCACCTCGACTCGATCAAGATCGCTCGGCACAAGATCCGCAAATAGCGGCACCGCCGATCCGTTAATGTCGCCCGCGTCGCGCACTCGCAAGCCGTCGAGCAGCACGGCGGTGTCGAACGGCCGTTGCCCGCGCAGGCGAACGCTGGTTAGCGAACCCGGCGAACCTTGCTGCTGCACGCGCACTCCGGGCACGCCGCGCAAACTTTCCGTTAAGGCCATCTCGCGCCTTGATTCAATGTCCTGATTGTCGAGGACCGTGATTGCCTTCGAAGCTTCATCCACGCGTTGCGCGGTGCCCACCGGCGTCACAACCACAGTTTCACTGACAGCTTCAATCGACAGAGCAACATCCTTCGTAAGCACCTGGCCTGAGGCAACAGTCAATGGCATTGCAGTCGAGGAAAATCCTGACGCCTTAACTTCGAGAATGTAATCGCCGGCAGAGATGTTCTTGAATTCAAATCTGCCATTGCCGTCCGAAGTAGTGGTCGCAATTCCGCCAGTTCGCGAGGTCAGCCGAATCTCTGCACCCGCAACATTCGCGTTGCGCTCATCGGTAACGCGGCCGTTGATTGTCGCTCTACTTTGTCCGTGGGCAATCGCCGCCGTTAATAAAATCAGTACCAGACCTAAATACTTTTTCATCCTTTTTCCCTCATCCTTCATCCTTGCATGTGCACCGGTGTCACGCGCGGCGCGCCCGAAACTGGATGCGCGTCAACCAGCACCCGCAAATCAAAAACCTGTTTTAGTAATTCCTCAGTCAGGACTTCGCGCGCTTCGCCAAACGCGATCGTGCGGCCGTCTTTCATCAACATCACCTGGTCGGAAAACTCCGCGGCGAGATTTACATCGTGCGTGACGACCACGGCCGCGCTTCTATCCTTGTCGCAGCGCGATCTGATCAGCCTGAGCATCGTCGCTTGATGTGCCAGATCGAGATTCGCGGTGGGCTCATCGAGCAGAAAGATCTTTGCTTCAGTTGCGAGCGCGCGTGCCAGCACCGCACGCTGTCGTTCACCGCCTGAGAGTTCGTTCATCAACCGCGATGCAAATTCTCCCATCTCAGTTTCAGCAATTGCCGTTTGGGCGATCGCGATGTCCCGCTCACTCTCCCAGCCCCAGGCCGAGGCATTCGCCCAGGCGTAGCGTCCGCCCAGTACGAATTCGAAAACTGTGACCGGAAAGCGCAAGTCCGCTTCCTGCGCCACCACTGCAATTCGCCGCGCTACTACGCGCCGCGCGAAACTCGTCAACGGCTTCTGGTCGAGCAATACTTCACCGCGCGATGGTGCGAGACTCCCGTTCAGCGCGCGCAACAGCGTCGATTTGCCCGCGCCGTTCGGGCCCAGGATCGAGATCACTCTGCCCAGTTCGGCTCGCAGCGAAACTCCGTCGACCGCTGTGCGTTCGCCGTACTTGATCGAGACGTTCTGAGCTTCGAGCATTGGATTCTTGGGTACGCTCGCCTCCGGCGTGCTGTCCTAATTTTCGTTTTGAAGCACGCGGGACGCGTGCGTACCCATTACCCTCTCTTCAACAGATAAATAAACAGCGGCGCGCCGATGAGTGCGGTGATCGCGCCCACCGGTAACTCGCGCGGAGCGATCAACGTGCGCGCTAAGGTGTCGGCGATAATCACAAACGTCGCGCCCGCGATCGCCGCCGCAGGAATGACGAGCCGGTTGTCACTGCCGAATGAAAGTCGCACCAGATGCGGAACAACCAGGCCCACGTAACCAACCGAGCCGCTCGACGCGACCGAAGCGCCCACGAGCAGACTCGCCGCTGCGAAAACGATCAGACGCACGCGCGTAACTTCCACTCCAAGATCGAATGCGTCACGCTCGCCGAGCATCATCAGATTCAAGCCACGCGCGTTGAGGATCAGCAGCAAGACGCCAACGGCCACAGCTCCGAATGCGACGGTTAACAGGCTCGAACTCGTGCCCGACAAATCTCCCAGCAACCAGAAAGTGAACGAGCGAATGCGCGTCGCATCCATTACGGTCGTGATGAAAACGATCGCCGACGAAAGAAACGTCGTGACGATGACGCCGGCGAGAATCAAACGCTCGGGCGTTGCGCCTGCTCGTCCGCGTGCGAGTTGATAAACGGCCAAAGTCGCAACCAGCGCGCCAGCGAAGGCGAACACCGGCCGCGTCCATCCGTACGCGGTGAAGAAAACCAGCGCGGTCATCGTGCCCACCGCCGCGCCATTTGAAATTCCCAGCAGGTAGGGCTCGGCGAGAGGATTACGCAGCAGCGCCTGATACGCCGCTCCCGCCGCGGCCAGACAAGTCCCAACCGCTCCCGCCAACAACAGGCGAGGTATCCGAATGTCGAACAGAATGGCGCGCTCTTCGCCGGTCAGTGCGCAATCAGATTTGCCCGTGAGCGCGCAAAGCGTTCCCGCGATCGGCAGTCTCTGACTGCCTACCATCGATGAAATTAAGAAAGCAACTACGAGAATTACAAATAGAATTGCGCACACTGCGAGGGTTCGACCGAGAGCTGTTCGCGCATGTGAAGACTTCGCCATCGACTACTTGAAGGCCTCCGGATGAAGCGCACGCGCAATCTCTTCGAGCCCATCAACCAGACGCGGCCCGGGACGCGACAAATGATCGTCGTTGATTTTGTAGACGCGATTGTTCAGCACCGCCGGAGAGTTCTTCAGTGCCGACGCCACAGTTGAATTCGCGTTCCCCATTGATCCGCCGCTTGGCAGAATGATCGCGTCAGGCTTGGAAGCCAGCGCTGCTTCATCGCTATAGCGGGGAAATGCAGTCGGCACATCGGCCGTGACGGACACGCCACCGGCTCGCCTGATCAAATCGGTCAGATACGCATTGCGGCCGATTGTGTACAGCGGTTGGTCTGAGACTTGATAGAAGACCCGCACGGGTTTTGCGCTCGCGACTGCTGCCGCCACAGTTTGAGTTCGATTGCGAAGCTCGTCTGCCAGCTTCTTGGCCGTTTCACCTGTCCCAAAAAGTTCGCCCAGTCTTTCGATCGAAAGAAATATTTCATCGAGGTTCTTCGGATTTGTGACGTAGACAGCAATCCGCTGTTCATCGAGTTGTTTGGTGAAGCTTTCAAGCTGCGACGCGGTCGAAACCAGAACTATCTGCGGCTTAAGCGCGATGATGCGCTCGATGCTCGGATGCATCGTGTCGCCGATCTCAGTGACTGATTTGGCTTGCGGTGGATAATCGCAGTAGCTCGTGCGGCCAACCAGACGATCACCCGCGCCAACTGCATAGACAATCTCAGTCAGATTCGGCGCAAGCGAAACTATGCGATCGATTTTGTTGGGAAGAACGACATGGCGGCCGGCTTCGTCTGTGACTTCGCGAGTTCCAACGTCACCAATTCTGTTGACGCTGGGAGAACAGGCAGTCAGTAACGCTACTAGAGCAACGTATGCTTGAAGGCGCCAAATCCTTCTCCCGCTCCCTTTGGGAGAGGGATGGGGTGAGGGTCTTACGGCGCAGACTAACACCCTCACCCTAACCCTCTCCCAGCGGGAGAAGGAACGGCGGAGAACTTCGCGGCCACCAAGTCTTCTAAAAACCAAAATCCCGTCACCTCCTGCCGCGCGAAATGGACAGGTAGCGACGGGATCTTCTACGAACGAATCCCTTTGCGGCCTGAACACCTTTCGCGGGCGTTCAAAACTGCTATGGCGTTCGGGCAGGTCTCCTGGCTTTGCATCACTTCAGACTGGCGATGCTTCACAGTGGCGCGACCGCGCGGGATTCACACCCGCTTCCCTATTCTCCCCGCTTTGATACGGGGCACCTGAACGCTCTGAAAAGATCTTTGGAAGATGTGCTTCCGTTAACACCCCGCAAACTAACATGCGCGGTGCGATAAAGTCAAAGCCTTTTGCCTAACCTTTTTGCATGAGGGCCACGCGTCAAGTAATATTCGTACATCCATGATCAAAACAGTCGAGTGGACCAAAGAAGGCGTCTTGATGCTCGATCAGCGCCTGCTGCCAAACGAAGAAAAATATCTGACGCTGCGGTCGTACGAAGAAGTCGCGCAAGCCATTAAGAAGATGGTCGTGCGCGGCGCTCCGGCGATCGGAGTTTCCGCCGCGATGGGTTTAGCGCTGGGCGCGAGCCAATCGGTCAGCACTTCACTTCCCGATCTCGAATTCGATTTCAAGTACATGTGCGAAGTCATGGGCGCAACCCGTCCGACCGCGGTGAATCTTTTCTGGGCGATCGAGCGCATGCGCGGAGTCATCACGAAAGCAAAAGCGGAAAACGTTCGTGATGTGGAGGACGTGAGGAGGCTTCTCACGGAAGAGGCACTGCTGATTTACAACGAAGATATCGAGGCCAATCGGGCAATCGGATTGTTTGGCGGCGAGCTAATTAAGGATGGCGCGACGGTGCTGACGCATTGCAATGCCGGAGCGTTAGCTACCGCAGGTGATTACGGCACCGCGCTGGGCGTGATTCGGGGCGCCATCGCTGCCGGCAAAAAAGTCGCGGTGATTGCTGATGAAACGCGGCCTTTCTTGCAAGGCGCGCGGCTAACGGCCTGGGAATTGGCGAAGGACAACATTCCGGTCACGGTCATTACCGACAACATGGCGGGACATGTCATGAAGCAAGGCAAAGTCGACTGCGTCGTCGTTGGCGCGGATCGGATCGCCGCGAACGGTGATGCAGCTAACAAGATTGGAACGTACATGGTGGCCGTGCTCGCAAAGGAACACAATATTCCCTTCTATGTGGCCGCGCCACTCTCAACGGTCGATCTAGCTACGGCCACTGGCGAAGGCATTCCCATCGAGGAACGCGACGCCAAAGAAGTCACGCATGTGCGCGATTATCAGCTCACCCCCGATGGTGTCGATGTTCATAACTTTGCGTTCGACATAACACCGAATGAATTCATCGCGGCGATCATCACCGATCGCGGCGTCGCCCGAGCCCCTTACACAGAAAGCCTCCGAAGGTTAGCCCATGCGCATTCTGCGACTGCGCCTTAACTCAGGAGGCCCCGTCATCACCCGCGACATAAATCAAATCAAAATTTCGCTGCCGCCCGCATTAACAGAGGCAGTTGAGGCCGCACTCGCCGATTGGCAAGACAATCGGAAGGCCGAACGACTGTGGGCGCGCGATGCGTCGCTTTGGACGAATAGCGGTGAAGATAAGTGGTTGGGCTGGCTCGACATTGTTCACGAGCAGCAGAAGACAATCGCACGATTCAGGAATTTTGCCGCTGAAGTCAGGGATGAAGGCTTCACTCATGCGTTGCTGTTGGGCATGGGTGGATCGAGCCTCTGTCCTGACGTTCTTCGCAAATCGTTCGGCATCATCGACAGCTATCCCGACTTGCGCGTGCTTGATTCCACAGATCCGCAGCAGATTCGTTCACGCGAAAAAAGCATCGACATTCCCAAGACGATCTTCTTTGTTTCAAGCAAATCAGGAACGACCCTCGAGCCGAACATTTTCAAGCAGTATTTTTTCCAGCGCGCAAACGAAGTTCTCGGCGAGGCAAACACCGGCAGTCACTTTGTCGCGATCACCGATCCCGGATCGAAACTGCGTCAGGAAGCGGAACACGATCGCTTTCGCAAAATCTTTCTTGGCGATCCGACCATTGGCGGCCGTTACTCTGCGTTATCAGATTTCGGGATGGCGCCCGCCGCCGCAATGGGAATCGATGTCGCGAAGTTCCTGGCGTCTGCCGATGAAATGGTGCGCGCATGCGGTGCTGACGTGGCGCCAAAGAACAATCCGGGCGTCATTCTCGGCACTATTCTCGGGACGGCGCACAACCAAGGACGCGACAAGATCACGATTATCGCTTCGCCGGGAATCTACGATCTAGGCGCGTGGCTCGAACAATTGATCGCCGAATCGACTGGCAAAAACGGGAAAGGATTGATTCCTGTCGATCGCGAATCAATCGGCGCGCCTGAGGTTTATGGCGACGATCGCTTGTTTGTGTACTTGCGTCTGGAATCCGCTCCGGATGCGGCAGAGGATGAGGCTATCGCCAATCTCCAACAGTCCGGTCAACCGGTGGTGATCATTTCAGTTGCGGACGTTTACGATCTGGGACAGGAATTCTTCCGCTGGGAATTCGCCACAGCCGTTGCGGGATCAATTATCGGCATCAATCCATTCGACCAGCCCGACGTGGAAGCCAGCAAGGTCGCGACGAAAAAACTCACAGAAGAATATAAACGAACGGGATCGTTGCCTGAAGAGGTTCCCTTCTTCGAAGCAGAAGGCATCAAGCTATTCGCCGATGAAAGAAACGCGGCCGAGCTGAAATTAGCGGCAACGGAACCTTCGCTGAATAGCTATTTAAAAGCGCACCTCGATCGGCTGAAGCCGTCAGATTACTTTGCGCTGCTCGCGTATATCGAAATGAACGACGAGCATGAAGCGCTGCTTCAAGTTGCTCGACATGCAGTGCGCGATCAGAAGCGAGTCGCAACGTGTCTGGGTTTTGGTCCGCGGTTTCTTCATTCAACTGGACAGGCGTATAAAGGTGGGCCGAACAGCGGCGTCTTCCTGCAAGTGACCGGCGACGACGAGAGTGACTTGCCGGTGCCGAATCAAAAGTACACGTTCGGCCTGGTGAAGGCGGCGCAGGCGCGTGGCGATTTCGAAGTGCTCGCGGAACGTGGAAGAAGAGCACTAAGGGTTCATTTGACAGGAGATGTTGCTGACG
>DATLVM010000394.1:0-2229 GCA_035577445.1 Pyrinomonadaceae bacterium
TGCACTGGTTGCTGGTTCATCGTGATCAGCATCAGAGAGGCGATGAGGTGGGTTCTTGTGTCAGAACCGCGAGCGGTAGCGACCGGATCAGGAGGAACCTTAGAAGCCCTGCGGGACTTTTTGATCCGGTCGCTACCGCTCGCGGTTCTGACACGATGTCTATATTTTTGCTAGTCAAGTATGTTATTGCCGTTTTTCTCCCGTCTCTCAGCTCCAAAATCGGTTAATTCTCAAGAAAATTCGTACCTTTTCTGAAAATCCGCACCTTTCGGTTGTTTATGAAAGAGGGGAAGCCTGATTTCTACTCAGGCACTGCTAATCGATTCGCCAGCCGTTGCCCGGCCAACGAAAAGAGAGCACCCGCGGGTGAGTGCTATGAAGAAAACGGTCCTAGTCATAATTCTGCTGATCGCTCCCGCGATCGTCTCAGCGCAAAATCAAACCAGAGAACGCCGATCGACACAGGCGCCCAAGACTGAACAATCGTCGGCGCGCGACCGCGTCGTGAACGCGAAAGCTCTCAATCACGTCAACAATTCGAGTGCTGTTCCCGCCGTTGCTGGTTCATCTACAAGTGTAGAGAAGTCATCACCGGCAGACTCGCAACAGGCATGGGGAAATGTACCGGTCAATGTTCGTCCGATTGAGATCGTGAAAGCGTCAACTCCTCAAGTCGCGTCGAATGTACCTGCGAATTCAAGCAGCCAGGGTAAAGTGTTGGTTAAGCCAACTTCGCTATCTACTCCGCAACCAATCAACGTTGCCCGAGGAGCTAACTCATTGCGCGATCCTGTCAGCACTTCGAATTACGCGGTGGGAATCGGTGACGTGCTGGACGTGAGGCTCTCCAACCTGAGCACGCGGGAATCAACCCTGTTCACTGTCATGCGAGATGGCACTTTGGAATATCCGTTGGTCGGCAATCCTATTCGGGTCGTCGGCATGACGACCGATGACATTGCCAGACTGTTGGCGAACCAAATAAAAGTACTCAACGCGCCGCGCGTGAGCGTGAGCGTTCGTGATTATGCGAGCCACGGCGTTATGGTTACCGGCGCCGTTGGTAATCCCGGACGAAAGACTCTGCGGCGCGAAGCGGTACCTCTTTTTGCTCTGCTCGCAGAGTCAATGGTTAATCCTGAAGCGACCCTCGCCATCATTACGCACAATGGCAAGGATGGCTCGCCCATAAGTTTGAAGGACGACAAGGCAATGGCAACCCCGGTGGTGTCAGGCGATGTAATTAGGATTACCGGCAGCGCTTCAGAATCGACGAAGAAGTTTGTCTATATCAGTGGCAACGTTGTCGCTCCTGGTGAAAAGATGTTTCGTGATGGCATGACGCTAACGCAGGCGGTCATCACGGCTGGCGGCGTGCAGCGTTCGACCGGGAACAACGTCAAGGTTTCGCGACAGAATCAAACCGGCCTTCTGACCGCGAGAGAATATGACTTAAATGCCATCAGTGAAGGCAAGGCACAGGATCCTCAGCTGCAAGCGGGTGATCGAATCGAAGTTAATCAGAAGATGTGACAGCCTAATCACAATTCCGATTTAAGAAGGGCGGCGCGGGTCGCCCTTTTTTCTTGGGTCACGCTATGGCGTTGACAGTATTTCGTCAGCTAGTAAACTGGGCCTTCAATTCATGGACGCCAAATCGCGCGCGCGACTCATCCACCTATTGCTTTCAAAATCGATCGTTGAAGCGTTGCTGATTGCAGCGGTCGCGGTGGCCTTCTTTTTTGCGACAACGAATCCAGGCCTGCGCGGCGTGCTTGATAACGCCGACAAAGGATTCGTATCCGGCTGGGCTGTAGATGAAAACGCTCCTGCTTCCCGGGTCGAGCTGCAATTATTCATCGACGACAAATTCATCGCCGCTGGTCGGGCGGATCAGTACCGACCTGATGTCCATGAATCAAGTCGCGCCGCGGACGATTGGCATGGATTCTCGTTCACCCCTCCGCGTCTATCTGCCGGCGAGCATGAGGCGCGAGTCTACGCCGTCCATTCCAATGGCGGAGGTGCGCGTCGCACTTTGCAGATGATTGGCAAGCCTTTTCGATTCACCACGGAATGAAGCGCACAACCACGATGACCGAAACAACCACAGAATCAAACCAAGGTTCAGCGTTGAGTGCGGAGCTAAGCGACGGCTCGCTCGCGGGCTGGGAGATGGCCTCGATCGCTTCGTCAGTATTGATGGCGGAATGGTTACTTGCTGCCTCG
>DATLVM010000395.1:0-10436 GCA_035577445.1 Pyrinomonadaceae bacterium
AGAGTGGACGGCCGAGCTACCTGACCAGCCCCTGAACGAGTCGAATCCTTCCGGAATCACTGGCGGCGGACGAACGCATCGCTTTCGCGCGTCGGGTTGGACACGGCACTACGAGACATTCGCGGAGGTCCTGCAAATCATCGCGCAGTTCGCGCTGGGCTTTGCGATTGTGAATTGGAAGAGGAGCAAGGATGCTACAGCCAACGTCGCGAAGCTTCGCAAACGTGCGCTGCTCGCGGGCGCCGGATTCGCCATCGTTGCGATCGGAATTCCGCTAACCGCGATGCGCTCGACCCTGGCAGCGGTGGCAGTTGGCGCGCTGGTGATTGCGTGGCGCATGGCCACTACTCAACGGCAAAGAATAATCCTGACCGCGGCCGTGTTGGTGATTCTCATAGGTGGTGGCTGGTTCGTTTGGCGAACCCACGAGCAAGGTGCGCTCGCTTTACAGGATGCCAGCGCGAATCTGCGCTACCAGGTAGCGACGATTGCCGCGCGGCGCGTGATGCTGCATCCGATCTTCGGCCACGGCATGGATGCGATGCATGAGCACTGGAACGAGTGGGGCTTTCCGGGTCGCTACATGCTGGACGCGCACTCGACGCCGATTCAGATTGCTTTCGATCGAGGTCTGCCGGCGCTGGCGTTTTGGTTCTGGTTGATGTTCAGCTTCTGGCGATTCGCGACGCGAACCGAGAGGGCGACGGCGCAAACCAGTGACGCAAATGCTCACGGACTATCAGTCGGGATTGTCGGAGCGTTTGCGGGATTCCTGGTCAGTTCATTAGTTAATTACAACTTTGGTGATTCAGAGGTGGTGCTGCTCGTTTGGTGGATGATGGGAGCCGCCGTCGTTCTGAATAGATCAGTTATGAGTGATGAGTAATGAGTAAATGAGTGATGAGTGATAAGTAATAGCCGGCCGACTAATAGCTCTGGCCTCATCACTCATCACTCATTACTCATTACTCATTACTCATCACTTAGATAGTTTCCCCGCGCTTAATTGATACTTTCCTGCGTGTCTTGCATAGAAGTCATTCAGGAATTTCACGGCATCAGGTGGTGTCATTGAAAGCAGCACTTCCATATCCTGGTTAAGCGGAAACTTCTTCCGCCGATCCGGCCGGTCAAGATAACCCTCGCGATAGACGGTCACGGCATCGCGCGCCTGGACGCGCGGAACTTCGCGCGGCGCGATGAACGCATTGTTGTACTCCAGGGACATCAGTCCATAGTTATGTCGCGCGCAGAGATCCTCGAGACTCGCGAGGCTGTAACCGAAGAAGTGATGTTGGAGGGTGAAATCCGGATCGTACTTCACGATGAATCTGAGTGGCGGCGGAATCTTTTCGTTAATCTCAGTCACGACGATGCGCGGCCTGAACTTCGCCAACAGAGCATCCAGGACCCAGTAATCATACGAATCAATGTCCAGGCTCAATATTTCAAAGTCGGTTGGTATTTGGTAGGCCTCCAACAAGCTTACGACATTCTGCGGCGTGATTTGATTCCGGCCCGTGAACACATTCGGGTAATAACGATAGGCGCGCGCCAGCCGGTAAGAACGGTCAGCGTCTCCGTCGACTGCCAGTCCTCGCCACCCATTAGTAAACAACGCGTGCGTGTTTGAATGACGAACACCGTCGCCCGCGCCCAGATCCACGGCGGTGTGACCGTGATCTGTCGGCAGAAGCGTGGCGACGTACTCGCGCAGAATCCGCTCTTCGTCAAAATTTGAGTATGAGCGCCGCCGCGGCAAGCGGGCGCGTGCAAGTGGCGTGACCACGGCAGCAAGGGCGAGGCTATTCAGAGGGGACATCAATTTGCGCGCACCGTTTCCACCGAAACCACCAAAGTTATTCCTGAAGACAGACCCAGCTGAAAAATGCCGCAACAGCAAAGACTATTAGTCCGAGCACTGGATATAGCTGATACGCCGCTGATCCAAGAACTAGCCCCACAAGGCCGATTACACCTACCGTGAAGCAGCTAACGGCGAGACGTCGAATATGTTCTTAGTAGCCACGTGAAGAATCATTTTTCACGGCAAGTCTAATTCATCATCAATCAGGTTTTCGACTCTCACTTTTCCGAGTCTTGCGTAGGCGAGAAGCACAGGCAGCGGCGGCTCACGTTCGCCGCGTTCGTAACCGGAAATGCTGGCGCGATCCTTCACGCCGACCTTAGCCGCAATATCACCCTGCGACATTTCGAGTTCCTCTCTTAACTGCCTCAGCTTGTCAGCTAGCTTGCGGGGGTATGGTCGCTTGCGCTTGCTATCAGGACGAGTCCGTACTAACTTATGCGCCGACTTAGAGGATTGCCGCTGCGCCCGTTTCGTCCGGGCGCGAACCATTAACCTGTAGAGCCTCGCACGTTAGTAAACATCTGAATCGGTCAGGTGCGCGTAGAATATATGTACGTCAAAGCTCCCGCAAGCTTTATCTACCACTTTGGTTCTAATGAATCGCCTGACGGTCTGTCAGAAAGAGATCGTTGGTGCTGATACTCCTGCGCGGCGCTATGCCGACTGGGAAATAATCAGCGAGAAGCCGTATGGCCGGTTTGATACTCTCTGCAAAGAATGTGAACGGCGATCCGCTCCTGATTACGTCCCACCTAAACCCGTACCCTTATCTTGGGAGTATCTGAAAACGCTTTCTGTTCCTTGACGGGCTTGCAACTCCTAATGTCCCTGAAAGACACTTCAGTTCACGATCGAGAAGTCCATCCATTGCGTCGCGGTCCGGTGTTTTTGATCGGCGAGTGCGTCGGTGACGGTAATCTGCAGCACATAATCGCCCGCCGGCAAGTCTGTCCCAATCTGAATCGCCCCACCAGCCATTAATCGCTTCCAATCCGCGGCATCCTTGACCTGCAACGGATTCTCTTTCCCGGTGAAGATCGGCTTACCTTCGCGAAATAGCTGAACCTGCGTGGTCAGCTTCGGGAGGTTGTCGGCTTTGTCTAACTTGGCGTTGTAAATATAGGCGCCATAGGTAAGCATCATGCCGTGGCGAAAGTGCCGCACAGCCGGACTCGCCTCAGCGGACCCATTATCCATCCCCTCCTGATCCTGCGGCGGAGCGTCAGCAGGATTTGCGTTCGTGCGATTCGCGTTAGGCAAGACTCCGCGGAGCACAACGCTCGAAAGCATCAGGCGATTTTTCTTGATGTCCGGCACTTCGATAAACTGGCTCGCCGATCCGATTCGTTCGCTCGCCGCATCGCGGAATGACATTCTGAGTTGATACGCTCCCGGCTTCTTCACCGGCACAGTGACGTAATAAACCATTCCGTCACGCATCGTCCGTTTGTAGACATCGTCAGGCAATTCGATCGTATACGTGCGGCCGGCTTGGTCAATGGGCACGCCGTTATCGCCGAAGGTAATCGCAACCACATTGAATACGCTCTTGTGCATGTTGTTCGGCTCATCCGTGAAAGTGAGGTCGCGAGCGTCGATGTACAAGACCGAGCGCATATAAGATCCGGCTTTCACATCGTTAGCAAACAACGAAGTGAGCTGCACGTGAACCCCGGTAGAACCGAATGGAGACGCCAAAGCATCAACCATCGTCTGCGCTAAAGAGCGCGGCGGTCGCTTCTCATCATCGCTAACGCCGTAGAAGCCATTACGCATTCGCACGTTGAATTTGCCCGGTCGCGTAACCTTCAACGTTAACTTGTGATAAGTGCGCCGGCCCGTGCGCCTATCGAAAGTCATCTCGTCCGGACGATAACCGATGAGATAGAAGCCCTTCTGATCTTCGAGCACGCGGCGAATGCCGCCAGTCAAATCATTGGTGTTGCGAATCGGAATGCCGCCGGTCTCGTGCGCGAGGACGTCCAAACCTTCCTGCGTTTCAAACGCCTCGTTGCTTCGCGCGCTCATCGCATCCTGGAGTTGTTGCGGATCGCGCCCGGATAAATCATCAGCCGCGGTGAGACTCAACGCCTGCAAACCCGTGGCGTTCATCGTGTAGATGACCACCGAAGCGCGATTGGCTTGATCGATCAACCGCATGAGCCTGTCACGCGCCTGAAAATTTTGGCCTGGATCTTCCCTGCTGAAGATGCGAAAGCCATCGGATAACAGGAGGACACCCTTGCGACCGGGCAAGTCTTTCAAACCCTTAATGACATAGCTGATCGCGCCGAGCGTGCCGACGGCAAAGTTATCCTGTCGGGTTTGGTTGGCTTCTTCGTTGAACGCGTCGATCGCTGCGCCTTGATCGCCGGGAGTTGGAGGTCGGATTGGTTCGAAGGCGCTCATGCCGCTGCGGCCGTTCGGATACCACTTGACGCGATCGATCGCCGCATACAGTTGTCGCTTATCAATCGTAAACTGCTGGAGCGCGCCCATGCCGCCACTGGTGCGAATGATTGCGACCAAATCACCCGGCCGCATCTGCTCATCAACAAACTTTTTTAGAGCTCGACGGACGTAATAAGTGCTCTCGAACGAAAGTCCCAGATCATCTACCACGATCGCAATCGTGCGCCTGACGTCTTCCGGTTTCAGGCGATTGAATGAAGGAGGCGGAGCGTTAGAGACCGTGGTCTTTGATTTCGTTTCAGGTTCCGTCGTTGCGGTGGCCGGCTCGAGATTCAGCGAGAAGTGTGTGATCTTCTGTTTCTTGCCGTCTTCGAAGATTTCAATCTCTTCCGGCTTGAGATCGGTGACAAGTTTGCCTTTGCTGTCGGTAACGACCGCATCGACCTGGACAAGATTCGTCGTGATCCGGACCACATCGACGTCTTCCGGCTTGGGCGTTCGTTGCGCGGGAGGTGGCGGCGGCAGCGTGCCTGCCTGCTGTGCGAATGCAGACGAGGCCAACAGAAGCAACAGCAAGAGCGGCAGAAGAAATTTCGTCATTGCAGCCTGAGAAATCTAACGGTTAGACGCTTTACAACGACGCCTGGTTTCAAAAAGCTAGGCGCGGGCGCGGCCTAATATTTTCTCGTAGAAGGCAATGTACATCGGAATCTTGTGGGTGATGTACCGTTCGATGGCAGACGACGACGCCGCCGAACTGAATCCGGAAGCGACCCACGCGATTCATATAGATCGCGTGTTTAATTCCTATCGGTGTTTTCGCGAAGCTACGGCACGCTTGTAAGAAAGACATCCCAGGCCCAGCGTCCGACGCTGGCGCCGTGTTTATCATAGACCTTCGCACGATAGCGAAACTCGTTTCCAAATTCATCGACCTTACGAGATTTGTGATAATCGAGGTCGATCCCGCTAACATTCAACGATCGTAGAGCGTGAAGCTCATTCGATTCCGACACCCCATTGTGATTCGTATCTTGCCAAAGTTGTAGATACACGAAGACCGCATCACGATTATCGATGCGACCATCGGCGTTACCGCCGTTCTCCGGCTTGTCGAATTCCGCCAAAGCGAGGAAGCCGTTTGGCTCAGCAGAAGGTGTCTGCGGGGTTAGGGTGCCAAACAATTCAGAGCCATCGTCCACGGTGCCGTTGCCATTACGATCGAGTGTTAACCAGGCATCGTCGGAATTCGCCTCAGTCCATGCAATTCGGTGCGCCACACCGTCGACGTTTAGATCAAAGTCCACGCCGTCGGGTGCATTTGTAAGATCGAAGCCATTGCCTGAGACATCGATGACGATAGGACTTGCGTACGAACACATGCCTTCGACACAGACGGTCTCGTCTGGACAGACGTTCTCGCATCCATTCTCGAACACACACTGAACCGCTATGGACGTAGTACTCGTTCCGCAGAAGTCACCCATGACTATCAGTACACTCCTGCTGATTCTGAATGAATTTAAATGACCCCGGGACGCCGTCCGTTAAATCCTTGGGAGTTCTGCACTGCGCACCGATAAAGCAGGTGTGGAAAGCAGTAGTATTGTCTTTTCTGAAGCATTCGTTTGCATTGTCCGACATAGCGGACCTGTAAGAAGAGGGCACAAGCAGCGTTTCCCATTGTGCGAACCTATCAAGCTAAGACGAAGAATTCCAGGATGTACTAAGCGAACTCGTTGATGACCTTCTCTCGTTTGCGCGGAGTCTATTCATGGCCGCCAGCTTGTTCGCCCAGACCGTTCTCAGACGCGTCCCACGATTTCTCCCCATCATGGGCGGTTCGTCAACCCGACTCCACGAGGCCGGATCGTTCGCGTTTCTTCGGTAGTAGTCGCCCAGATCCCACATCGTGTCGTCTTCGAAGATGACGGTGCGGAGTCTCAGGTCAACCTTGTCAAGACTGGGGTGGCCGATGTCGGCAAAGAATCGCCGAAAATTCTCGTATTGCTGTCCGACACACGCAATGTCCGCCGCTTCGCCGGGTCCAATTCCAACTAACCGCTCGGCCGCTGTCGGGGTGTGACCCCATAGTAACGCGTAGTTTCCGTAAGAAAGATGAAACACTGAAAGCAGTGATTGAGAGCCCGGCGGAGGCGGAAAGAAGAATTCGAGCTTTGTCAACAGAATGCGTTTGTCGGAGCGATTCTTTACCGAGACAACCAGGCCCTTTAACCAATCATCGTCCGCGATGAACTTTTGCTCGAACGAGATGCTCTTGCCACCGACTTTTATATCTGTAATTACGATCGGCTCTCCGCGCAGGACCGGAAGCCGGTGCAGCAACCGTTCTTTCTGTGGTTGCTGCGATGCCGTTTTAGCGACACGCATGAACATTGTGGCAGACACTGCCAAACAAACAACGACACTAAGCGCGATTGAAAAGCCAAGGTAGCTCTTCGTCTGTCGGGTCATGGGAGTCTCCTTTTTGATAGGTGAACAATCGTGGGCTGATTGCTAATGCATCACATGATACGGCAGAGGAGCCCGCGAATGAGCGGATGCTAGTCTCAAGCTCGATCAGAGTCAACTGTTATTTTCATTGACACGTTCGGCTGTCAGCAAAAATCGCAGCGATTCAAGAAATGCTGATATTAAGTCTTAGCGGCTCGCGTGCGAAGTTTGCGCCAGTACCCGTTCATAAAATTCGATGTACATCGGAATAATCTTCTCAGTACCGTAACGTTCAGTCGCCGACTGGCGCGCGCGCTTTCCAAATTCGCGCCGCAACTTCGGATCGCTCAACAGGCGCGCAGCGTCATCGGCCATCTTATCGATGTCGCCGACTGGGCTGAGGAATCCGTCTTCGCCGTCGTCGACAACTTCCGGAATGCCGCCCACGCGCGAAGCGATCACCGGAACCTGCACCGCCATTGCCTCGAGGGCTGCGAGTCCAAAAGATTCCTGTTCAGACGGGAGCAACAAGATGTCGGACGCGCACAGGTAATCGACGATGTTCGGTTGCTTGCCGACAAAGGTACAGGATTCAGACACGCCCAAACACTTCGCCCGATGGACACAGTTCGTGCGCTCGCTGCCATCGCCCACCATCACGAGGCGCGCTTTCGTTTTCTTGAGCACGCGCGCGAGAATCTCGACGCAGTCAATTGGGCGCTTCACCGGGCGAAAGTTGGAGACGTGCACCATTACCGGCAGGCCGTCGGGCGAAAGCGCTGCGCGCAAATCGCAATCAATCTTGGGCTTGTATTCGTCGGGACAAACAAAGTTCGGAATGACCTCGATGCGATCAAATCCGAAGTGCTCGATCGTAGCCTGCTTCAAATAATTCGAGATGGCCGTGACGCCGTCTGATTGTTCGAGCGCGTACTTTGTGATCGGCAGGTAAGAACGATCCGCTCCGACCAATGTGATGTCCGTTCCGTGCAGCGTCGTGATGACGGGAAGATACCGATGATTCTTGATTGATTCGCGCGCGAGAATCCCGCTGATCGAATGCGGAATCGCATAGTGAACGTGCAGCAGATCGAGATTCTCGGTCTCTGCGACCATCGCCATCTTGGTCGCTAACGCCAGATCATAAGGCTGATGCTCGAACAATGGATACGACAGCATCTCGACCTCGTGAAAACGCACCCGCTCATTCAATTCGGTCAGACGCGTGGGCAACGCCGACGCTATGAAATGGACCGTGTGCCCGCGTTGTGCGAGTTCTTTTCCCAGTTCGGAACCGACAATGCCGCTGCCGCCGTAGGTTGGATAAACTGTGATGCCGATGTTCATTGACGGCGAGCAGTATGCAGTCAGGCGCAAGCCGAGGGCAACCGGCGAACTCAACTTGCGCAAAAGACTTGCCGTCGCGGCCTTTTGAGCTTATAAATCAATCCCGGCGGAGGTTAGCAATGAAAGTTTCGCTGCTGATCACATTGCTGCTGGCATCCCTCGCCTCGGCACAGAACTTACAAATCCTAACAGGTGAAGGTTCGGTCGTCGTTCTTGGTTCGAAGTGGCTGCCCGTGCATCGCACCTTCAAGAAGGACGTGCCCAACATGGCGCCACCTCCGGAACTGACGGCCGGCAATAAGAACGCAGGGCGAATTGCGCGTATAAACAATCCGCAAATCCCCGACCCTAACGAAACGACCATCGACGGCCGCAGTGCCGCGATCGAAAAGATCGTTCAGGAAGCCCGGACGGCCGATCCGAAACCGCTCGATGGGTTTTCATATGTCGCGAAAATTCGCAATGGCGGCAAACAAGCCGTTGAGATTGTTTTTTGGGAATATCAATTCATCGACGCTGCTTCAAAGAATGTAACGCGGCATCAATTCCTGTGCGGCGTGAAGATCAAGCCCGACAAAGAGAAAGAAGTGGAAGCTTTTAGCATGATGCGACCCAGCGGTGTCGTGGATGCTGGAACGCTTGTCAACCACAACGCTCTTCAAGAGAAAGTTCTGATCAACCGCGTCGAATATGCCGATGGAACGATCTGGCAGCGACGTGATTGGAGTTTTGCGGCGATCCGAGAAGGCTACAAACGTGCGATTGAAACGCCGTGGGGCAATGAGATGTGCCGCAGTTTGTAGCTTCGCCTCGATGGAAGCATCTGAAAAAGAGAGGCGGGCAACCCTCGCTAATCGCCCGCCTCGTCTCAACTTGTCTCACCTTTTGAGAAAAGGGGCCAAGTGAGGTTCGCGACTATATACCGCACTACGCGACGTTGCAACTATTTTTACAAGCGGTAAAACCGCGTCCGGTTACGCGTCGATAACCGCAGTAAACCCGCTCCCAAATTCGACAGCTCTCAACTGACTTGATTGTTGGATGGTGCCCCAATTCATTTTATTCTCTGCATTCTCTGCGAAGACCTCTGATCTCCTCGGCGGTCAATTGCCCAAACATTGGATTTAGCCGCAGAGGTCACTGAGGATTCCGCAGAGGACCGCAGAGGAAATCGAAATCAGGGCACTACCGATTGTTGATTCGTCGCTACCGATCACGGTGCGCGAGGGCTATAATGAACTCGACATGCCAAAGATCAACGATATTCAGGAAACGCCAAACCCAAACGCCGTAAAGTTCATTCTGCGCGAACCCGTCACCAGCGGCGTCGCGCGCCAATTCGGTTCGCCGGACCAGGCTCAGAGCGACACCTTGGCGAAGTCTCTCTTTGAGGTCGGCAGCGTTGCTTCCGTGTTCTACATGGACAACATGATCACGGTTGAAAAGGAAGACGAAGCCGACTGGGATGAGTTGCTGCCGGCGCTGGCTGTGCCAATTCGCTCAGCCGAATCCGTCGCCGCTGCAAATGGCGGCAACGGTGTTGCATCGGTCGGTGGCGCGATCGCCGCAGTAACCAGCGACGATCCGCGCCTGCTCCGCATCAATGAAATTCTCGACGATAAAGTACGGCCGTATTTGATGGGTGACGGTGGTTATCTCGAAATCATCGATCTGACTGACCATACTCTCAAGATTCGTTATCAAGGAGCTTGCGGAAGCTGCCCTTCGTCGTTAACCGGAACGTTGATGGCGATCGAGAGCATGCTGAAAGAACAGATCGATCCCGACCTCGAAGTGATCGCGGTGTAGGAGCCGCTCCCTCTCCCGTTGGGAGAGGGAATCTAAACTTTTCTGGAACCCAACCCGTCTGTCGCGCGTTTGCTTAACACGCTCCGCTGTATCTGTCCTGTTAGCCAGAGGTTAAAATGAATCTTCGATACCTGCCTTTGGTGCTCTGCCTTGTCTCGGCAGGCACGGCCGCCGCCCAACCCAGCGATGCAAACAAGCCCGCTGCGAAACCGGTTACCACCGCAACAAACAAATCCGTCAAAGATCCTGAGGCCGAACGTCTCGCTAAAGAACGACGCGACAATGCCCAGGCGCTTCTGATTAGTCTCGCTGCCGATGCCGGCCGCTTCACCGATCAGACATTGCGGGCGCGGACGCAGGCGCGCATCGCCGACGTGCTCTGGTCGGCTGATCCTGATCGAGCACGGGCAATGTTTCGCAAGGCTTGGGAATCGGCAGAGATTGTCGATCAGGAATCACAGCGAAAGCTTCAGGAAGAGATCGCGCAACAGAAAGCGAAGAACGGTGGAAACGTGGCCGTCACTGGACCACGCGATATTCGCAG
>DATLVM010000396.1:0-2245 GCA_035577445.1 Pyrinomonadaceae bacterium
AGATGTCGCACTCGCGTTTTGATGCCGCGCGATTCTTCGCCGACCAGAAATGCGGCCAGAGGCATCTGCGCGCGGGCACCGACGGGAACCATTCGCGCAATCTTCACCAACGCCGAGGCGAGATTGAGCGCCACGTCGGCACTAGTCTCGGCGGCGTACTCATCGGCGGCCGATTCAGCCGCTGCGGACCACGACTTCTCGACTGAATCTCCCACCGGTATTAGAAGCGCGTCGCGGCAAGCTCGAAGCAGGCCACGCTTTAGATTATCGCGCGCCTGCAAATGTCCGTATTCATGCGCGACCGTCGCCGCTAACTCTTCGGGTGTGAGCGTGAGCAACACCTGTTCAGCTACGAATAAGCGCGGGCGCAGAATCCCCACCACGGCAACGATCGGAAACGCATGCGGAAGCTGGAAAGCGCGAACTCGAACGCCCGGCAACGAAATCTCTTTTGAAGCGTGCAACCACTCGCGGCGCAACTTACGCGTAACCCAGAGGGCGCGCGCGGCACGCCAACTCGCGAGCGCCAGTCCAAGGATCGAAAGCGATGCGAACAGCGCAAGCTTCGTGCTAACTGCTTCGGAGGTGCCGCGTGGTTCGTAGTCGAGGTAAGCCGGTAAAAAGAAAAGTCCGACCGCTATCAATCCAACTATGGAAGGAGCCAGGCGCAGGGTGAAGAGAATCTGTGCGCGCAGTCGGGCTGACCATCGCTCGGCGGCGCGGTGGCTCAGGCGCCAGACCAGAGACACCAGAGTTGCCGCCGCCACATTGACGGCGAGAAAAATTGCCAGCGCCAGACAAATTCCGAGTAGCTCGAACATTCTTATTCCGATTTGCGACGCAGCTCGCGCTTTTTCTCTTTAACCAGCCGCTCAAGCTCGTCGAGCAGTTCGCGATCGCGCTCGCTTACCGTATCGACGAAACATGCGAGCACCGGTCGAATCTCGCCAATGCCAGGCTCAAAAAGACTGTCGATCACATCTTCGCGAATACCATCTTCGAACTCATCGCGACCAACTGCCGCCGAATACAAGAAAGCGCGGCCGTCCTTTCGTCGATGCAGCAATCGCTTTTTGTAGAGACGATCGAGAGTCGTCATTAATGTTGTGTAGGCAATTCGCTCTTCGAATTGCAGGTAGACATCACGGACGCTGACCTCGCGGCGTTGCCAGATTTGCTCGAGCACTTCGCGCTCGAGTTTGCCCAGTGCCAACGAGGCGACTTCGCTCGGGCGGCGGAATCCACGGAGAAGAAAAGGCGGAGCTTTCATTGAGCGGACATTGTCTGAATTGAGGCGGACCAAGTCAACCGCAAAATTGAGATATCGCGACTGGCAACGTTAATAGAAGAATCAGCCTGTTTGCTGCATCGGACAGGCCTGCACTGCGCACAACTGCCAACGACCATCTCGCTCGGCAAAGACGCTAATGATCTTGTATTGACCAACGAGTTCTCGTCCGTGATAAAGCCAGGTCGCGGAATCCCTCGCGGTCAGAACGGCAGTCTGGCCGAACACGCGCACACTGAGTTGCTCGCGTTGGAAATGCAGAAACTTAAAATCGCCGGACATGACATCGGCGATGAACTGCTCTTTGTCATCCCCTTCCAACGGATAGGTGAGAAAGAAATCGTCGGCCATGATTCGATCGAGCGTGGCCGCGTCGGCGCGTAAAATGGCCTTCACCCAGTCGTCACTCAGTTGGCGCACATGCTGCTCGATTTCGAAAGTCGACCGGCGAAGAGTTTCAGTTGAAGGGTCCATGATTCAGGGTTGAAACCAGCAGGCTTCTACGTCAAAACGCAGCGAGAGTCAATCTTTTTAAGTGCAGTCATCCTGTACTAATTCGCTTCCCGAATGTCCGCGACCTCTACACGTTAAGATTCTGGAAGTAATGTCTGTTCGAGAATGTGCGACAAATCACGACCCATGTCGGTTAGGACCAAGACGATTTGGAATACAAGTGCAATGAAGATCGATCTTTTTGTCGATCTAAGCTCACTGGCATGTTCATTGCGAATGACATCGGCGGGAGGTCAGCAAGCGATGAAAATCAATAATATGAAAAAAATTGGAGGGTCAATCCTGGGGCTTCTGTTGTTCTTAGGCGTTATGGTGATGTCGAGCACGACAGCCCAGGCACAATATCCGTGGTATCAGGATCGAGATTATCAGCGCCGGCAGCGTGAATACCAACGTCAGCGCGAGCGCGAATTACAACGCCAGCGCGAACAGCAAGCACGTCAG
>DATLVM010000397.1:0-4636 GCA_035577445.1 Pyrinomonadaceae bacterium
TGCCGTTCACGGTTACCAACGGTAATGTTGACGCCAATCTCGACGGCAATACCAACGACCGGGCGCGTCTGATTGGTGATCCGCACATCGACAATCCGACCGCGGCCCGATGGTTCAACACGGCAGCCTTTGCGCAGAACCCAGTAGTGACCGGGGTCGCCACTGACGGCAACGCAGCCCGCAACCTGCTCTACGGGCCAGGATATAAGACTGTCGATCTGGCCCTCTCGCGCGACTTTAATTTGACCGAGCGCGTCAAGCTGCGCTTTCGGGCTGAGGCCACGAATGCCTTCAACCACCCGAACCTCGGACAGCCGGGCAATTCCGTTCCGGCTAATGGTTCGACGTCCGCCAGCTTTGGCGTAATCACCTCGGCCGGCGCGATGCGCCGAATGCAGTTTGGTTTGCGGCTGACTTTCTAAGTCGAGGTATTCAAAGCGTTACTGCTGGTAACGAGATAGAGGAGCGAAGATTTCTTATTATTAAGGAGACTTCGCTCCTCCAGAGTGAACCTTCTCCCGCCATCTATTATGATTCCGCAGCAATCGGCGATCAGATTTAAAGCATGCTCGAAGCACAAGGGACTGAACGAACTGCTGTCGATGTTGGTTTTAAACTGCGAGGCCTGCGCTGGTGGATCGTTGGACTGATTTTTCTCGCCACTCTGATCAACTACATCGATCGTTTGACGATCTCGGTATTGTCGCCAGTCATCACGCACGACCTTGGCCTGACGAATACTGAGTTCGGTGGGATCGTCTCGTGGTTTCTGCTTGCTTATACGATTAGCCAGGGACTGTCGGGAAAGCTCTACGATCGAATTGGCACCAAACTCGGATTTGTTTGTTCGATTCTACTCTGGTCGGTCGCGGCGATGGCCCATGCGTTCGCGCGCGGCTTGGCGAGTTTCAGCACGTTTCGATTTGTCCTCGGGTTGGGTGAAGCAGGGAACTGGCCGGGCGCTGCGAAAACCGTCGCCGAATGGTTTCCGATCCGCGAACGCGCCTTCGGCATGGCCATCTTTAACAGCGGTGCGGCGATAGGATCGATCGTCGCGCCTCCGCTGATCGTTTGGCTGAGCCTCGCGTATGGTTGGCGCACGACCTTCATCGTCACAGGAGCGCTCGGATTCATCTGGCTGGCTCTCTGGATCGGGCTTTACGAAACACCGGGGCGTCATCAATGGTTGAGCAATCAGGAGCGTGCCCTGATTCGCGAAGGTCGAGAAAGTAATGGCGAACTTGAGCGCGCCGCCGCGCCGAAATGGAGAGCGTTACTGCGTTACCGGCAAGTGTGGGCGATCGTTCTCTCCCGTTTTCTCACCGATCCGGTTTGGTGGCTCTACATCAGTTGGCTGCCGAAGTATCTCGCGGATGCCCGCGGCTTCTCACTGACTAAGATTG
This sequence comes from Pyrinomonadaceae bacterium, assembly GCA_035577445.1. Classification (GTDB taxonomy): domain Bacteria; phylum Acidobacteriota; class Blastocatellia; order Pyrinomonadales; family Pyrinomonadaceae; genus UBA11740. The sequence continues at coordinate 1,404 of DATLVM010000397.1, forward strand.
GATTGTTCGCGTGGGTGCCATACGTGGCCGCCGACGCGGGGAGTCTTTCGGGTGGTTGGCTCTCGGGATATCTGATCAAACGCGGATGGAGCGTCGATCGCGCACGCAAAGTAGTTATCGCGTTTGCCGCGCTCCTGATGCCCGCGGGGATCTTTGCAGCGTTCGCGCAAAATGCGATGGTAGCGCTGGCTCTGATCGGAGTGGTGTTGTTTGGGTTTCAGGTTTGGATCAATAACGTCCAGACGTTGCCGAGCGATTTCTTTCCCGACAGGGCAGTTGCGTCTGTCGCCGGCCTTGGTGGAGTCGGCGCCGGTATTGGCTCGATGATTTTTGTGCTGGGCACCGGTTGGATAGTCGATCATTTTTCGTATGTGCCGGTGCTGGTAAGCGCTGGTTTGCTGGCTCCTCTCGGAACGATTGTCTTGTTAACTTTGTGTGGCCGCATCGGCCGCATATCCGATCTTCCTCGGTGAAGCTTCAGTTATTTTAAGGAGATAGTGTGAGCAATCCATACGACGTAACAGGAAAGGTCGCCCTCGTCACCGGAGGTTCATCCGGAATCGGAGCGGCCACGGCCAAGATGCTGGCAGCGAACGGCGCCCGCGTCGCGATCAACTTTCATCAGAACAGTGCCGGCGCAGAAAAGACTCGCGACGAGATCATCAATGCAGGCGGCAGCGCAATTGTTGTTCAGGCCGACGTCGCAAAGTCGAGCGATGTGGATTCGCTAATCAAATGCGCGACGGATGAGTTTGGGCCGATCGACATTCTCGTGAACAACGCAGGTTCGTTGATCGAGCGTCTGCGGATTCTCGAGTTAACCGAAGAGCGCTGGGATGAAGTTATCGATCTCAACCTGAAGAGCGCTTACCTTTGTTGTCGCGCGGTGGCGGCTTCGATGATGGAGCGCAAGACAGGCGCGATCGTCAACGTCTCTTCGATTGCGGGTCGTACCGGCGGCGCCCTTGGCTCAATTCATTATTCAACCGCGAAGGGTGGCGTGATCACGTTTACCAAAGGGCTAGCAAAGGAGCTGGCGCCGTTTGGCATTCGCGTCAACGCGGTCTCGCCCGGAGTAATCGACACTCATTACCACGAGCAATTCTCCACGCCTGAGATGATGAAGGGCTATGTCGCCGGCGTTCCGCTCGGCCGAGTGGGCACACCCGACGACGTTGCGTCAGTGATTTGTTTCCTAGCGTCAAACGCGTCGAGCTATCTCGCCGGCGAGACGATCGAGATCAACGGCGGCATGTTCATGGATTGATTAGCTGGGAGCGCGGACGCCCTCGTCCGCAATGAGCGCGAAGCGCAAACACTTCATGTCGAATAACACAAGCGGGTCTTCAACTAATGCAGTGCGGACGGGGACGTCCGCGTTCCCAGCGCTTGCCGCTCTGTTCTTGCTTGGGACAACTCTTTTCGCAACTTTCTCCTCCAGCGCTCAGGACTCCCGCGAACTTCAACAAGAACGCAGCGCCAGCAACAAAGTCAGAGGCGAGCACCCGTTAGTTGAGTTGATGCGCACCCGCAAATCAACTCTGCGACCAGAACTAATCGGCGTTCATCCGCGCGTTTATGCGACCGACAAGGAGCTGGCGGAGTTGCGCGTTCGTTCACGCAGCACGCATCGCGAACTTTGGCAGCGCGAACTCAGCCAGGTGCGCGCTCTCGCAGTCGATCCTCCGCCTCCGCCGGCTACCGGGCGGCGCCAACAAAACGACGTGGCTATCGCAATCGCCGAAGCCGCATTCATCTACAAAATCGAAGGCAATAAGAAGTATCTCGACGCCGCGCGCAAGTACATGGACGCTGCCGTTAGCTACGAAGTCTGGGGTTATCCAACGAACAAGCCGAATGTCGATCTGGCTGCGGGTCATTTGCTTTACGGATTGGGCTGGGGCTATGACCTGCTCTATCACGACCTCAGCGAGCAGGAGCGAACGCGTTACCGCGAAAAGTTGATCAAGCAGGCGCGCTTGATGGCTGATTACTTCAAGCCGAAGTCGGGAAAAACTTACGCGTACAGCCAGAACCATACTTTCATTCCGATCGCAGGATTGGGCATTGCCGCATACGCGCTCTACGACGAAACACCGGAAGCACCGCAATGGGCCGCGCTGGCGCGAGCAATTTTCGATAGGGCGCTGGCGACGTACTCAACCGACGGCTATTACTACGAAGGATTTGAATACTGGATTTTCTCGACGCCGTGGTTGGTCCATTACCTCGATGCGCATGCGCATGCGACCGGCGAGGATCTCTACGATCGGCCCGGCTTTCGTTTGATGCATAAGTACGTGGCGCATTCAATGCTGCCGAACGGCGACTACGTCTTCGACTTTGGCGATATCTTCGAAGGGCCGCTCACCCGCGCGCATCAAGGCGATGAGTATCCCCGCACGCATCCGCAAGGTCATTTCAATACGAATTACAATCTGCTGTATCGCTTGGCGCAAAGATTTCAGAGTGGTGAAGCCCAAGGCGTCGCCGAATGGCTTATGGGCTTCGGCCAGGTGAACGCCGAGGATTTTTGGTCGTTGGTTTGGTATGACGCGAAGCTGAAGCCGGTTCCGATTGAGCAGCAACCGCGTTCACACTATTTTCCGGATCATGATGTCTTCTACTGGCGCAGCGACTGGTCGAAGGATGCAACTGCGTTTGCTTTCAAGTGTGGTCCGCCGGAAGGTCATCATGCGGAACCTCTCCTGAAGCAATTTCCGGATTGGCGCTTGTCGTCCGGGCACGCGCATCCGGACGCGAACAGCTTCATCATTTTTGGGCGCGGCAAGTATCTGACCGGGGACACCGGTTATGCGGGCGTGCCCATGACTGAGCATCACAACACGCTGCTGGTTAACGGCAAGGGTCAGGGTAAAGAAGGGGAAGGGCACGACGCTTTCACAGATGTTCCGTACGGACTTCTGAATCGCATACGGATCAGCGAAGTGAAGGTCGAGCAGAATCAGGTCACGGTGCGAGGTGATGCGGCCGCCGCCTACCTGCCGGAACTAGGTTTGAAGAAGTTCGTGCGAGAGTTCGTCTATCGTCCCGGCGCAGGTTTCACCGTTTCAGATGAAGTGGAAACGACAAAGCCCGCGATCCTGACTTTCGTGCTGCATGCGGACGACCACATTGAGAAACTGGAAGGGTGCCTGTTCCGCGTCACAGCAGGCCCAGTGAAACTGCTGATCGATCCAACCATCGACGAGCCCAATGCGATTCAAAGCGCA
>DATLVM010000398.1:0-23074 GCA_035577445.1 Pyrinomonadaceae bacterium
CACCTCGGCGCCAACCCAGTACACCGTGTTGCCTGAGTGCATCTGCGTCAGGTAGAGCACGCCGTCACCGCCTGACAATGCAGGCGCCGAAGCTAACGCGGTGGTCGTTAGATCAGCGGCCTGCATTGTGACGGTTACCGAGGTCGAATCGTCGCTGAGCGACACCGACTTCAGATCGAGTGCCGGAATGTTGCTGCCGATGACGGCGCCGTGATCCGGGAACTTCGCGTCGGCCGCTTCGTCGCGATCGAAGTTCTTCGGCGTGAGCGTCTGCGTCCCGCTCAAGGTCATCGAAGTTGCGCGAATCGTGTCGCCCGCGTTCGGCGAAGCTATCGTCGCGTTGCCGCCGTTTGGCGTCAGCGATCCGACGGCATTGAATAGACTCGCGCCGCCGGTTTGTCGGGCAATCATCACGTACGGCGCCGGCAACTGATTCGTGCTGTCGTTGTAAGTGATGAAGGCCGCGCCCGTCGAATCGATGTCGATTGACGGGAATTCGGCAAAGCTGCGATCGCGCGGCGTGCCGGTGAGTGTGTCGATGTCACAGTTAAGCCCGGCGAGACAAATTTCACCCGTGTGAATGGTGTTCTCGTTCACCTTGTTCGTGGTGAACGCGGGATTGCCGCTGAGCGCGTCGAGTGTCTGGGCCATGTTGATGTCCCAACGGCTCTGCTCGTTGTTGTCTCCGAACGTGTGATACCAGATGACATCCACGCGTCCGGGATCGCCTGCGACGATCCACGGCATGATGTTCATTCCGGTCATCTCAGGTGGATTAACTTGCGCGGGCGCGGTCCAATGTTCACCTCGATCTACTGAGGCGGCCATCTTAATCTTCGCGCCGTCAGACCAGACCGCGTACAAGTTGCCGGCTTTATCAATCGACATGACCGGGAATACCTTCGCGACCCCGCCGCCGCCGGTCGGAATCGTCAGATCATTTACGATCAGCGGTGAACCATCGTTGAGGTCGGTAACTCGCATAACCTTCAGCGTGCTGCCGGTGAAGTAAATCTGATAGAGCAGAATCGCTTGCTTCGGCGATCCGTTGACCGTAACGGTCCGCAATTGCTTATCGACCTCGAGCGGACCCGACTGCGTAACATTGCCGATGACGCGTCCACCGTCCCAATGCTGACCGCCGTCACTGGTCTTGAAGAGATGGAAGTTACCGCTGCCGAGTCCGACCGCGAAATTGCGCATCGTCACGTAGCCAATCCCGTCGCCAAACGCGCCGATCCATTGTCGATCATCGGTCACACCTTCCGGATCGTCCGCGCCGATGCAGGAGATCGGGCTGGTGCGCGTTAGCGGGAACGTATTGCCGTTGTCCTCGGAAACCGCTGTGGTCACGCACGCGGCCGAAAGATCCGCGTAATACAGACGGTTCTTGTCGTCAAAGTCCATGTGCGTATCGCCACCGCCTGGACCAGTCACCGCGTCACGCGTGACCGGCGAGCCCAGCGGAATGAAAGTGCGCCCATGGTCCGAAGACTTCCACAACAGACTGACCGTGGTGCTGACGCCGAAGGGCGACGAAACGTAAATGTTGTCTTGTTTGTCCACACGAATGAACGGCTCGCCACCCACGGCCGAGAAGTCAGCCAGCGTGTTATGACCGAACGTAGCCGCTGCTGGCGGCGTGCCCGGCGTTGGCGTGGCAGCCGGCGTCGGCGTCGGCGTAGCCGTTGGTGTCGGTGTCGGCGTGGGTGTTGGAGTTGGCGTAGCAGTCGGCGTAGGCGTCGGTGTCGGAGTAGGCGTTGGCGCTCCGCCGTCAACTTCGATGATCCAATGAGCCGTGTTCGAGCTCACCTTGCCGCGCGAATCGGTTACGACCAACTTGACGTCAAACTCGCCGCTTTGCGTGAAAGTGTGAACGATGGCCGGCGCAGTCTGGGTTACGTCGTCGCCGCCATCGCCAAAGTTGAAGGTGTAGCTCGCGATCGTGTCGATCGAATCTTCATCATGCGAGCCGATGCCATCGAACTGAGCGGTAAAAGGCCTCTCGCCTTGTCCGACGTCAGCCGTGATCATGGCGATCGGTGCTGTGTTCAGCAGGCAGAGGTTGTCTGTGCGCAGCGTGTAAGCGCCGCCACCCGTGCTGTCGGGAATAGTTTCGTTCGTGCCGCCGGTGCCGGGCAAAGCCGAAGGCACAGTCGCGCGCACACTGCCGAGCATTCCAGTGATCGAATCACCGGGGCCCGGATTATTGATGAGCGATTTCGGAATCACCAGGGTGATCGTGCCGTTCGCGTCTGCATTGCTTGCCGCATCGAGTGTGCCCTTAGTGGTGAAGACGCGCGCGGCGTTTTGCGGCACACTGGTCACGCCCCAGGTGAATGTCGGCGCCGCTCCGTCCGAAGTAACCATCGAAACGAAATAGTCTTCTGAAGGTCCACCCGTCGCGTCGGTTGGTGGCCTCTGCAGCACGCCGTTCTTGGTTACGCCAAAGCGCACCGCCCAGCGCCATCCCGGCGGAACGGTCGAGAGATCGCCAACCTTGATCGTGAATTGAATCTTGCTCGCCGCGCCGGTGGTGGTGTTGTCCTTCAGCTCAGCCATCTTCACCCACCAAATGTCATGCTGCGCGAGCGTGTCCGTTTCATCTCCGACTGGATCGGAAATGGCCAGCACTCCGGGCAGACCGCACGACCCGGTGAATTCAATACGCGGACCCTCAGTCAGCGAAATCGTGTTGCTGAATTGGCTGGCGCCGACGCCGTTGGTTGCGGTGATCTTGTACGTGTAGGCATTGACGGAACGATCGATTGCGCGATCGACAAAGTTCTTGTCGTCGCCGGTCGTTTGACCAATTAGTACTTCGTTGCCGGCGCTGGTGCCGCGATAGATGTGGTAAGCAGTGATCGTTGAACCACCGTTGTCGGGGGCGATCCAACTAAGATAGCTTGCCTGGTCGTCACGCTGGCCCATCAACCACGGCCTCTGCGGTAGAACCGGCTCAGGCGTGTCTTTCCCAGCGTAGACGCCGCGGCCGCCGGATTGGCGCGCGATGGTCGCCTTCGAGCTGTAAGTGTTTGAGCCGCCCGTTTCGCATCCGTCAAGGCAACCGTCGGCATAAGCGAACAGCACCTTGCCGTTTTCATCGATCGTCGCGTCATTAAAGTCGAGCAGGTTGCGACAAGGGTTGTTGCCGCCCTCATTCCAGATGCAGGCTTCGCGCTGCACTGGGCCACCCGAGGCGTTGGCGACTGTCCACGTCTGGCCGCCGTCGTACGTATGCGCGACATAGCCGTACCAGGTGCCTTTGAACTTCGCATCTTCGTGATTGCCTCCGGTGGTGGTGCCGACGAAGGCAACCGCGGCGCGATCGGAATCGCCTGCGACGATCGACGGAAATACGGCGTTCTTGATGCCGAGGCCGGCGCCTACATCAACTGGCGTCGTCCACGTTGCGCCGCGATCCTTGCTGGACGAAACGAAGATGTGGTTGTCGGTGTTGTTGCCATTCGGAACTTTGCCGACCCACGCGAAGTAGACCGTGTTGTCGCTGGCGATTGCAACAGATGGATCGAGAATGCCCGCGACCGGTGGCAAGCTGCCGGTGACCTGACGGACCGTCCACGTTGTTCCCGCGTCAGTCGAAACGGCGACGCCTTGCTTACCGTTGCAGCTATAGTGCGGCAGATAAACCGTACCGTCGGGCGCGACCTTGACGTGACCGTGGAGGGCTCCGCAACCAGTGCCCGCAGTTGAACTGACTGACGTGTTGACGAGCATCGCACGACCAAAGTTCAGACCGCCGTCATCACTGCGTGAACAGAAAGTCGCGACGCCGGCCTGGCCGCAGTAGTAAACCGCATCACCCTTGTTCAAAGGATTCGCAAGAACCGACAGCGCGGCCGGGTACGGGCCAGCGCCGACCGATTGGTGATCGTAACTGCCGTCTGGTGGATTGACCTGCGCGGGTGTCCACGTCACGCCGTCATCGTCCGAATAGGCCATCAAACTGTTCAATCCGATCAGCACCCCCGCAGGTTGCGTCTGCGTGAGACTGTTCAGTTGTGACACAAACGTGCGGCCGGTTCTTTGATCGGTAAACAGGATCGGATCGAGCGAACGCGTCTTGGTGATTACTGAAGACACGTCTTCCCACAGCGCAGGTTGAGCCTCAGGAGCTGAACCATGCGGCAGGAAATTTTGCGGGAAAGTCACGCGCAGAGTTTGCAGACCGGCGATGTACATCGCGTGGCCGCTGGTTGGGTTGTAGCCAATCGAAGGCTCGCCCGAGTTTTCGCCAACTGCCAAGCCGGGCGCATAAGCGTAGTAGCGCGGTCCGGCATTCGTTTGGCTCGGGGTTGGCGTCGCAGTCGGTGTTGCTGTCGGTGTCGCCGTCGGAGTTGGCGTTGGCGTCGCATTCGGATTCGGATCGAACGCGGCGAACATGCGCTTGCCCGCGCTCTGGCGCGCGATCACGCCTTTCTCGGTATTTGAATTTGGTCCAGCCTGGACACACGAGCCCATGCAGCCGTCTTCGTAACCGACGAGCACGCGACCTTGCTTGTCAATGGTCGCGTCGAAAAAATCGAGCAGGTTGCGCGGCACGGCGCATCCCTGGAAGCCGCGCGTGCAAATGCCGTCGCGCTGCATTGGATCGCCCGGCGTCGCGTTGACTGTTGTCCAGGTCTTGCCGCCATCAAACGTCGATGCGACGTAGAGATACCAGGCGCCGGTGAATGCCGGTTGGTCCTGATCACCTGACGAAGACGTTCCATAGAAAGCGAATGCGGCGCGCGCGGTGTCGATTCCACCGTCACCGGCTACGACTGCCGGGAAAATCGCGTCGTTGACGCCAACCGGCGCGCCGACGTCTGTATGATTGATCCAGGTGACGCCTTTGTCATGCGAGACCGCGATGCGCGCGTGCCCATCTGCTCCCTGATAACCGAGGAACACAGTTCCATCGGTCGCAATGCCGACTGATGCATCGCTCGATCCGGCGCTTGAGTTCGGCACGGTGCGCACTTGCCACGTGATGCCGTTGTCTTCTGAAACAACCATGCCCGCGCCGTTGCCGCATTGGCGATTCGGCAAGTAGACCGTGCCATCGGGCGCGATCTTCGCGTGGCCGTGGAGCGGGCTGCATCCGTTGAGTGCGGAAAATGCATAGACGGGAACCGCTGGACCAAAGCTCAGCCCGCCGTTAACGCTCAAAGCGCAATTGGCTGCGCCGGTGCCCGAGCTGTTGATGCCTTCCTGTGAACAGTAATAGACCGCATTCTGGTAGACGACTCCGGAAGGAAGCGGCGCATGATAAGGACCGACGCCGATTGTTTGGTGATCGATTCCCGAGCCGATACCGAATCCAGCCGTTGGTGTGTAGCTCGCGCCGTCGTCATCAGTGACGTCCATCGTTGCCGTTGGCGTTAATCCCTGGAGCTGCGAAACAAAAGTGCGGCCCGTGTCTTTGTCGGTGACCAGGATCGGATCGCCGCCGATCGCTCTCGGCAAGGTATCGGACACGAGCGACGTCTGTACCCACGTCGCATGCGACGGTGAAACATTGTCATCGAAAGTTACGCGCAGCGCGTAGTCGCTCAGCCCACCAAAGAACATCACGTTGCCGCTTACCCAATTCGCTCCGATCGATGGTTCACCCCAGCTATCAGCGACGCCATCCGGCGCGTAAAAGTTTGTGTATTGCGGGGTATCGCCGGTTGGTGGCGGCGTGATTGGCGTGGCCGTCGGCGTGGCGGACGGAGTCGGCGTCGGCGTGCCGCCGTTACAAGATGCATTCCCGACAGTTGTGTAAGTGCCGGGGCCCGAATCGGTCGTGTCGGTCGTTAAGCTGCCGCCGTCACCCAGTGCGCCGACGAAGACGTGCGTCGATCCCTGGATCGTCGTCAGATGTTTTCCCGCGCCGCGCAGGTTTATATCGAACTGATGCGCGCCGGTGATGTCGTTGAAGCTAAGAACGTTGGCCGTGTTGAGTTTCAGAATGATCGTACCGTCTTCGCTGAACGAACCGGTGATTACCGAACCTGCGCCTTGCGACGTCGTGTTGTTGCCGTCTTCGTAACCATAGTTATAGCCCACCGTTCCCGTGCCGCTGTCGACCGTGTTCATGTCGACGAACATCGTGCGCGCGGTGCCGTTCGTGTCCGCGACGCTCATGTTGACGGACCAGGTCGAATTGATCTGCGGTCCGCCCGTCAGGTTGTTGACCTTGACGGTGAAGCTGATCGATTGATCGTCGGCCGACGTGTAAGGCTCCGCGATGCTGACTGACGTGAGATCGAGTTGCGACGTAGTTGGATCGCCAAGCTCATCGGCGCTCGCATCTGTCTGCACCTCGATACCCGGCATCACGCACGCAGACGCCGAGGCGGGTTCGACCATGGCGGCAGTCGTCGCCGCTGCACCGAGTCTGTTTGGCGCGTTTGATTTCAGGAAAGAAGCCGATTTCGAAGCTGCCGCCGTCGCATTTTGAGTTCGCGCAATTCGCTCACCGCGAGTGACGGGAATTATCGCGAGCGCCAACGCGCCCATTACCAGACAGAGCGAAAGTGCCAGGCTTGCTCTCGAGTGGAAAATGATCGAAACCAAACGTGCGGATGCGGGCTTCAACATTTGCTTATCTCCTTCTTTCCTTTGCCGTCGCTATGATCGATGCACTCGTCCTAGTGAGCTTCGTAATTCGAACGAGCAGAAGAGCCAGGCAGATTGCTCTACCTGGCTCCCTGGCTTCTTCGTTACTTCAAGCTGATCAGTTTTGAAGTGACTGTTTTGGTTAACGGGTTGGCCGTGAAGCGCATCACCGCTGAGACCTTCGTCAGCGGTAAGTTCACTGACGGAAGGCTGCCACTCGAACTCTGTGATGAGCCGCCGGATGAAGAGCTTTGCGAACTCGCTCCCGAGGACCCGCCGGTCGCCACATACGCCGTCACCTGCACATCCCAGGAGAACATTTCCGACGCGCTGTCCTGGAAACGGACCGTGCGCGAACCAGACGTCTCAGCCGGATCAAAGATCTGATCCGCACCCAACTTGTTCGTAAAGCTGAACTGCGCGGCGTTCGCCGGGGTCGTGCCGTTCTGGCTGTTGTCAGCATTGATGATGCGGACCGTGCCGGTGGCCGAGGTGATTCCCACGACGTTGAAGTCTACAAACGGAACGTAGGCATTGGTCGTGTTGTTGACGAGGTTGACATCCTGTTGCCAGACACCGCCCGCAAATGAAACGTTCGAGATCGGATAACTAACCAGGCTCGTGATGTCGACCTTGGAGCGGGTCGCGACCAGCACGCTGACCGCGTTGCCCGGATTCGTCACGTACTTGCCGATTTGTCCCGGCTGAATTCCCCGCACGCGGAACGAGTAGCTGTCGTTCGCCAGGTTCGTGAAGTTGTAGCTGGCCGTGTTGCCGGCAACATCGGCGATGACTGTCCAATCAGGATTCGACGCGCTGGACTGTTCAATTTCAAAGCCCTGCTCGCCACCGACTGGGGTCCAGTTCAAGGTGAACGTGCCGTCGAAATCAACGTTACGACTTTGCGCATCGATGAAATCTCCGGGAATCGTTTGCGCTGCGGGCGCGGCCGGGCCTTCGGATAACGTGCTGGCGATCGTCACGTCGGTCGCTGCATTGGTGAATCCAATCAGGCGATGCGTGTAAGTACCACCGCGACTGATGCTCACGTTGACCGATTCAGTCGTGCCGGCGCCGTTGCCGGAACTCGCGATCACGTTGCCGTCAGGGTCGAGCAGTTCATAATCAATGTCTTCCTGGCTGCCCGTGGGCCGTTCGAACCATTCCACCGAAACATCCAACTTGTAAGTTGAAGCGGGCACGTCCATCGGCACGTCGACGTAATCGACACCGCTGGCGAGTTTGTTGCCCGCGCTCGCTGCTGGAACGGTTGCAGTCTGCGTCTTGTTTTCGATGACTGGTGATGCCGGCAGGCTCGGACCGGGTTTGAAGTAGAACGGCATACGCAGCGATTCTTTGCCGTCCGCCCGCTGGGCCGTCACGTACCACTGCATCTCGATGTTTTCGAACACGACCGAAGAGCCGACCGTCTTCGCGGCCATCACGTCGCGAATTTGATCGCCATTAAAAGTCGCGTTGACGGTGAAGGTCGCGGTGCCGTTCGCCGGCACGCTCACGCTCGACTGCGAAGTCGCCACGCTGATGCCAGCGAGTTGCAGATCGCGATTGTTCGCGACGTTCAGGTTGTAGATGCCGCCTTCGCCGGACATATCGCGAACCGTCACGGTGATCGGTTGCGTCGAAGTTATGCGATTATTGACGACCGGAACCTGGCCGTAAGAATAGCTTCCGAGAATTCCGGGTTGCGCAATTCCATCACCAGTCACACCCATCAAAGCTTTCGCGTACACCGCGTGATAGACATCGATCAGACCGCCGCCTTGCGCGATGATCGAATCAGCAGTGTCCGGGCCATCGGCCTTGCTGCTGCCCGCGTTGTTGCGCATGTTCGTCGCCGTGTTGATGAGCGCGGCGCGAACCACGTCAGGCGACCAATCGGGATGCGCTTCCTTGATCAGCGCCACCGCGCCGGTGGTGTGCGGCGTCGCCATCGATGTGCCGTCGATGCGGATGTAGTTCGGCGTCAAAGGATTCGCGACCGCTGCGAGCGCGCCGAGCAGTGATGCCGGCGGACAAGCGGCGAGCACCTGCACGCCCGGAGCAGAGATGTCAGGCTTGACCTGGCCCAAACCTTTCACTGGACCACGCGAGCTGAATCCCGCCATCTCGCCCATGAATTCGGTGCTAAAGAATGGCTGCATGCGAATCGGCAATTCTGAAATCGCGCCGTTCGCCGGATTGTCGTTGTCACTTGAAGAGATCGCTTTGATGAGAATCTGTCCGTCGGCTGGCGAAACGTTCGCTGAAGGGATCGTTCCTTTCACTGCGGTTGGATTCTGTGTCGCCGCGACGAAGATCACGCCGACTGCGCCCGAAGCCGCAGCCATATTTGAAACATAAGCAAAAGGCGTTTGCGGCAACCCGGAACGATTCACGAGAGCGATGCGGCCGCTGACTGCCGCCGGCCATGGTCCCGTAGGATTGTCCACGTAGACGTAGTGCTGCGCAAAAGCACCGGCTGGCGGTGGCGGCGTTCCCGCCATTGGATACAACTTGATACGGCTGAAAGCTGGGTTCGCCGGCAGTGCGCTGGCCGGCGTCACTGCGCCGGTTACTGCGGTCGGAACTGCGGAAGCCTGGAGCACGTCAGTGGACCAGGTTGAGCCCGCGCTGCCCGGATGTGTGGTCGCGCCGACTGAAATCACGTGAACGCCCGCGGCCGGTGATCCGGTCGTGCCTTCACCCGGTCCCGAGTTTCCCGAGGCCGCCACAACTACAGTACCGGCCAGCGCTGCGTTGCTCGCGGCGATTGCCGTCGGATTGTCCGGACCACCGCCGCCGCCGAGGCTCATGTTGATGACGCCCGCGATCGGCTTCGGCAACAGAGGATTGTTCAGCGTGAACGGCGAGACTGCATCTTCGAGAGCCATGATGATGTTCGAAGAATCGCAACCGCCGATCGGCTGCACCTGGCTGACAGTCGATTCGATGTCCGAGCAAACTTTGTAAGACATCAGCTTCGCTTGCGGCGCGACGCCGTGCAGGTTCGCGCTGCCGTCGAGCGGCTGCGCGAGATAACCCGCGACCGTCGAAGCGACGTGCGTTCCGTGACCGAATCCATCTTCAACTGCTGAGTCAGTCAGCGGCAGGTAATACACAACTTTTTTGTTCGTCTTGTCCTGAGTCGATCCGGCGGGCAGCACCGCGAGGCGCGGCGGTGTCGGGTCGCCGCCGAACATGGGGTGAGTCCAGTCAATGCCGGTGTCGATGATCGCGACGTAAACGCCCTGGCCTTCATTGCCGTCAGGCATCGTCGCGAACGGCGTCATGTCGTTTGGATCTTTTCCATAGAGCTGCGGCGCGCGAATGTACGGCACGCTGTTGTTGAGGTTCGTCGTGAGTTTCTCGTCCGAATGAACACTCTTGACCTGCGGCATTTTGCGAATGGCGGCGATCGAAGATTGATCGACGGTCAACGCCATGCCGTTGTAAACCAGCGAGTACGTCAAAGGCACAGTCGCCGCGAGGCTGCCGTCAAAGTTATTGACGTTGCGCGATACGACCGCGGCGCTAATGCCGTTGGCTGAGAGAGATTTGAGGAAGTCCGCCTGCTTGGCGGCCAATCCGTCGCGGTAGGCTTTGAGTTGCTCCTGCGAAACCGTGCCGCCGCCCTTTTCAGTACGGGCCTTGTAAACGGCAGCGGGTTCGTCGCGCAATTCGACGATTACGGAAACCTGGTTGGTGATGCTCGCGGTCGAGATTAGATAAGGCAGCGCGAGCAAAGCCGCCAAAATCGCCGTCGCGGCGACGTATCTGAGAACTCTGAACATTTCGGAACCTCCTCGGGTTTGCTGTTGGGTTTTGCGTCTGGGTTCGGTGGCTCTTGAGTCCTGAGTTCTGAATTTTGATTTTTGAATTCTCAATCCGGCTCCTGACTCCTGGCTCCTGGCCCCGCGCGTTTCTTAAGCATGCGCAGCTTACAAATCGAGGCTTGAGTCAGACTTGAGCGATCCTTGAGAAGGTGGTTGAGGAAGGGAATTCAGAGCAGTGCAAGGAAAATGTAATAGTTTGAATGTAATAGTTTGGAAGAGCGGACGTGTCAGAACCGCAGCCCTCTCCCGCTGGGAGAGGGTTGGGTGAGGGTGCGAAGCTTAGCGATCGGAGCTGGGATCTGATTAGCGAGGTTGGGTGAGGGGCGCGACCGGACCACAAAGTTCTAATCGGTGTAATCTGCGCAATCTGCGGATAGATTCTTTGCGTTCTTTGCGACTTCGCGTCTTTGCGAACCCTTCTGTGCTTCTTGTGTCTTTTCGTGGCTGATATTTTGAAATCCGTGAAATCTGCGCAATCTGCGGATAAGTGTTCCGGCGCAACGATCGATGAGGAATCGCATCAGCCTGAGATATGCAGTGAGTCTAGCTTGTCATGAGCGATAGCTGCGTACGCATAGGCCAGGCAAGCTCGCAGATCTTCCGGTTCGAGATCCGGGTAATCAGCAAGAATAGTCTCCTCCTTCTCGCCTTGCGTCAGCAGGCTCAGAATCATCTCAACTAATACACGCATGCCGCGAATGATCGGCTTGCCGCCAAAGATTTCGGGGTTCGCGGTAATGCGTCCCAGCAGCTTTTCGTCAATCATGGCTGAATAATATTACTGCCTGCCATTGCTGCCTACTCATTACTCATCCCTCATTCCCTAGATTCAGCGGAACGCCTCATGGGAACTTGCGGGCGCGGATTGTGGAGGAGATTGCGATGTGAGTTTGTGAGGGGCTCACTGTATTGAGTTGCTCGAAACGCGCGGTTAATCCTCGTCGAGATCTTCCTCGCCGATGAGCGCGTGGGGATTTCGTTCGTTGTGGATTTGCCGGATTTTAAGGAAGTAGGCTGCCTCGGTTATTTCTTCGCGCGTTCTCGCATCGAACAACCGAAACCTCGGCCGCCGCTTCTTGCCAGTATAAGGCTCGAACAGCATTAGGGTAACATTTTCAAACTTTTCCCCAGGATCCGTGTAGTCTCGCCGACCGCTTACGGTTGACAACAGCTCCGCGTGAATGAAAACAGCAAGTGACATGTGGATACACAAGTTCGCTCGCCATTCAACATCGCCGCCTAGTACGTAGTTCTCATCCTCGTCAATAAACATAATCTCGCCATTTTGCGTTTGAGTCTGAGAAGCGTCCCAAGTCACCTTGCTCTCCCCTTCGTAGATCAGCTCGCCGTCACTTGAACGCCCGACAATGAACGCGGTCGCGGGAATCAGATCGAAGGTGCCAATGATCCTCTTTCCAGTTTTTGTGTATCCCTTAAACACCACGATAAGACCGATGTCCAGACAATATCCGATTTTGGGTTACCGTGTCGAGCCCAGATAATCTCCCGTCGTGCCACAGTCCGGTTTCAATCATGCGGAGGCAGTGTTCCGCACTATGCTTCGAGACTTGCGTCAGAAAAAAGGCGTTACTCAGATGCAGCTGGCGGAACGACTAGGTTTACGTCAAAGCTACGTCAGTAAATATGAAACCGGAGAACGGCGACTGGATTTTGTAGAGACCCTGTTCGTCTGCGAGGCACTTGGAATTTCTCTTGACGATTTCGTCGCAGAGTTTTCCGCTCTCTACGCCAAGAGGAGTCGAAGGAAACGTGATTGATGAAGCAACGCCTTTACTAGATGATTTTCAAAGCGGCCAAAAGACAGCCAAAAAAGCTGCCGAGATACTTGTCTCAAAAGATCTCGGCTTCATAGTGCCGACTGCGCGACAGAAATTAAATTTGCTAATAGCGTTTGCGAAGAAAGGGAAAGTGGTCTATGGCAGGGCCTTCGATATTTTGAAACTCTCAGGCTCCGTAGCGCTAGACGATTTAGAAGACGTTGAAGCAAACCTCTCGAAGATCACAGTTTATGAGATCAAATCCACTCGCAAGAAACTTAACTCCGACTTCTCAAACTACTTCTTTTCATTGACGGGAGCGGAGGTTCTTGTCGCACAGAGTCTGAAGAAACAGTTCAAGTTTGCACTAGTTAACACGAGCACCCGTGAGCATTTGGAATTGGATCTCGCACAACTCTTTGGCAGGGCTAGAGGGATTTATCCTGGCTGGAGCCTCATGCTTTGAAATATTACGAGAGGGCGGCGCGCGTGCTTCGCACGCTGACCTCTCTCATCACGAAACCAACTCATCCGATAATCACCCGGCAGCGTCTCAACCGGCTCATGTCCTCGCCGAAAAATTCGGGCGCCGGTGGAAGCCCTGATCCAGTGACGAGTGACAAGTGACGAGTGACAAGTGACGAGTGACGAGTAATGAGCGATGAGTTCGTCCCTTTCCCGCTGAGAGGGATCAAGGGGTGAGGGACTTAGCGCGCTCTAGCTTCGCCCCTCACCTTAATCCTCTCCCAGAGGGAGAGGACAAGACGGCTCCCGGTACGACCCCGCGCTTCGCGCGCTCATTCGGCTACGCATTTGGCGTTGGCGTTGCGGGTTTTAGAGGTTAGAAGTCGCGCCAGATCTTCACCCGAACCAATCGAGCTCACCCTGCGTAATCTCCGATATGATGACGCAATTTTCACCGCGCCGCGTCGCTCGCACTATCGGCGTCCTCTTTCTTCTTACTATTCTGGGCGGAGTATTTGCGCAGGGCTTTGTCAGTGACCGGCTGATCGTTTTCAGCGACGCTGCGGCCACCGCGAACAATATCCTTGCGCACAAGGGATTGTTTCAGTTGGGCTTCACGGTTTATCTCATCGAGATGGCTTGCCAGGTCGCGCCGGTGGCGCTCTGGTATTTGCTGCTGAGGCCGGTGAGCAAGCCGATAGCTTTGTGTGCGGCGTTCATCGAACTGGCCGGTTGCACTATCAAGACGTTCGCGCGCGTCTTGTACATCGCGCCGCTTTGGGTGCTGGCTACCACCGCGAGTGGCGCGTCACCAATCTTGCGCGGCTTCACGCCCGAACAAGTTCAGTCCATCGCGCTGGTGCTTTTGAGAGTAAATGATTATGGCGCGGCGACGGCGCTGGCGTTCTTTGGTTTCTCTACGCTACTGAACGGCTACCTGATTTTCCGCTCGACCTTCCTGCCGCGATGGCTGGGTGTGCTGGCGATGATTTCAGGCTTGGGCTGGCTGACATTTCTCTATCCGCCACTCGGCCGCAGCTCGTTCATGATCCTCGCCCTCGTCGGTTTGTTGAGTTCCGCGGCGACGATATTCTGGCTGCTGGTTTTTGGAGTCAATGAAGATAAGTGGAAGCAGCAGGCGAGCAGCAACATTTGAAACCCGCGTAAGTATACGAGCGAGCGGTCAGAGCTAGAAGGCAGAAGGCAGAAAGCAGAAAGCAGAAAGCAGAAAGCAGTAGAGGCTTTCATCTTGGTTTGCCCAATCACAGACCAGCGATCCAAATGTGCCATCTGCGTGATCTGCAGATGATTCTGCTACGATGCGCGACGTGTTCACCAAAGCAATCGTGCGTCCGCCTTCGCGCAATTTTGCCGATGGCCTAACAACTGCGGAGCTCGGCGCGCCGGACTATCATCTTGCGCTTGAGCAGCATGCGGCATACTGCGCAGCTTTGGAGCAGTGCGGTCTTCAGTTGATCAGGTTGGAAGCGGATGAGCAGCATCCGGATTCGTGCTTTGTCGAAGATGCGGCGATTGTGTTTGACGCCCTTCCTCACGGTCGGGCTACTGCCCCGAATGCGGCGATGATAATCGAAGAGTCGCGCAGCTCAACAAAGCACGCGGTGCTAACCATGCCGGGCGCGCTCAGTCGTCGAGGAGAGATTGGAAGCATCAGAAGTGAATTCTCTGGTCTGTTTCCCGCGCTCGACGAAATTCGATTGCCCGGCACAGTCGATGGCGGCGATATTTGCGATGCCGGGACACATTTCTTTATCGGCATCTCCGAGCGCACAAACGAAGAGGGCGCGCGGCAATTGGCTGAGATCCTGACAAGGCACGGCTGTACGAGCAGCTTGGTGGACATCAGAACGCTGACGCACGCGCAAGATGCGCGGGCCACCTCATTGCTTCACCTGAAGAGCGGCCTCGCTTCTTTGGGCGATAGAACTTTGGCAGTCACCGAAGCTCTGTCCAAGCACGAAGAGTTTCACGACTATGATCTGATTCACGTCGATCCGAGTGAGGACTATGCGGCGAATTGCGTTGAGGTGAATGGCCGCGTGCTCATTGCTGCGGGCCATCCGCTATTTGCGGCGAAGCTACGCGACTTAGTTTATGAAACGATCGCGCTTGAGATGTCGGAGTTTCAGAAGATGGATGGCGGCCTGAGTTGTTTGTCAGTGCGTTGGTGAGCGTGCCAGTAAACGGTATGCAACCAGCAGCAGTACACAGCGTGCAGACGCTCGCGCCAAATTCAAAACGGCAATGGTATCGATAGTCTGCACGGCGTAGAATGAAGGCACCTCCACTTTATTTAGGAATCAAGAAAGTCGAAGGGTTATCTCATGAGCATTCTCAAACGTCATCCGTTGCTCTTAGCCTGCGCATTTATTTTGGCGGTTGCGCCGGCTCGAGTAGCGCAGAAGGCGGATTCACACTTTGCCAAGCTCGATGCTACGCGGGTGCACTACTTCAGCTACGGTAAAGGCGAAGAAGCGCTGGTACTAATTCACGGATGGACTCAGAATGCTGATGCGTGGCGAGACAATGCTCCGGATTTCGCCAGACGAAATCGCGTGATCGTGATTGAACTTCCCGGGCACGGACTGAGTGATAAACCGCAAACGAGCTACAGCATGGATTACTTTGCGCGCGCCGTAGATGCGGTCATGCGCGATGCCAAGGTAAAGCGCGCGGTGCTAGTCGGTCACAGCATGGGCACACCGGTGGCGCGACAGTTCTATCGCAAGTTTCCCGAGAAGACCCTGGCAATTGTGATCGTCGATGGTTCACTGCGGCCGTTTGGGGACAAGGCTATGATGGATCAGATGATGGCCGGGTTTCGCGGACCTCAATACCGAGACGCGGTGAACCAAATGATGGGCTTCATCGGCGGCCCAAATCTGTCCGCCGAAGCTAAGCAACGAATCAACTCTGCTTCAGTGAGCACTCCCCAACATGTGCTGGTAAGCGCTTTCGAAGGAATGCTCGACAATTCGATTTGGGGCGAAGACAAAATCAATGTACCGGTGCTCGCGATCATGGCGAAGACCCCGCTGTTGCCGCCCAATGCCGAAGAATCTTTTCGCGCGATTGCGCCGAAGCTGGAGTTTCAGATTTTCGACGGCGTCGGCCACTTCCTGATGATGGAGAAGCCGGCAGAGTTTGACGCGGCCGTGATTCATTGGCTCGACAAGAACGCTCTGTTGAAGAAGTAATCGAGCCGCCGAGCTTTGCCCAAAAACTCTCCGGCTGTGCCGGCTGATGTGCGGAAGGCCTTTGGCCTTCCGCACAGACTGGCCTCTCTATTTTGGGCTATGCCCAATTTGTTGGGGCGGAGCCCCAATTTCCATTGTGAACCGGAACGGAAGCGCAGAGCGCTTCCGCACATCAGGCGGCAGAGCCGCTGGCGTGAATCACTTTTTAGGCAAAGCCGAGCAGGTGAAACAACGCGTTCGACTCCTGACGATTACTCGGTCGTTCATTGCTTCATCACTTGCCACGTTACCGTGTTCAGCAGCGGATTATAAGTGACGCTGAGTAACGCGTTCGCCAGCGGCGCCGTAGTCCCCGAGGACGAAGTTCCGCTCGTGCTGCTGCTACTCGTGCCGCTGGCGCCGCCACTGCTTCCGCCACCGGCGCCTCCGGAAGCAAGCACGCCAACGACGCTGAACGTGACGGTGAACGGTTCGTTGTTCGGATTGCTGAATTTCAGATTCCGACTGGACGAGATTTCGCCGCCCGTGAACATGTTGTCGGCGCCTACGAGCGAGCTGTAGTCCCAAGTCGCTCCGACGCCGGTCTTACCATTGCCCGCGTTCGCCACCGTGACCCGGCCCGAGGCCGAACTGATGTTCGAGACCATCAACGTCAAGGGCGTGAAGATGGTCTGCGTCGAAGTATTCTTCAAAGCCAGGTCGAACGAAGCGGCGCCTCCGCCGGACTTCGGATTCGTCATCTGCAGTCCGATCATCGAAGTCACATCCTGCGCGCCAATCAGTCCATCGAACTCGGCAAACAGGCCTTTGCCCGTTGCCAGACGAGCAATTGTGCCTTTGCGGACGTAATCATTCTTTCGATAATCCGTTGGACCAGCGTTGATGCAGGTCGGCGACGTGCAGCCGTCGGCATACGCGACCAGCACGCGTCCTTGTCGATCGATTGTCGCGTCGATAAAGTCGAGCAGGTTTCGATCGTTCGGTGTGCGACTGCAAATTACCGTGCCTGAGTTGCAGATCGATCCGCGCTGTACCGGATCGTTGGGCGTC
The DNA here is from genome assembly GCA_035577445.1 of Pyrinomonadaceae bacterium. Lineage (GTDB taxonomy): Bacteria > Acidobacteriota > Blastocatellia > Pyrinomonadales > Pyrinomonadaceae > UBA11740. Next base: position 16,951 of record DATLVM010000398.1, read on the forward strand.
ACATCGATCGTGGTCCATGTCTGGCCGCCGTTGTATGTGATTGCGACGTAGACGTGCCAGACGCCCTGGAAGCCGGCGCCGGAAGTCGGGATTGTCTGATCCTGGTAATAACCACCCGTGGGCGTACCGAGGAATGCGAAGGCCGCGCGATCGTCGTCGCCGGCAACGACTGCCGGGAACGTCGCGTTCTTGATTCCATAAGGCGTGCCTACGTCCTGACTCGGACTCCAAACGATCTTGTGATTCACCTTATCGAGGTGTCCGACCACGATCGAAGGCGCACCGTTGCTGTTTGCATAGCCGTAGTAAATCGTTCCTTTCGAGCCGATGCCGATCGAAGGATCGACGATACCGGGCGCGGGATTGCTGTCAGGAATTAATTGCGGCTGCGACCAGGTCAAACCGTTGTCTTCTGAAAAGACGAGCGCCTGCCGCGCGGTCGCCGTCGGGAAGTTGCCGATCGTCTGTGCGCCGGCTGATGAACAGTCGCTGTCCGGCACGTAGACTGTTCCGTCAGGTGCGACCTTCACATGACCGTGAATGCCGAAGCAACTGACGGTGAAGATCGGAATCGCCGGGCCAAATGTTAGACCTCCGTCCAGACTCAGCGCGCAAGAGGCGGCTTGCGTTCCATATTGCGAGCAGTAGTAGACGCCGTTCGGATAACCCGCAGCCGTTGGTACTGGGGCATGCAATGGCCCACCACCAAACGTCTGATGATCGACACCCGCGGGCACACCGCAACCCTGCCCGGGCACCCATTGATCGCCGTCGTTGAATGGAGACGCGTTGTCTGTGTACGCGGCGAGACTGCAAGGGCCCGCTAACTGCGAAGTGATGGTGCGGCCGGTTTGCCGATCAGTAAAGAGAATTGGGTCGAGCGACGTCACTGCGTTCGGCGCGCTCTTAATTTCCCAAAGCGCTGTGGCCGGCGACACGCTGTCGTTGAAAGTGACGCGCAGTAATTGCGTGTTCGATTGGAACATTGCGCGGCCTTGCGGATAGCCCGGTCCGGCGAGGCCCACACCGATCGAAGGTTCGCCGGCGCTGTTGCCCATGCCCGTAGGCGCGGCGAAGTTCTGGAAAGTCGGCGTGCTGATTCCGCCCTGGGCCGCCGCGGCGACTTTCGTGTCGAGCGTGACTTTGCCGGCAAAGCTGTCGCCTTCCGGAATCGTCGGCGAGACGCGCAAGAGGTAACGCCCCGACACCGCTGAGATTGTGACGACGTCAGGATTAACCGCGAAGAAGTTTGCGGCTTGAAGTTTTCCGATCGAGTTGTTCGCGTTGACGGTGTAAACGAACAGATCGAATTGTGCCGCGGGGTTCGTCCAATTCACCTGCACCTTCACGTAATGCTGCTCGTCGTAGCCCGCGGGCACATTCACGTCGAGCAGGAAATCGCTGCAAGGCAGTTGCGCTGAACAGGTGGGCACGCCGTCGACTTGATCAGTTGGATTGGGAATCAAGAACGGTCCCGCGCCCCACGTCACCGGTGCTCCGCCAACTGTCAAAGTTCCGCCCGCCGGCGGCGGAGTCGGTGACACCGTCGGAGTTGGTGACGGGCTCGGTGTCGGAGTCGGCGACGAACTGCTGGTTCCGACTGATGTGAAAGTACCAACGTACGTGAACGGCGCCGTTTGCGGCACGCCCTGCGTGTTCGGCGTCTGGCAGATTTGCACTTGATACAGACCTGCAGGCACGCCGCCGTCCGGCGCATATCTCAAAGCTTCACAGCAAGTGCCGGTGTCTTCAGTTTGCGTGGAGCCGTCTGGCGCGATCAGAGTGACGCTGATGTCATTAGCCGGTACGGTCGCGTTGACCTGAACCGTGATCGCTGTCTTGCCCGCCGGCACGATGAATTGATGTCGTGGTGATGTACACGGGAAGACCCGCGGATCGTAAGTGCCCTGAATCACCTGCGTGCCGTCGCCTGATTGCGCCGGATATGGAGTTGGCGTCGGCTCCGGAGTCGGCGTCGGCGTCACGGTCGGAGTTGGTGTCGGTGACGGCGCAGATCCGTCTGTCGGTATTTCCCACAACCCGCGTCCATGCGTGGCGATGCGAAGAATCTTGTTGGGACCTTGAATGGCCATGTCGAACACGGCGACGCGTGGCAGAACGGTTCCAAACGGTAACCAGCTTGCACCCGCATCTGTCGATCGATAGACGCCAATGTCCGTGCCGGCGTACAGAATGTTTGAGTCGCGCGGGTCGATTGCGAACGCATTGACAGGCACATCGGGAATGCCATTGCCTGCGGGCGACCACGTCACCGCCGCCGATGTCGGAGTCGTATCAAGGTTAGTCGTTTTCCAAATGTGCTGCCCATCAGGGACGCCGAATCCGACCAGTGTGACGTAAGCGATCTTCGCATTAGCCGGATCAATCACGGCGCGGCCGACGAATCGTCGCGTCGACACGGGCGGGGTGACTTCGGTCATGACTGGCGCACCCAGCGTCGTCGCGAATACGCGGCCGTTACTTAGACCGACGATGCGAACGTTGTCGTCTTGGGCAGCGATACCGATCGCGCTCACCGGAACATTCGTCGGAATGCCGCCAACTGCCGGTGTGACTGTTTCAAAGATCTGACTCGCGACCACCATCGTCGTTCCTTTGTCCGTTGAGCGATACAAATGATCGGTGCCGAAATAGATCGTGTTCGGATTGCCTGGCCCTTGCGCCATCGGCGCATAGAACAGAACGTCGTCAGTGCATTGAATGCCATTCAAGGTAACGGGCACCGCTCCAGCCAGCGACGCACATCCGAAGAAACCAAGGCCCCGCGACCATCCGTCAGGATTGATGTCGTCGGCGCCTTCGGCGCGTTGGAAGCCAATCTGGCTCAGCTTCGCGTTGTAGTAAGTGTGATAGGCGATCACTGAAGCGCCGGTGTCCGTCGCATTACGGTCGATGAGCGCGTATCCGCCATCGCCGAATGCTCCCATTTTCCAGGCGCCGTTCGCCTGAAGAAACGGAGTGCCATTATCCTGTGTGCCGCCGAGACTAAAATATCGATCGGTGGGATGCAGCGCGAGACTGACAAACTGCGTCGCGTTAAGGCCGGTGGTGTTGATGCTGGTCCAGGTTTCGCCGCCGTTAATTGATTTGAAGACGCCGCCGTCGTTTCCGTGGTAAATGATCAGAGGGTTCACAGGCGCCACCGCGATCGCATGTGAATCGGGATGCAGTCCGGCGGCTTTTTTCGTGAAGGTGGATCCTCCGTCGATAGATTTCTTGAACGCGCTCTGCACGCCGTCATAGTCGCCGCCACCGCCGACGAAGACTCTGCTCGCGTTCGTCGGATCGACCGCAATCGGCATGTCGTACCAGCATTGGCCGGCGCAGAAGCCTTGCGACGAAGCAGTTGGCGTCGACCACGTAAGGCCTCCATCGGTTGACTTGCGCACTCCGCCGGTGGTTCCGCCGGCGCCGTCATCTTCCGTCGCTGCGTAAACCGTCACGGTGCTGCCGGTCTTCTGAATTGCCAGCATCACGTTTGTGAATTCAGCAGTCTGTAACGTGCGCGTGAACGTGATGTCGCTGGGATTCGCGGCCAGCGCGTTGGTTGAGCGATAGATTCCATTCGTGCCGCCGGCAATTGAATCGTCAAGGCCGGCCAGCAACACATTGGGATTGCCCGGCTCGAAAACGAGATCGCGCACGGCTGTATTCAGCCCACCGTTTGGACCGTTGATGTTGAGCTTTGTGCATGAAGGCGCGCCGCTCATCGTGTTGTCACAACGGAACAGCCCGCGGGCACTTGCATTGTTCCCGAGACCGCCGCCGCCGTTGATGCCGCCGGTGCCCGAACCAGTTGCGACAAAGATCGTGTTGTCATCGTTCGGATTGACCGCGATCTTCGTAATCGATCGGCTGCTCGCCAGAAAATTCCCCGGAGTGTTGGTCGCAGAGTTGTAAGGGCCGAGCAAGGTCGGATTCGTATCGGCGTTCTTGATGATGTAAAGGCCTACGCCAAAGAAACAGTCGATGCAGAAGTTTCCTTCGCCGGTGCCGACGAACAGCGTGGTCGGATCAAGCGGGTCAATCGTCACCGCACCCACCGCCAGCGAGAGCGCGTTGTCCATTAAAGGGGTCCACGATTGACCACCATTCAGAGTTCGATAGAGTCCGCCCTGCGCCGTGCCGATATAGACGATATCCGGATTCGTCGGGTGCACCGCAATCGCAAGCACACGCCCGCTGACCGGGTTACGCGTCGCGTCAATGAGGTTCGTCTGTCCGTCGGGAATCGGCGCCGGTCCAACCGGCGTCCACGGAGCCGTTACGCCGGTAATCGGAACATTGCTCGACGTCGCCACTCCTTGCGGCATTGCTACGGCGCTGTTTTGCAGATTGCCAAGCAGAGTCGTCTGCTGTTGTTCGAGTTGATGGATGGCGCCGGCTCGTGAGCTAATCGCCAGTGGATTCGGAAGTCCGCGCAACATCTCAACCATTTGCTCGCGTCGCGTTAAGTAATCCTTGAAATTGCTGCTGCGGCCGAATGGGCCGGCATCGACGTCTTCCTTCTCTCCGGTCGAGCTTGGTTCGGCTGCTTCGTTTTCGCGTTCGAACGAGGCTCGCTCAAATCCATTCCGGCCGGCGCGCGCGCTGAACATGTCGCCTGCCCAAACCAATGCTGCCGCACAGGCAAGGAAGATTGCTAACAACACGGTTCTGGAAGTGCTGATGCGATGAAATTTGGGTTCGCGCGCCATGACAGGCCTCCGTCGTTGCAATAAGAATCAATCGAACTGGTACGCTTAACAGACTAAGGAAGGCGACTTGAGAAATCCTTGAGGAGACTGTTGAGGCGGTCAGACATTTCCGAGGCAACGCGAACGCAACTTATTTGAAAGACTGGCGACAATCGAGTACGCAAAAAAAGGTACCAACATACTTGAGCACTCCACCGCCTTTCAGCGCCCGTCGCTTGGCGCTCATAACTCAACCAGCTGCGGAGCAGCGGTGAGAGTTAAGCCCAACGCGAGGCTTTGCGAGCGTTGGGTTACGCACGAAAATCTGTCCAGAGTTGCGGAGCAGCGATTGACTCAGTCTGATCGCAAAGCACAAATCGATGCAAGAATTCTGTCGCCGCTCCGCGACTCCGAAATTACGGTGACTGTCTACCCAAGGCTCGCAGACTCGCCTTGGGCCGGAGCTCTGGCCGCTGCTCCGCAGCTTCGAAATTACGGCGACTGTCTACCCAAGGCTCGCAGACTCGCCTTGGGCCGGAGCTCTGGCCGCTGCTCCGCGACTCCGAGATTACGGTGACTGTCTACCCAAGGCTCGCAGACTCGCCTTGGGCCGGAGCTCTGGCCGCTGCTCCGCAGCTGATTGCGCAACTGACTCAAGTGACGCTTAAAAATGCTGTGGATTACTCAAGTAGGTTATTCCCCAACAAAAAAAGGGCTGCAAGTCTCAATGAGGCTCGCAGCCCAAAGTTCGCCCGTCGGAGGTCTCATCAACCGCCGGCGAACGTTCGCAATAGAGTTGGAGTGAGTGACACCCAAAGAGAACGCGTAATCCGATCGCGAAAACCTGAGGCTTGACTCGTGCCCGCGGGATTGCCGCGCGCCGCGCCGCCCTGGAAGCGTTCGCGATATTCGGTTGACGAAATAAATGCCTTGACCATCTCGGCCTTCACAAAGTCGCCGTTGAAGCCATTGAGCTTCGTCAACCAGAAGTCATATCCGGTGTAGTCCGAATCCGGAGCACTGTTCGGATTGCGCCGCAGGTAACCGAAGTACTGCATCAGCACAAAGGCGCGATTGAATTCGGCCTTCGCGAGGTCGCTGTCTTCAGCGACTGCGCGCAAGACTTCAGCGCGCGTTCTGGCTCCCGCCGAGAGTTCATTGGCGAGTTGATCGCGCTCTGATTGCGACAGCGGATTGACGGCGTTCGCATTGAGCTTGTCGACAAAGTCGGCAGCACTCATCGTTGCCGGATAAGCCGACATGAATTGATCGCGCGTGACAAACTCGGCAGCAAAAGCTTGCTTGTTCTGTTCCAGCTTTTGCTCCCAGCCGTTCTGCAAAACGACTACGCCACTGCTAATCGCCTGCGTGTCGGCAAGAAACTCGTCGAAGCGAACGATCGGCACGGCAATGGTGTGCGATCCGCC
>DATLVM010000399.1:0-3378 GCA_035577445.1 Pyrinomonadaceae bacterium
GACGGGAATGCTGGGCGTTGGGCTGACTGCGCTAATGGCCAGCTTCATGTCAGGCATGGCGGGCAATGTCACAGCATTCAATACAGTTTGGACGTACGACATCTATCAGTCCTACATCAAGCGCGGTGCAAGCGATCAGCACTACCTTTGGATGGGACGCATGGCTACGGTGTTCGGAATTTTGATCTCGATCGCCGCCGCGTATGTTACGACTCGATTCAACAACATCATGGACATGCTTCAGCTCGTCTTTGCGTTCGTGAATGCCCCGTTGCTGGCGACATTTCTGCTGGGGATGTTCTGGAAGCGGACGACGGGACACGGCGCCTTTGTTGGATTGATCAGTGGAACAGTTGGGGCCGCAATTCATCACGGACTGACACTGCCGGCCGGAGGACTAGTTGGCATCAAGGGCGGTTGGTTCGGGGTCCTACATACTTACCCGAGCGAATTGGCCCAGGCATTTTGGACCGCGATCTTCGCATGGTCGGCCTGCTTCGTCGTCACGATTGTCGTGAGCGCCTTGACAAGAGCACGGGATGAAAGGGAACTAAGCGGTCTGGTGTATTCACTGACGCCGCGGGCGAAGGAAATGGACTTGCCGTGGTACCAGCGTCCGCCGGTGCTCGCCGTGATCATCGTGCTGGCGGCGCTTGTCCTTAACGTCATCTTCTGGTGATTAATACGGAGACTTTAATATGCGGCTCGATATTCGTTTACCGATTGGACTAATGTTTTCAGTGCTTGGAATCCTCCTAATCGTCGTGGGGCTCGTCGTGCCTCTTGGTGCCTCCCAGCCCCTGAATGTGAACCTCTGGTGGGGCGTGGTCATGTTTCTCTTTGGAGCGATCATGTTCGTGCTCGGGCGTCGGGGAACTGCGACTGCACGGCTGACCGAGGAAAGCCCCGAAGGGAGAAAGATCGAAGAAATTGAACATCAGTCCGGACTCGAAAAAGAAAACTCGCAGTAACCTGATTTACCCGATCGTCTAAGCCGCTCGGTTTAGCTTTCCTCAACCGGAAATAAAAACTGCTTGACAGCGTTATCGGTAACGACATAGTATCCGTTACCGGTAACATCATCTCGGCCACTGAGACTGGCCAAGCCATTAAAACAATTTGTGCTCCAGCCAGACGGCGGAGCACCTGCGGGTTATCAAGGTTTCAAGGGATTGCGTAGAAGTCGCCGGCGAACAAGGGACAAATGAGCCTTGGTTTGCTGGTAAACGAGCGAGCCGGAATTGTCGCGGAACGCGGTTTCGGCTCGTAGTCACTCGCAAAATTGAAGGAGATCGCCATGGCTCGTGTGAATGAAGTCTCAATGCTCGCAGGTCGCACATTTCGCCTGCATCGACTGTTTCCCGCTCTGTTGCTTGCCGTTTCTCTGCTGGCCGCAGGCGGGACCGGGCTTGGCCAGTCGGTGACTGGTAGCGTTTCCGGAGTGATCGTCGATCCGAACGGGGCTATTGTCCCCGGCGCTACGGCCACGCTGATTAATGATAAGACTGGCGATAAGCGGGATCAGATCACCAACGAAGCAGGAAGGTTTAGCTTCGCGTCGGTTAAGCCCGGCGCGTATTCACTGAAGATCGAGCATCAGGGGTTCGAGACCTTATTGCGAACAAAGATCGTGCTGAGCGCGAACGAAGACTTGGCCTTCGGAGAAATCTCCCTGAGAACCGGACAGGTGAGTGAGACGGTTACCGTCGCGAGTGAGGGACAGGTGGTAGAAAAAGAGAGCAGTGATCTTACGGCGCGGCTAACGTCAGACCAGATAAATCTGATTTCCACCAAGGGCCGCGACGTCACTTCGCTGCTGCGCCTGCTTCCCGGAACTTCAAACAACGACGACATTGAAGCGGTGGGCGAGGGTTTTGGCACGGACTTGCCGAACGTTGATGGGCAGCGCGGCCGGTCTACCGTCGCAACCATCGATGGTTTGTTCGCCGGCGAACCCAGCGGCTCGAACAAACTGAGCATGACCATCAATCAGGACGCGGTCGCCGAAGTGAAGGTGCTGCGGAATAATTATGCGGCCGAGTATGGCAACAATGGTGGCGCCCTGATCAACGTTGTCTCGAAGGGTGGGGGCCAGGACTATCGGGGCAGCGCTTACTACTTCGTCAGAAATGAATCCCTTAATGCTAATAACTTTTTCAGTAACAAGGCGCGACTTCAACGGCCGCTTTATCGCCACAAGATTCCAGGCTTTAACTTTGGAGGCCCGCTGCCGTTGCCGAGATTTGGCGAAGGCGGATCCGCCTTAAAACATAACAAGGCGTTCTTTTTCATCTCGCTCGAGAAGCCGCACACGATCACTCCCACTGATCCTGTTACTGTCACCGTCCCTACAGCTCTCGAGCGCATCGGAAACTTTTCCCAATCCAAAAATTCGAGCGGAGCAACACCGGTCGTACTCGATCCTTTAACCGGTTTGCAGTTTCCCGGGAACATCGTTCCGACTGCGCGGATCAATAAGAGTATTCAGAACATGCTCAACTATTTCCCGCTTCCGAATTCACCCACCGCTGCGAATCCGGGCCAATACGTCAACCAGCGAAGCGTGGATGTTCCGAAGCACAGCTATGTGATTCGTTTCGACGTGAAGCCATCGAAGAAGGACGACGTTTATTGGAAAGGCCAATGGTGGACTTCAGACAATGAGGGCTTGGGAACGTCAGGCTGGCCGAATGGAGGTGGCGGCGTCGATCGCTGGGGCATCCTTTCGCATTATCTTTACAAGGACAACGGGTGGTCAGCCAATTGGGTCCACATTGTGAGTTCGAGCATGGTCAACGAATTCAACTTTGGTATGCGACATGACTCGGAAGGCTTCGTTCCTTCGACCGGAATGCTCGAAGGCCTGACGCGCGGCGCTCTAAACTTTACGGCCCCGCAGTTATTTCCGGACAACAATCGTTTGAACCTGGTGCCAACCATTACTGGTTGGAGCAGCGTGGTAGGAAACCCGGCCAACATCAACTGGCTGGATCGTTGGGGAGAAGTCGGCAACGATTACATTAAGCCTTCCTTCGCCGACAACTTCTCGGTCATTCACGGCACGCACAACCTCAAATTTGGCATCTATTCTGAACGGTTGCTCAATCGCGAAGCGCCGGGAGGCGGCAAGTGGTCCGGTGGGTTGGATTTCGGCACCAGCACCACTAACGGTTTCACGACCGCTGCCGGCAATACAGGATTCGCGTACGCGAATGCGCTGCTGGGTAACTTCAACACCTACACCGAATCGCAACATCGCAATTTCACCAACAGCGAAATCCGTTTGCTGCAGTGGTATGCCCAGGATGAATGGAGAGTCAATCGCAAATTCACTTTGAACTATGGAGTACGCTGGGGAGGGCACACGCCTTTCTTCCA
>DATLVM010000400.1:0-8527 GCA_035577445.1 Pyrinomonadaceae bacterium
CCGACAAGCTTTAGCTTGTCGATCCACACGACAAACTGAAGTTTGTCGGACAATCAGATAAGCCGCAGAGACTTCCCTTCTCCGCGGCTTTTTTTGTACTTCTCCAATTGTCTCCTCAATTCTCGGGCGCAGAGTTCTCAAATTCCAATCCTTCTCTGTACCGTTCTTCGACTTCTTCCAGTAACTCCACGAATTCTTGCCACTCGGGCAGTACTTCCGGCAAGTCCCGACATTTTTCGCGGATCACTTCAGCCACTTCGTGCATTTCCTTGAAAGTCTGTTCAAGCGCCGCCTCCAATTCCAGATCGGGCGGCTGTCGATTCTCGAATGGAGCAACGATGGCCAAAATAGACTTCATCTTCTCGGAGAGTTCTTCATCGCTCATTAATTCTTTCTTGGATGAATTCAAGTCCGGCGACTCAATTGACGACTGATTTTCAGTTGCACGTTCGTCCCACCCGCGCATAATCGCATCCCACTCGGCCAGTTGCTCCGGTTTGTCGCGCAGCGCCTCCCGATATACCGGATCGATTTCTGATCTCAGGATCATCTCGCCCTCACGCAGCAAGGCCGACACTTCCGGATGATCCTTTCCTTCCAACTCCGGGTGAGCTGCCACAAGGCGTTCAATCTCTTCGAGAATGGAATCGAACCTCTGAATTGGATTCTGTTTCATTGATTTCTCTCTCCTTCCGATTCCCTGTTTTTCAGCTTTGCCAGTAAGATTTCAGCCGGTGATGCTGGCGGCTTCGCCGACAAGCGCTCGCGCGCCTCAGCGATTGCCGGGCGATTAGCAAGAGTTAGGTGGGACATTGCGGGAGCCCTCCAACAGAGATTCAGTGCGCCGAATTATCCTGACTTTCAACGCCAATGCCAAGCATTTTCTGAAGTGGGAGGGCGGGCCTTTATTGGAGCGCGGGCATCCTTGCCCGCAATGATCGGGGCAGTAGCCCGACCGTTAGGGAGGGCGCAGGTTTAAGCCGAGTGGGCATCCGATAGTTCCCAAACGCTTCACCTCTGGCTATGCCTAAAAGTAATTCACAGCGGCTCTGCCGCCGGATGTGCGGAAGCGCTCCGCGCTTCCGTTCCGGTTCGCAGTAAATGCGGGGCTTCGCCCCAACAAAATTGGGCGTAGCCCGAAAATCGAGAAGACAGTCTTGGCGGAAGGCCAAAGGCCTTCCGCACATCAGCCGGCATAGCCGGAGAGTCTTTAAGCAAAGCTTTCGCGTCTGGCTACCCTGTCTCGGCCGCTTCGCAGCACGACCATCCGACCGCAATTCGCGACTTCCAGACCCCCGATCCGTCAATCGCGGAACTCAATCCCCAACTTCCTGATCGCAATCCGCTCTCTTCTGATCGCGTTCCGCTGCTCCCGGATCGCATTCCGCCGCTTCCGTATCGCAATCCGCTTCACCCTAAACCCAATCCCCTACCCCCGGATCGCAATCCGGCGCCGCGGCTTCGGAAGAGCGTGACGGATTATTTGCGCAATGCCTCTAAGGAGCCCGAGAAGTCTATTCCTCACCCATTTCGAATTCTGCAGGAGGAAACTGGCATCCCAACCTGGTCGAGCCGACAGGCCCGAACGTAGTATGAGGATCACATGCTGTGGCGTGCTAACGCACTATGGCCGGCGGCAGACGGTTCTTATCATGCTTTCGCCCGCGGTGTTGGGTGCCACGTTCTGCCACTTCTCGTCTTGCTCATTGTTCGTCTCTAAGACGCTGCCGGTTTTATCGTATTCAATCACTGTCCTGACTCGCAGTTGATCGGAACGGCATTTCATCTCGTACAACACCAGAGCGTAATCGCCATCCGTGTTCTTGTGCTCTTCTTTGATCCAGGTTTTGAGCACGGTGCTGGTCACGTCGCAGGTGGTCTTGTGCGGGTTGTACCAGAAGTGTTTATTGGCTGATTGGCCCAGAGAGAACCACTTGTCACCCAGGTTGGATTCGGCGGTCATGTCCGCGCGGTTCTTGTAGTAAACGCCGCAAGGTGAGTACAGCGGCGAGTTTCTATTGGTCGTCGCTTTCGAAACAGGTTTCTTCGCCGTCGGCGCGGTGGTTGGCTTATCCGGAGTTACACGTCCGCCTAATACTTCATTGGCATGCTGAGCGAACGCTGCCGTCGACATCACCAGAAGGAGCGCAGAAACGAGGATTGGTGTACGCATGCAGCGGTTTATATCAGAAATTAGGGCGTAGGGGTTAGCGTGTAGGGTGTTGTTGAGAACCAGTTATAAGTCATGAGTCGTGAGTGATAAGACTTGAGTGATGAGTCATGAGTGGTGAGTCACGAGGCCCGGATGGTTGGTCTACACTGCGCGCCTTTCGCGTTCACGTCGCGGATGCGATTGCGAATTCATCTCGGGCGTCAGATCCCCTCACCATTAACCACACTGACAGCGCCAAATAGACGATGCCCAGCGGCAGGCCCATCACAATCATTGGCGGAGTGGGATATGGAACAAACTGCGGCAGGGTGATGCCGGTGATCTGCATTAGGGCCGTCAACATGCCCAAGGCTGCAAATGCGCGCGGGACCCATGCTGATCGCCAAAGCGCAACGAAGAAGATGAACAACCAGCTCACCATGACGAGCAGATGCGTGTAATGCACCCACTTCCAATTCCAACGCACCGACGCAGCTATCAAATTATAGAAACCTAATTCGCCGGCAGTCGCCCTACCATACGCCTGGCTCAAGTTGAACATCGACATCCACGCGGCATTCTCGACACATTGCAATGCCAGGTTTGCTACGGCGAATGCGAGCAGCCAGAGCGTGAGCGCGGGAATACGTTCGCGAAAGATTCGTCGCGCCGTCACCGCAATCGCGATCGGCACCGCACCGCCAACGAACAAGAGCATGACCGCCAGGCGCACGAGCGCGGCAGGCGTAGGATCATTTCCAGCGAACGTCAACGGATCGTTAAGTGGATGCAGAATGACATAAGGGGTGAACAATCCCGTGGCGAAGTGCGCCAGCAAGAGAATGCCGATAATCCGGCCCGTAGTCCTGGGGGAACTCATACTCACCTCCTGAAGGTCTCTATTCGAAGATTACGCGAATGACGATGAAATGGTTCGACGGAAAGACGTCAGCGGTGTGATGGGTCCAAACGTTAGACCAGAGGGGCAATAGACAAAACAGTTATGAGTTATGAGTAATCACTCACAGAGTCGGGACTCAGGAGTCAGGCTCAGATTCAGATTCAGACGGCTCCAGCATTCGCCAGATTTCTGAATCGATTCGTTTCATGTCTTCAGTGGAAATCCTCCCGATACTTCGCACGATTCGGGCTTTGTCGATCGCTCTTAGCTGGAACACCATCACCACAGAGGGAGCGGTTAGCCCATTCTCCGAGGAGGGAGCTATAGGTACGGTAAATGCAAAGCGCAGGGCCGCGAGGTTTGAAGTTACGGGCGCAACCATCAACATTGGCTCGCCTTTCCGGTCAGTTTGAACAGCGACAGCCGGGCGGCGGCCGCTTTGTTCACGACGGTCGCTTGATGGGAGAGTAACAAGCAAAACGTCGCCGCGTGCCATCTATTTCGCCTCAGACATCTCGCGTGCAAATTTCAGCATATCTTCGTCGCTAGCGGTTTCCCATGTAGCGATCTCTTCGAGTAGTTGCAGTTCGCCTTTCGACCTCAAGTTGAGAAAACGCACGAAATCATAAACCTCGCGCTGCAAAGGTTCTGGAAGATTTGCGATCTCTTTGGCGATTAACTCCTGGGTGCTCATAAAACGTTTATCGCAGAATTATCGGCTAGTGTAAACCGCTAAGAATCACAGCTCAACGAGCGTCCAGAAAGTTGTCCCCACTCTGGCCTCGTACAGATTCCTTGATGCGCCCAAGAATCTTAACGCTGCCTTGAATCGCAGCTCCGGAGGAGCGGCATATTCTGTCGCGCAAAAATGGGCTAAAACATTAAATAATCGTACTACAAATCTTGCGTGGCTAACGGCATTCAAGCCAGAATCCCGTTGGCTTCAATTTTTTGCAGCGCCTCTTCTGCATGATGCCTGACTTTTGAGGCAAAGCCCGGCGCGGTCATTCGTCTTTCAAAATCGCTTCGCCCTTGGTTAACCAGGAAACGCCGAATGACACCACGGCTAAAGATTCAAACCAGAAGACCGGTTTGTAGAGGTGAAAGAACGGCGCAGTGCGGAAAACAAAACTAACTCCGGCGCCGGCGATTGCAGCGAGAATCAGATAACCGCAAACGGCATACACCTTGTTGCGCTTGAGTTTCTGCGGCGTCGGCGGCTTGGTTGGATCAGTCCGGCGAAAGAGACGCAGCGAGAAATACGCCAGCGTCAGAAACAGCAGCGAGGCCGCGGTGAAATGGATTGGACTGGTCCAGCTTCCCGTCAGCGAATCCTCCGGCGTGGTGGGAAACAATGCCGCGGTCACGGCAAACACGCCCGCCAGCTTACCGGCGATCTCGTCGCGGCGATCATAGCCGCGGTAGGACATCAGGAAGACGCCGATCGCGCAAAGACTGCCGACAAAGACATTTCCCAAGCGGGTGTAGTAGTAAGCGCTGATCGACGTCTGCAGGCCCGGGCCATCAATTACCAGTTCGCCTAATGCGAGGACAAAGGGCAGCAACAAACCGATGATGCCGATGGCCTTGCGCAAAGTGAGATAGGAAATGACCAGAGAGTTATCAGCTTCGCGTTGCGGTTGATCCATGGGTGGTGAGGTCTCCTTTCAGCTAGTAACAATTAGATGACCAAGATATCTTTCTTCCGTTCCAGTCTACGCCTTCCGCGAAAACGAGACTCCAGAGCCAACCCGAATTATGGCAACCCAAATCAGCCAAGAGCGCCGGCGCGCGATGACTCAAACTGCTCGACACTGCGCACCGCATGATCCAAAACTGCACGATAAATCAGATCGCTGGTGATGGTGTCTCGATACTCGGGGCGGCGCCAGTATGCTTCTTTGATTTCGAGGATGGCTAATCGCGTTTCGGCACTCAGGCGCTGGCGCATCCCGCTTGAATAGTTTTCGTGTCTTTCATACTCATCCCGATCGAGACACCAGATGTCGAGCTTCCAGGCGCCCTGACGCTCATCGCCCAACTTGATGCCCCAGTAGAGGCCTTTCGGCTCGTTCCCTTTCGGTGGGCTCGAGACATTATTCGTAAACCGCGCCTTCTTAGCCGGCAGCCGCCGCGACAACTCGTAACCCAGTTCAAAACAACGCTCCAGGTCAAACGTTGGATCGAGCACATACACGTCAAGGTCCCGCCAGCACATCAGGTCATAGCTATAGCTGCCGCCGACAAACCAACATTCGTAAGCGCTGAGCAATTCCGGCAAATCACAGCGCTCGATCAGCAGATCAGCTTCGGCTCTTAAATCGTCGCTCTTCATTCTGAAATGAGCAATTGGATGGAATCGTTTCATCAAACGCTATGGTTGACTCCGCGTTTGGTCCTCGCACGAAACGAATTCAACAGCCGGTGGAGTGACTGACATGCCCCTCTCGCCCTACAGGCTGGGTGTCAACAATGGCCCGTGCGCAGCCAGAAAGATCGTCCATTCTTTCACTTCGGCCAGATGCAAAATGTCCTGATGGGCCCACGGGTCTTTCGCGTAGATTGTTCGGGCTTCTTCGGTTGTCTCCACGTTGAGGACGACCAGCGCCCCAGTGCCTTCAGGAACGAAGGGGCCCGCGAGCATGATCAAGCCGCTCAAACAAGTCATCGACAAAGCGCGCGTGCTCATCCCAAAACGCTTGCTCGCGCACGCCTTTTTCATAATCCCAGTTCGGACCGGGCTTCATAATGAGAGCGACCTTGTTCATTGCGGATTGATTCTCTGACGTGAACCGTTCAACTCATGACTCATCACTCATTACTCATCACTGATTCATTCATACGTGCGAATCTCGATCAGGTGATTGTTAGGGTCATTCATGTAGACGGTGGGCGCGGGACCCCTGGCGCCCGATTCGCTGCCGGGACCAGAATTGTTGCCCACCGAATGGAACGAATCGCCGTATGGAATACGCTTCTCTTTGATGAGCGCAAAAACTCGATCGAACTCAGCGCGCGGAAGCGCGAATGCGTAGTGTTCGTTGCCTTTGGTGCCCCATGGCGCCAACTGCAAAGTGAAATCATCGCTAACGCGAATTACCGTGAACGGGCCGTCTTGTCCTTCGAGTTTGAAGCCGAGCACATTGGCATAGAAGGCCACGCTGGCGTCGATGTCGTTAACGTTTAGGATCAGGTGATCTATCGTCGCCATGGCATTTCTTATTTCCTCTCACTGTATACCGGATCAAATGCACGCGTGGTGTGTTCCGTCACGCTTCCGACAGGTTGAAGTGGAAACTGCGATTGAGCTTCGAGCTCCTTTATCGTGGGCTGAGCACTTATGAGGGTTGCGTCCTTGTCCTTATCACGGGTCCGTCCGCGGAAAAGCAAGCGGATGAATACACCTTCCATGACGATCATAATCAGAAAGCTCAGCATCGTGATCGCCATCAGCGGGCCAAACTCGAAGTGAAGGACGCCCTTCAAGGTAGCCAGCAAAATGGAAGTGGCGACCATGCCAAAGACGAACATCATCACCATCATGATCATGATGTTTTCCGGTTTCGGTTCGGCCGGCCGATGCTCGTCTCCGCGCGGCAATTTCCCTCCGCAGTTCTTGCAATAGGTCAATCCCTGATTAACGGAAACGCCGCAAGCTGGGCAAAACATTTCGGTGACCTCCTGGAGGGATATCTATATAGACTACGCGGATTACTCGGGTTCGGTTCAGCAAAAGAGTGCCGCTTGGGTACGCACGCCTCCGGCGTGCCAGCAGGCCGGAGGCCTGCGTACCCAGACGCTTAGCCTCAAGTCCGCACGCGCGAAATCAGATATAAACCGCTACATGCGAACATCACAATCGGTGTCCAGACAGCCGCAGCCGCGGGCAGAAGTGAGTGCTCGCCAAGTTGTTCGAAGCCGCCGGAGATTAACCAGAAGGCCAGGCTCACGCCCACCGCCGAACACAACGCCAGCACCGTGCTCTTGCGGCCAAACCAGATCGCCAGAGGCATGCCGATCAGCGCCATGATGATCGCGCCGAACGGAGATGCATACTTGCGCTGTAGGGCTACTCTCAATGAAGTTGTGTCGACGCCGCGCTCGCGCAGGTTCTTTACATAACTGCGAAGCGCTGATGAAGTGAATTGCGACGGTCGATCGACGGTCGGCTTGAAGGCGTTCGCGGGATCGACGCCGCTGATCTTCAGTTGCGCCGCCGATTCGCGCGCGACGACAGGCTGATCGAGATTGAACCAGTGCGCCTGAGAAATCTCAAACTGATTCTGCGCCAGCCACTTTGCTTCTTCGCCGGTCATGACGCGCTTCAACGCGGTAAATTGCGAATCGAATTCAAAGATGACGGGTTTGACGAGCATTTGACGCGTATCATCAAACTCGTACGCGTAAATGCGCGACCCATCCGCGCTTACCAACCAACGCCGTCCCGTGCCGACGGATGCCCGCGTAATGTTCCCGCGAATGCGAGCGCGTAGATCGTCTTGTTTGACGTTCGCCTGCGGCATCAATCGCTCCTGAATGAACCAGGCTCCTGCGCCAATCGCGATTGCAAAGATGAGGCCCGGCAGCATCAAGCGATATGCGCTCTGGCCGGTGGCCCACCACGCAACGGCTTCGCGCCTGCGGGCGATCAGCGCATAGGTCATCAACACCGAAACCAGCACGCTCGCGGGAAAGATCTCGACGCTAACCAACGGCAAAAGATAGAAGAGATACTGCGCAACCAACTTTGCCGGCGCATTGTTTGCCGCCATGAATCGCCACAGCTCGAAGGTTGTGAAGACATCAAAGATGAGCACCAGCGCGATAAACGCAAATGCAAAGCTGAGAAACAAGGTGCGCACCAAGCCGATGTCGAGCAGCATCGGGAAGCTCGCGATCGAAATCCGCCGGCCCCAACGACGGCGATGCGCGCGCAGGACATTAGGCTCAGGTTCGGTGCGGGCCTGGCGATGAAATGACCACAGGCCGAAACGTCGATCGCGAGCGATCAGCAAAACTATTCCGAACCCGAGTGTCAAGATAGTTGACGTCCAGGCGCCGGCAGCCGGAGAGATCGTTCCGCCTCGCGCCAAATGGTCGCCGCCCAGTGTTACTACGTAATAGAGCAGCAGGATTAGCAGCGAAACCATTATTCCGAATCCCCGGCCGCCCCGGCGCAGACGCAGCGCCAGCGCCGCGCCGAATAATGAAAAGACGAAAGGCGACAGCGCAAAGGCCAGGCGCTTGTGAAATATGATTGCCGCCTCTCGCTGTTGTGGTCCGGTGCTCGTAGAACTGAATTGACGAAGTTGATTGAAGCCCATCTCGTCAGGATCGGGATCCTGTTTTTGCAATCTCGCGAGCAGACTTGATCGCCCCGTATTGAAGACGACGCGCAACGAAGCCAATCGTTCGACTACGTAAGATTGATCCTTCGCATCCGGGGCCGGGACGTGTGTTTTCATTGCATCTTC
>DATLVM010000401.1:0-6690 GCA_035577445.1 Pyrinomonadaceae bacterium
TGAGATAGCCGATGCCGGAATCCGGGATGCTCGGGTCCGTTGAGTTGCTTTCCGGCGCGGCTGAATCACTCAACGACTTCTGCGCGTCTTCGTAGGCCGAAGGTTCCTGATCCTGAATCGGAAGATAGTCGGAAAAGAATACTAATGACTTGCGACCGGGCAGATCGCGCATCCCCCTGACGATGAACTGGAGCGATTTGAACGTACTGTTGATGACGTATTCGGAACACAACCCGGTGTTCGGCCCGAGAGAACCGATGGGCGCAAACACGTGCATGCCGGCGCGGCTGCACGGGTTCCAGCGCAAATGATCGACGGCCGCTTGCAGTACGCGGCGATCGTTCGTGAACTGCTGCAATGCGCCGACGTCACCGCCCGTGCGAATAATCGCAACCAAATCACTGGGCGCCAGCGTGTCCAGGAACTTGCGAATCTGACTGCGTAACGGCGAGATGCCTTCCCAGGAAATCCCGAGGTCGTCAACAACCAGGGCCACGATCCTTCTCTGATCGTTTGGGTTGATCTTTGCGGGCGGCACCGGCGGCGCGGTTTTGTCTTTAGCGTTCTTAAGAGGAGGTGCTGTCGCGCCGATGTTCGACAGGTTCGAAATGTACGAGAAGTTGGTTATCGCCTGGGGCTTGTTGTCTTCAAAGATATCGAAATCACCTGGCTGCAAATCTGTGACGGCTTTACCATCCTTCGTGACCACCGCATCGATCTGGACCAGGTTCGTCGTGATCTTCACGACATCCTGTGCGTCAAGGTCGGGCGTGGTGGGCTTTTGATCGGTTTCGGTTTTGCTGGTTTGCGGCGTTGGAGAGGGCTGTTGCCCGATGGCCGCGATAACCATCGACAAGGAAAGTACGAAAGCGAGAAGGACTTTGGAAGTCATGGCCGTATCATCCTTTGTGCTCGAAGCGTACGCCAAACCCGGAGTGAAAGTCACGCCATTTTATGACGATGATTCGCTCGGATATTCGTTGTCGTGCGAGGAGTGATATGCTGCGACTCGCGAAATGGATCATCCCCTGATTATCGCCATTGACGGTCCCTCAGGCTCCGGCAAATCAACGCTGGGTCGCATGCTCGCGCGCGAGTTGGGATTGCTCTATATCGACACCGGATCGATGTATCGCGCCGTGGCGTTGGCGGTGATCGAATCAACTGTCAGAGAGAGTGATGATTTAGCGGTCGGCTCGCTCGCGGAGCGCATCGATATCGACTTGGGCGGTGATCCTGATTCGTTGCGAGTCTCGCTGAACGGGAAAGACGTGACCGAACGAGTTCGCGCGGAAGATGTGACGCACGTGTCTTCAATAGTTTCGACAATTCCCGCCGTCCGGCGCGCGATGGTTCGCCGGCAGAGAGAGTTGGGCCAGCGCGGCGCCGTGATGAACGGGCGCGACATCGGCACAGTCGTCTTTCCTGATGCTGACGTGAAATTCTATCTTGACGCGGATATTCGCGAACGAGCGGAACGCCGTCTGGCCGAAGAGCGTGAATTCAATGCAGCCGCGACTTACGAACAGACCTTGGCGGACATCACGGAACGCGATCGTCGCGACACGACGCGCGAGGATTCGCCTTTGATCGCGGCTGAAGATGCGATAATTGTCGATTCAACCGGAATGGACATTGATGATGTATTCGCGAAGATGATGATGATTGTGCGAGAGCGAACAGCCGTATGAGAATTCTTCAGTTCAGTTTCAAACGCGAAGCGGTCTGGATACTGATCCTGTCGTTTGCGCCAATCGTGATCGGGGTCACTGTGTACTTGTTCCTTTGGCTCATAAGATAAGTCCGCAACTCGCAATCGAAGTCCCGCAATCACCCTATGTTCACTGGAATCATTGAAGAACTCGGCCGCGTGCGCTCAATTGAAAAACGCGGCGAAGATGCGCGCATCATCGTCGAAGCGCGCACGGTCACTGAGGACTCACATAACGGCGATTCGATTTCCGTCAACGGCGTCTGTCTGACGGCGCTGGACGTGAAACCCGATTCATTCCGCGCGGACGTTTCGAAAGAGACGCTCTTCCGCTCGACGCTGGGCAGTTTGCAAGAAGGTTCGCCGGTGAATCTCGAACGCGCGGTTACTCCGACCACGCGGCTGGGCGGTCATATCGTGCAGGGCCATGTTGATGCGCGCGGAACATTCCTGGGTTCGGAAGACCATGGCGAATCGTGGACGTTTCGCTTTGCTTACCCGCGAGAGATTTCGAAGTATCTTGTCTTCAAAGGCTCGGTCGCGGTTGAAGGCATCAGCCTGACGATTGCAAATCTCACTGACGAACACTTCGACATCGCGGTGATTCCGAAGACCTTTGAGGTGACGAACTTCTCTCAATTGAAACCGGGCGACAAGGTAAATCTGGAAGCTGACGTAATTGCGAAATACGTCGAGCGAATCCTGAATCGAACCGCTTGAAAACCAAGTCAGCAAGCTTTATCTAATGTCCGTGCCTGAACAGGGTCACAAAGGCGTTGGTGGTAGCTTCAAAGGAGCATTAACAATGACGAGCGTGGCTGAGAATATCCTGTCGACAATTCGTCTGGCCAAAAAAAAGCAAGTCAGAGGGCTAAACTTAAGCGGGTGGACATTCGACGACGAAGACAAACTAACTTCTATTCCGGCTGAGGTTTTTGAGCTGGTACAGTTGGAGGCATTGAACTTGGGAGGAAATCTACTCACATCGCTTCCTGAGTCGATTTCTCGATTGGAGAATTTGCATTCGCTTCACTTGAGCGACAATCAATTAACCGCGCTTCCAAATTCCCTTTCTCGATTGCATAAGTTGGATTCCCTGGCGTTGAGCAGAAATCAACTGACTTCACTCCCCGAATCGATTTCGCAACTGCAGAAATTGTCGTGGCTGAATTTGGCGGACAATCGACTAGAAGCGCTGCCTCAATCCATGGCCTACATGCCTCACTTGCGTTGGCTTAATGTCCGCGGAAATCCCCTTCAAATTCCTCCGCTCGAGGTTGTGGCACAGGGCGTCGAGGCGATTAAGAATTACCTAAAACAAATCGACAAGGAAGGTATAGATTACCTGTACGAGGCGAAATTATTAATCGTAGGCGAAGGCGGAGCAGGCAAAACCACACTAGCAAGGAAACTCAAAGACCCAAACTGTGAACTTCGCGAAGAAGACTCAACCAAAGGCATCGAAATCATCCGATGGAGTTTCAACATGGAGAACCGTCAACCGTTCCGGGTGAATATCTGGGATTTCGGCGGTCAGGAAATCTATCATGCGACTCACCAGTTCTTTCTGACCCGGCGGTCGCTGTACGCTCTGGTGGCAGATGCTCGCAAGGAAGATACCGATTTCTATTACTGGCTGAATTTGGTCGAATTGTTGAGTGACAATAGTCCGGTATTAATCATCAATAATGAGAAACAAGATCGCCGCCGCGAGATCAATGAAAACCAGTTGCGGGGAGAATTTTCAAACCTCAAAGAAGTGCTGGCGACCAATCTCGCCACTAACAGAGAGTTGCACAAAATCCGGTCTGAGATCAGGCATCACATTAGCCATCTGCCTCAGGTGGGCACCCAGCTTCCCAAAACTTGGGTTAAGGTCAGAGAAGCTCTGGAAAACGACACTCGCAGTTATGTTAGCTTGGACGAGTACCTCGACATCTGCGAACAAAACGGTTTCAGATCGCTGAAAGATAAGTTGCAACTAAGTGGTTATCTGCATGATCTGGGCGTGTGTCTCCACTTTCAGCATGACCCGTTGTTGAGGAAGACAGTTATTCTCAAGCCCAAATGGGGCACCGATGCAGTCTACCGCGTGCTAGACAACAGAAGTGTCGCTGAGAATCTTGGTAGATTCACCCGGGCTGACTTGGGTGGGATCTGGGAAGAGGCGGAGTACGCTAACATGCATGACGAGCTTCTTCAATTAATGATTAATTTCAAGCTCTGCTACCAGATTCCGAACAGCGAATTCTACATCGCTCCGCAGCTTCTCTCTGGAAACCAGGCACCCTATGAATGGCAAGAAAAAGACAATCTTGTCATGCGCTACGCCTATCAGTTCCTGCCCAAAGGCATCATCACTCAGTTCATTGTCGCCATGCATCAGCATATCTTAGAGGAAAAGTATGTTTGGAAAACTGGCGTCATTCTAAGGAGAGAAAAGGCGAAAGCAGAAGTTATTGAACATTACAGCAAGAGAGAAATACGGATCCGAGTTGCCGGTAAGAACCCGAAGGAATTAATGACCATTGTAAGTCATGAGCTGGAAAAGATTCACTCCTCGTATAAAAGATTGAGATACAGCCAATTGATTCCCTGCAATTGTGCTCAATGCAGCATCAGTCAGGAACCTCATTTTTATCGTCTTGAGATCTTACGACAGTTCGTGGACGACGGGCAGGAATTCATACAATGTCAAAGAAAGCCCTATCAAATGGTGCCGGTGAGAAGATTAATTGAGCAGCAGCACTCCCAGTCTGTTCGTGATCAGGTTTTTATTAGTTACAGCCACCAAGATAAGCAGTGGCTGGACAAGCTACAGACGACACTGAAGCCGTTGACACGTAAGGGTCAACTCTCTGTTTGGGCGGATACTGAGATTCGAGCTGGTTCCAAATGGGAAGTCGAGATAAGAGAGGCCCTTGCGTCGGCGAAGGTGGCGGTGCTTCTAGTGAGTCAGGATTTTCTAGCCTCTGATTTTATCGCCGACGATGAGCTTCCTCCGCTATTGGGTGCCGCAGAAGAGAAGGGCCTGACCATTCTTTGGGTGCCGGTTACTGATTCCTTGTACAAGGACACCGAAATCGGAAAATACCAGGCGGCGAGCGATCCTTCTAAGCCGCTTGACAGTCTGTCACAAGCCGAGGTCCATCGAGTTTTGGTCAATATTTGTGAGCAAATCAAGGAAGCGGCAAATCGCTATCACTAGGCTATCCGCCTCAGTCGCCAAATACAGCCGCCTCGCGGTAACATATCTTCAATTCGGATTTCAGATTCCAAATCTCAGATTCCCAATGCCATTCGCCTCCATCACTGACGCTGCCGCAGATATTCGCGAAGGTCGAATGATCATTATCGTGGACGATGAAGACCGCGAGAATGAAGGCGATCTGGTGTGCGCTGCCGAAATGATCACGCCAGAGAAGATCAATTTCATGGCGCGGCATGCGCGCGGTTTGATTTGCTTGCCGCTGACCGAAGAGCGTTGCGATGAACTGCATCTTTCGCCGCAGGTTGCCGACAACACGTCGCGACTCGGCACGGCATTCACAGTTTCCATTGAAGCGCGTCGTGGGGTGACGACGGGAATTTCTGCGGCTGATCGAGCGACGACGATTCTCACCGCAGTCGATCCGCGCACGAAGCCTAACGATCTCGCGCGACCCGGCCATGTGTTTCCTCTGCGGGCAAAGAAGGGCGGCGTGCTGGTTCGTCCGGGACAGACGGAAGCTGCGGTCGACATCGCGCGCATCGCGGGTCTGTATCCTGCCGGAGTCATCTGTGAAATCATGAATGAAGACGGCACGATGGCGCGATTGCCGCAACTGCGCGAGTTTGCCAGCGTCCACGGTTTGAAGATCGTCAGCGTCGCTGATCTGGTTCGCTACCGAATCACCAAAGAAGTGCTCGTGCGTCGAGCTGTCGAAACTGATCTCCCTACGGTGTACGGCACCTTTCGCGCGATTGCTTTTGAGAACACCATCAATGGCGACGTGCATCTGGCGATGGTGATGGGCGACGTCCGCACAGACGATCCGGTGATGGTGCGCGTGCATAGCGAGAACGTCACCTGCGACATGTTCGGATCGACGATCGACGACACCGGCTGGCAGCTGCGCCGTGCTTTGGAAAAAATTGCAGAAGCGGGTCAGGGCGTGGTGCTCTATCTTCGTCAAAGCGAGCACGGCCTCGATCTCATCCATCAATTACGCACGTACGCAGTGATGCAGGAGCGCAGCGTGAATAAACGTGAGGCGAGCGCTGAAACTGGGTACGGCCTCAATCGCGATTATGGGGTCGGCGCGCAAATCCTTCACGAGTTGGGCCTGCGGCGCATTCTCCTGTTGACGAATCATCCCCCGAAGGTGACCGCGCTCGAAGGTTTTGAGTTGGAAGTTGTCGGCAATGTGCCGCTGGGAACTCCCGCAGTCGAAGATGAAACTCGCGGAGCGATCGATAGTACTTTAGAGGTTAGAGGCTAAAGGTTAGAGGCTGGAACTCTCATCCAGAAATGTGAGAAACAAAATGATTCAAGCGCACGAAAGTTCCAGCGTTTCGTTCTCCGGCATCTAATCTCCAGCCTCTGACCGCTAGCCTCTCGTTTCCGAGTTGAATTTCCCCCGCTTTCAGTTTACAAACAAGGCAGGATGTTAGAGGTCAGATGTTAGATGTTAGCAACGCTACGCTGGCATCCGACATCTAGCCTCTAGCATCTGCTTTTCTGGCTCTTCCCTCAAAGAAAGTTAATAATTTTAAGAGCCGCGTCGGTCTGTAATTGTGAGCGCGCTCGGCGTGATCGATGCCTGAAGAAAATCAAAGTAACAATCAAGCACCACCCAACGACCGCCCTGCTTCGCCGCAGCCCACCGACAGGCGTCGCTTCATCAGCCGGCGGAACACGATCATTGCCTCGATTGGGTTAGCCTGCGCGGTGATCGCGCTCTTGCTGGTAGGCCTCATCGCGTACCGGCTGGGCTATG
>DATLVM010000402.1:0-2514 GCA_035577445.1 Pyrinomonadaceae bacterium
CGAATCGTCGCGAATCAAGGCGTGTTCGCCATAGTTCTTTCCCTTATCGAACTTTGCCACGTAGGGACCGGCCACCGTCAAACGGTACGCACCGGGGCGAATGTTCAGCGAATAAGTTCCGTCGGATTTGACTGGCGCGCGCGCAACTCGGCTAGTGACTTGGTCGGTCGCGATCACCACGACGCTGGAAGTTGGTGGAGTAATCGTGCCGTTGATCGTGCCTCGCTTTTGTCCGAGTGCCGCCGCTGCGACAACCATCATCAGACCTGCGACAAATGCGAGTCGCGCTAAGGCATTCGGCTTGCGCCAGATCATCACGACAATGAAAATTTGACTGATGCTGACTTGTAGCACACCAAAGCGAAAGCTATCAATCAAAATCTGAGGCGCAGATGTCGCAAAGAAAATCGTTTCGCTCGCCCGATGTTTAGTGATAGATTTCCTCGTCCTCCGCGAAACAACTTGCGAACGCGAAATCATGGTACGTCGATGAGTGGAAAGGCATTCCTCAGGCGCAGGACAATCTTTCTCGCTGTCTCTGTCGCGATTGGCACACTCGCATCAATATCCGCGCTTTTTGATCACAGCCGCGCTCAATCCGCCAAACTCACCTTAATCAGCCAGGAAACTTCGACACGCGCCATCGCCCTCGATTCAGTCACGCAAAAGCACGAGCCGTTTAATTCAACCTCCGAGGTGATCTGGGGCAACGACAATCGCGAACGGGTGATGCTGTTCGCGATGGGACTGGACCGAAACACTCCGCCCGCAGACATCAGCGCGAGCGCCGAAGATGGATCTCATAACATCTATCCCTTGACGGTGGAATATATCGGCCCAGTGCCCGAGCAGGATTGGGTAACTTCAGTTGTCATTCGTCTCGACGATCAAATTGGCGACGTTGGCGACGTGCTCGTTGGAATTAGTTATCAAGGGGCTAATAGTAATCGCGTGCGCGTCGGCATCGGTCATGTCGGCGATGGCCCGCCCGATGATCAAGGAGCTGTGCCAACACCCGGCGGGGTCACGCCGCCGATTCAACTTTCGGCTACCGCTGGAACGTTAACAACGAGCGAAGTGCAGACGATTATCGCGCAAGCGGTGTCGGCTGCCGCATCAATCAATCGTCCGGTAACCGCCGCCGTCACCGACCGAGAAGGAAATGTGCTCGGCGTTTTCAAGATGACAGGCGCGCCGGCGACGACACAGTTACGCGGCGGGGGGCCGGGCCCGACGCTGGCTCCGAATCCCATCACCGGATTTGTGGCGACAGGTTTGGATGGCACGATTGTGCCGGCAAGTCTAGCCGCGATTTCCAAAGCCGGAACCGCATCGCTTTTCAGCACGCGCGGCAACGCGTTCACCACGCGCACCGCGGGCTTCATCATCCAGGAACACTTTCCACCCGGCGTAGATTTCAAATCGGGCGGCCCTTTGTACGGCGTGCAGTTCTCTTCTCTCCCGTGCTCGGACATTAAGAAACCCGCATTGCCACTCGGCCTCAGCGGCGATCCGGGTAGCGCGCCGATCTACAAAAACGGTGAAGCTGTCGGCGGCGTGGGAATCGAAGGTGATGGCGTCTATACGGTCGATCGCGATCCGACAGATTTCGATCAACCGTTCGAGGAAGTGATCGCTGTTTCGGCAACGCGCGGATTCGAAGCGCCCTCGCTCATACGCGGCGACAACATTCTGGTCGATGGAATTCGCCTGGCTTACCTGAACGTCACTAACGCACCGGCTCCGACCACGATCGCATTCGGAAGTTTGCCGGGCACAGTCGATCCGCTCTTCCCAATCAAGAGTGCGCAAACCTCCGCCTTCACGCCTGCGGTTGTCGGCGGCATCGCCGGCGAAGTTGACACCCGCTTCTTCCCATTCATCGGCAGTCCAACTGTAACGGCAAATTCTCTGACGGCGGCGGACGTGAACACGATCATCTCGCACGCGGCGCAGCAGGCGAACATCACGCGCGCAGCGATTCGCCAACCGCTCGGCAGTAACGCGCGCGTGTCGATCGCGGTCGTCGATACGAACGGCGTCGTGCTCGGAGTCTTTCGTCAGCAGGATGCGCCGGTGTTTGGCTTTGATGTGTCGGTCCAGAAAGCGCGGACGGCCGCGTTCTATTCAAGCGCCAATGCCGGAGTGTTATTGCGCGCAGCGGGATTTGGATCGTATGTCGATCGCGCGGCGGCTGACGGTTTGAAGCTGGATGGATCAGTCGCGTTCACGGATCGCGCCGGCGGCTTTTTGCACCGGCCTTTCTTTCCCGACGGCATCAACAACACGGCGGCCGGCCCGTTCAGCACCGAGCTGAATAACTGGAGTGTTTTCAATGTGGGCTTGCAACTGGATCTAATCAAGACAAACTTACAAACGGTTTTGAGTGGCGGCGCGGCGCCGTGCACTTCGATTCCGAATCTGCCGAATGGCATTCAAATCTTTCCGGGCAGCATGCCGCTGTATAAAAGCGGAGTGCTCGTAGGGGCGATTGGTATCAGCGGCGACGGTGTC
>DATLVM010000403.1:0-21355 GCA_035577445.1 Pyrinomonadaceae bacterium
TCAAGCTCGACGGCGTTGAGAAAGCTTCGGTCTCTGACAGCAAGAAAGTCGTGGAAATCTGCACAAAATACGCGCAGAAAGGCATGTTCAATATTTTCCTCGGCGTGTTCTTCTCAACGCTGGCGTTCGCTTTTCTCGAGCCGTTCTTTTTCATTGGTTACCTGATTTCGATCGCGATCTTCGGTTTGTATCAGGCCATCTTTATGGCGAATGCGGGCGGCGCGTGGGACAACGCGAAGAAGGTTGTCGAAGTCGATATGAAGCAGAAGGGCACGCCGCTCCACGATGCGACCGTCATCGGCGACACCGTTGGCGATCCTTTCAAAGACACTTCGTCAGTGGCGATGAACCCGGTGATCAAGTTCACGACCCTGTTTGGCTTATTAGCGGTCGAACTGGCGGTGAGCATCGGCAGCGAGACCGGCCAGTTCGGCAAGAATGGCCCGCTGGTTACTCATATTCTTTCGGGGCTGTTCTTTTTAATCTCAGCATTCTTTGTGGCGCGCTCGTTCCACGGAATGCGCATTGGCGTTAGTCGCTAGACCGCGCGCCCAGAGTTAGTTAAGATTGCGTCGTGACGCGCAGGCGGTGACTGAGAAATCATGTTAGTGAGTTCTGCTTCGCGCTCACTGCCTGCTGTCATGATTCGCTCGATCTTATTTCCGACAGACTTCTCCGCCGTCGCGAACAGCGCGTTTCCGCTGGCGCTGGCCGTAGCTGCGCAATACGAAGCGATCGTGCAATCCATTCACATCGCGCATGGCGGCGATCCCCACATCACGGAAACCTCGCGCTACGAATTCCCAGCCGTGCCCACCGGCAAGACACAAGTTCGCGTGATCGAAACGATCGTGCCCAAAGACGGTGACGATCCGGCACAGGTGATCATGAAGCAAGCTGAACAGCGAGCTTGTGATTTGATCGTTATGGCTTCGCATGGTCGTTCCGATGTAGCTCAGTTCTTTTTGGGACGAAGCGTGGCTGAGCAGGTCGCCCGCGACTCAAAGATCCCGACGATCATCGCGCGGATGTATGGCCCACGACGCACGACGCGCCCAATCGACCGTTTCAAACGAATCGTTTATGTGACTGATTTGGGAGAAAACTCAAAGCACATTTTGCCCGTGGCGGCATCGCTTGCAGACAGGACCAAAGCCGAATTACAAACGCTCTGTGTCTTCAATGAAGGCGACGAAGAACCGGCCGATGGCGGTGAATCGATAATTCAAAGATTCTACGCTGAGGCGAATGCAACGTGCGGCAAGTTTCAAAGACTGCACGGAGGCGTAGGCGAAGAAGTTGTCGAGTACGCCGGACGCAACAAGGCTGACTTGGTAGCTATTACCACGTCGCTGGGCTCAGGAGGAGACCCGAAGCTGACAGATACAGCCGAGTTCATCATCCGCAACGCGCCGTGTCCAGTGTTGTGTGTGAGATCATGATTGGTACGCATGCCTCCGGCATGCAGCACATCAGGTACGCCTGCCTCCGGCATGCAGCACGCCAGGTACGCATGCCTCCGGCATGCAGCACGCCAGAGGCGTGCGAACCAATTAAAAATATGAACGCATCAATCGCAAAGAACGAAACGCTGTTGGAAGTGGCTCTGGCGCCACTCGATTTTGTGCGCCAGGTCGGACTGGTAATTGGATTCAGTTTGCTGACTGCACTCGCGGCGCAGATCGTGATTCCGATTGGGCCTGTGCCAATCACCGGACAGACCTTCGCAGTATTGCTAACGGGCGCGCTGTTGGGATCGCGTCTCGGCGCGATTGCCATGATCACCTACCTCGCTGAAGGCGCGACTGGTCTTCCATTTTTCTCAGGCGGGCACGGCGGTTTGCTTCATTTGATGGGACCAACGGGCGGCTATTTAATCGCCTTCCCTGCCGCGGCGTTTATTACCGGAGCTTTCGCTGAGCACGGCTGGGATCGCAAGTTCATCACTGCGGCCGCGGCGATGGCCATCGGGTCGGTTGTCATAATGTTCAGCGGTTGGCTGTGGTTTTCGTTGGTGGTGAAAACCTCGCCGGTGCTTACCCTGTTCGCGACGGTGTTGAAGTTCGTTCCCGGCGACATCGTGAAGATTCTGCTCGCGGCGGCGGTGCTTCCCTCTGGCTGGGCGCTCATGCGAAGACCACCTGGACGCAGTTAAGCCTTCGCCAGTTCCTAAAGCGAACGTTTCCTGGGACGACGAATAATGAAGTTTCTTTTCCTCCTCCTCGTTGGCTCCTGGTCGTTGCCGCTACTCGCTCAGGATGCGCCGCGCAACCAAATTCCTCCGGGCCTAACCATCGGTAAGTACAAATGGGAGCCGGCAAACGCGGGCCCGTCAGTGGATTCATCCATCAAAGCTGAGAGCGATTCGCCCAGCGGTGATTCGAGCGGAACGAGTTCGCAAGACTCGCAAATCGGAGAGCGGCCCACGTTTGTCTATTGGGTCGAGGTCACAAACGGCGGATCCAAAGCGATCAAGGCGATCCGCTGGGATTACATCATCACGGACAGCAAAACGGGCGAGGAATTAGGCAGGCACGAGTTTGAAAGCCTGGAAAAAATCGGGCGCGATAAAACCAAAAGACTGAATGCCAGGTCGCGAATGTCTCCGACGAGGATCGTTCCGATTCAAGTAAGTGAAAAAGGCCCCACCGCTGAACGCGTAACGCTCAAATGCATCGTCTACGAAGACGGCTCGCTATGGCAGCAAGCCGGGACGCCATCACAACTCTGCGAAGGAATTCGCCGGCGCGCGACAAATTAGATCCGACAATTCGGTACTACTTCATGAAAGCGGCGGATGACGGAGCGCGGACATCCTTGTCCGCCAGCGCGCACAGCGCGCTCTGATCTTCGCGCTTCGCGCTCATGCGGGCAGAGATGCCCGCGCTCCAATCGTTAATTCCATGAAGATGGCGCCCTCCACGGGATTATCGTAATAGGGCGCGATCTCTTGGAAACCTCGTGAGCGATAAAGCGCAATCGCGTCATTCATCCTTGGCGGCAGAGTATCCAGCAACATTCGTTCATAGCCGATCTCTTTCGCGTTCCGAATAATCGTTTCGATTAGGAAACGCCCGACCCCCTTCCCGCGAAACGTATCGCGTACGAAGAGCCGTTTCATTTCGCAAGTGCTTTCGCTGAACTTGCGCAGGGCGACGCAACCTGCCAACTCATCGTCGTAGCGCGCCAACAACAGACGACCGTTCGGCTCGGCGTATGCTCCGGGAAGCTCAGCCAATTCTTTCTCGAAATTTTGAAAACAGAGACTGAGTCCCAGCCATGATTCATACTCGCGAAAGAGGGCGCGAGCCTGTTCGATCTGGTCGGCTGTTTCCGCTCGAGTGATTTGCATTTGCATGACGTGTCAGAAGCCCAACCCTTAGGGAGGGCAAGTAACCAGCGTGCGCGCTGGTATTGTGGCCCTCGCTAACGGTTGGGCTTCTGACACAAAAGAAACTCGGCCTGACGCCAAGGCATCAGGCCGAGTCATCTTAGTAACTTTTTGATCCGGTCGCAACCGCTGCCGGTACTGACGCTAGGCAGTGAACGACGAACCGCAGCCGCAGCTTCCGGTCGCGTTCGGGTTCTTGAACGTAAAGCCTGAGCCCATCACGTTCGTCACGTAATCGATCTCGACTCCGTTCAGGTACTGCGCGCTGAACATATCGACGAACAGGCGCACGCCCTTGTCATCAAGGATAAAATCTCCCTCACGCGACTGCTCTTCGATGTTCAAGCTGTACTGAAATCCGGAACAGCCGCCCGGCACGACGCGCACGCGCAAGCCCGCGGTTTCCGGCAGGCCTTCTTCGCTGGTCATAAATTTCTTGATTTCAGTAGCCGCCGGCTCAGTAACGCTCAGGTTCACGGCGGGTGCGGCCGGTGCGGCGGGTGCGCCGGTCGGCGCGGGCGTTGTGGTTCCCATATTTGCTGACATTTTATTAACTCCTGCTCTTAAGTTTGATTGCGATTAACGGGCAATGTTTCCGAAGTCATCTTACTGAGATTTCTTCAAAACAACAAGCTCTGGTTTCATCGCCTCGATCGAGACTTGGCGCGCGACTTCTTCGGCTACTTTTCGGAAGGCCTGAGCCTGGGGTGATTGCGGCTGGCCGACAACGACCGGAACGCCGTTGTCGCCACCTTCGCGCACTTCAATGCCCAGGGGAACCGACCCGAGAAAAGGCACGCCGTATTCGGACGCTAGTCGTTCGCCACCGCCTTTGCCGAAGATGTCGTAGCGATTGCCCGTGTCAGGCGCGATGAAGTAGCTCATGTTTTCAATGATGCCGAGCACGGGCACGGCGACCGTCTCAAACATTCGCAACGCGCGGCGCACGTCGATCAGGGCAACTTCCTGCGGCGTGGTCACGAGCACGGCGCCCTGCACCGGCACAAGCTGCGCGAGACTCAGTTGTACGTCACCAGTTCCCGGCGGCATGTCGACGATCAGGTAATCCAGCTCGCCCCACTTCACATCTGAAAGAAACTGCTTCACCAGGCCATGAAGGATTGGGCCACGAACGATCAGAGGCTTGTCCCCGGGTTGCAACACCGCCATCGAGATCAACTTCACTCCATAAGCTTCGACGGGAATCAGTTTGTTGACTTCGACTTCGGGCCGAGCTTCGGATGCGCCCAACATGATCGGCACGTTCGGCCCGTAGACGTCCGCATCCATCAAACCAACTTTTGCACCATCGAGCGCTAAGGCCACGGCCATATTCACTGCGACTGTCGATTTGCCGACGCCGCCTTTGCCTGATGAAACCGCGACGATGTTCTTAACGCCAGGCACCGAAAGCTTTTCGCCGAGACCACGACCTTTCGGCACCTCGGCATCCATCGTTACTGTTACAGATCGAACCCCGTCAATTGCCGTCACCAGTTCGTGCGCGGCGCTTTCCATTTCACTCTTCACCGGACAAGCGGGAGTCGTTAGCACAATCCGGAACGAAACGTTGCCGTCGTTGATCGATAAATCTTTTATGAAGCCTAGCGTGACGATGTCCTTATGCAGATCGGGATCTCTGATTTGCCGCAGCGCATCGAGCACTACATTTTCTGTTAACTGAGACATGCTTGAATTATGCCGAATGGTTTTGAGGTTTGTCGAACACGTAGACTTACGACTCAATCGCTGAGCGCATAAGCATGTTTGAGCCAGCCAACCAATTCAGAATCGACATCAGCAGGCGAAGTCAGTTTTACCTCATGATGAAATCGCCGCGCCGAAGTTTGTTCGGACTTATGAATGCGGGGACTGGCGAGATCGGTATCAGCCTTGATCGTGAGGATAATCGCGGACTTGCGCGTGGCAACGCCCGCAAACGCTGTCCGGTTGACCAGGTGGATTGAAGTCTTCTTGGGGTCCTCGACTACCGGTCCGAAAGTGCGAGCGCGATTCAATAAGCGATCGTAGATTTGTCGCACCACAGCGTCTCGGTTTTCGAAATGAGTATTGACCGTCATCGAAACTTAGTCCCGAAACGATGGATTGATTCGATCGAGCTTGCGTAGCAACCCTGGCCATGTCAGCGCAGATCCTTGCCCGACCGTTACCGCATCCATCTGTGAAGCAACTTTCGCGAGAATCCTGTTTGGAATCGGCGACAATTCACCACCGCCTGACTGCGCGAGGATCTGAATCTTGCACGCACTCTCAAGCAGGAACATGCCGAGAAACGCTTCGGCAGCGTTGCGTCCAACGGTCAACAATCCATGGTTGCGCAAGATCATAAACTTCTTGTCGCCAAAGTCCGCAACCAGACGCGGCTTCTCGTTCTCATCGAGCGCCAGCCCTTCGTAATCATGATACGCGAGTGATGCGAGCGCGAACATTGCTTGCTGCGAAAGCGGCAGCAGTCCATTCTTTTGCGCTGAAACGGCAATGCCATAGTCGGTGTGGAGATTCATCACGCACAGCGCGTCTTCGCGTGCCGCATGCACCGCGCTGTGAATTGTGAAGCCGGCAGGATTGATGAAATAAGGCGAGTCGACGACCTTGTTGCCCTCGAGATCGATCTTCACGAGACTCGAAGCCGTCACTTCATCGAACATCATGCCGTAAGGGTTGAGTAGGAAATGATGCTCGGACCCCGGCACGCGTGAAGAAATGTGCGTGAAGATCAGATCATCCCAGCCGTATAGCGCCACCAGTCGGTAAGCCGCAGCTAGATCGACGCGCGCTTGCCATTCTTCAGCAGAAACCTGATCGCGAATGGTTGATGGTTTGGGGGCGGGTGTCATGTGATTAGTCGTGTTAGTACCGCGAGCGGTCAACTCCCGTGTCAGTACCGCGAGCGGTAGCGAGCGGATCAAGTGAATCTGACAACAGAACGAAGCCTCATTACCGATTACTCGCGCCCCTTGATCCCGTCGCTACCGCTCCGGGTACTGACACTCATGATCCGGTCGCTCCCGGTTCTGACACTTATTTGAACTCGAACGATTTCAGGTAGTCGTTGTATTCCTTGTCCCAACGCGCAATCGTTTTCACCGGGCCGGCGAGCTTCACAAAGTAATTCCCTTTCGGCGTTTCGATCACGGCAGCACGCAGCCGATAGTCCGCGTCGTTATGAAAAGTTTGACTGCCCGGCGCCATCTCGGCTGTATAAACTCCTGTGACGTCGACGGTGCTAACGTTTAATCCATTGACGGTCATCGATTCGGTTTTCGCCTTGCTCTTTGAATCGCTGCCGTCCGTTTGCTTCATCTGTCCAATCCAACGATCGATGTTGGCCTGCGCCGTTCCGCCCTGCGTGGCGCCGAAGTAGTAAAGCACCAGGATTGCATCGTCATTGTCGCCTTCAGCCTTGGGCAGTTTGTATTGGGCCACGCGCATGGACGACGTGGGTTTCTCAGTCGTCCATCCGTCCGGAGCTTGGAAGTGCACCTCGCCTGCCGCAGATTGACTTGAGTTGGTTTGGGGATTGGTTGCGGTGGAACCTGGCCGGCTGCATGCCCAGCCTGCGAGCACCACACAGAGCGAAACTACGCCGACCGCTAGTGTTCTTTTCATTGATGTAGAGTCTCCGACAGAAACTCTACACAAAAAGTGTCAGAACCGCGAGCGGTAGCGACCGGATCAAGGAGTTCCTTGTTGAGCAGCGATCGCTTGTTTAGGTTTGCCAACGGCGGTGCGCGCAATAACAAACCGCCTCTTTGATCCGGTCGCTACCGCTCGCGGTTCTGACATGCATGTCATCATTCGAGATTAATCGCCGCCGCCGTGCCCGGCAGCTTTCGCACGCCGCTGCATCTCTTCAGGAGAGACGTCTTCCTTGTGCGTCGCGATATGCCAGATGTGCCCGAACGGGTCTATGACCGTGCCATTGCGATCGCCATAGAACTTGTCCTGCAACGCTTCCTTCACCGTGGCGCCAGATTCGACGGCCCGATTGAAAACAGAATCAGCGTCTTCGACGTAAATCATCAGGCTCACTGCTGAACCGCCGATCGACAACGGGCTGTGGTAACCCATGTCGGGATATTCATCGGCGATCATGATCGGTGAATCGCCGATCTTGATCTCAGCATGGCCGATCTTTCCGTCGGGCGCGGGAAAGCGAAAAAGCTCTACCGCGCCGAAAGCTTTGGTATAGAAATCAATTGCCGCCGCGCCGCCGCGAACGATCAGATAAGGCGTGACCGAATGGTAGCCTTCAGGAATTGGTTTGACTGACATCTTGTAATCTCCTTCATATCGTGTCAGAAGCCCGACCGTTAGGGAGGGCAACTTCGCCCGCGGTCGTCTAGTCAGGATACGCGCTCGACCCTAACCCTGCCCTCGCTTACGCTCGGGCTTCTGACACATTTTATTTTCCGGTAAACAGCGTCGTCTCATCAACGAAGCACAGGCCATTGCCCCACGGATCTTCGACATAGAACGATCGCTCACCCCACGGACGCACCACGATCTCGCCTGCCTGCTGATCATGATATCGATCCTGGCACAGGCAATTCATCGCTTGCGCGCGCTCGAAGACCTCTTCGAGATTGTTCACAGCAAAGTAGATGTAATCCGGCGTCGGCTGCGGCGTCTCGCCCGCGCCCTTCGTGACATCAACCAGCGCCAGAATCACAGGCCCGCAGTTGAAGTAATGTCGCGAACCGCGCGGGATCGGAATGCCGGGATCGTCCAACAACTTCGAATAAAATTCTCCGGCCCGATTGAGATCGCCGACCTGCAAAGCGATGCGGAATAATTTTGGCGCGCCCATAGATGTCCTTTCTGGCTCTTCTTTCGTTTCTCCCATTACCTGCTCCTGCGAAGAAATGTACCAAGTGTTGTCGAACGGATCCTTGATCGAGCCGACGCGCGCGCCGTAGGGCTGCAATTTCGGCGGTTCTTTCACAGTCACGCCTTCAGCTCCAGACGCTCGGGCAAACCACGCATCGACATCGTCGACGTACATCATGAAGACCGTCGGCATTGGCTGCCATTGTCCGTGCGCTTCGCCCAATTCAATTACCGAAGTGCCGACACGAATCGTAGCGTGACGCACGACACCGTCGGGCGATTTATGGACCGCGACTTCCTCGGCGCCGAATGCCTGCTTGAGAAAATCGATCATCCTCGGCGCCCCGACGGGAAGCAGCGACGGCATCAGGTTAGGCACGTCTGCGGGGACAAATGATGCTCCCTGGTGCGTCGCCACGAACCATTGATTGCCTCCCGGATCGCTAAAACCGCATTCGCGATCACCGTAGGGTCGATCAGCCGGCGCTGACAGGTTCGTCGCTCCTGCGTGTACTGCGCTTTCATAGATCGCGTCCACATCCTCAACGTAAAGGTGAATGTAGGTTGGCAACGGCGTACCTTTCCATTGCGAGCCAGCACCACCACCGCCGACCATAATCATCGATCCGCCGATGTTGTATTCAGCGTGAAAGCCGCCCTGCGATCCAAGGCCATAGATTTGGCCGGTGACGCCGAACGCTTGCTTGAGAAACTCCGCTTCAGCGTGCACATCGGACACAACCAGATAAGGCGTGACCGTTCTGAAGCCTTCACGGACGGGATTGACGTTCTCCCTAGTTGGTTTCGCTGCTGTACTCATTCTTCCTTCCTCTTCAAGTTCAGTTCTGAGACGCTCTCTAAATTCCAAGCGCGGCAGTTGGCGCAACTCGATCGCGACGCCGAGCAGATCAGCAATTCGCTCATCTACACCGGACGGCAGAGCGCCCGTCGCAATCATCGCGTCGATTGCCTGATTGAGTTGTTCTGTTAATTCAACTTCACTCATAACTCATAATTAGCCGACAAGTTTGGCTCGCAGATTTTGGAGCGCCCGAAACTGCAACTGTTTGATCGCGCCTTCGCTGCGATTCAACTCGGCAGCGATCTCGTTGATCGACTTCTCTTCCGCAAACCGCATCGCTACGACGCGCCGCTGATCGTCAGGCAGCGCCTCAACCAACCTGAATAAATGCGCGTGCCGTTCCGCCGCTTCCAGGTTGCTCTGTTGTGATTGAGAGTTCACGGGTGGATCGACTGCAGTTGCGGCCAGCGAAAGCGCAGGCTCGTCAGCGTTGGGTTCCCTGGCAACTCGTTTGGCGCGATCGACGATCAGGTTTGATGCGATTCGCAATAACCAGGCCCCAAACGGCGCGCCAGTCCACTTGAAGCGCGGAAGATTCGTCAGCGCCTTCCGAAATACTTCGCTCGTCAAATCTTCTGTAGCCGCGCGGTCGCGCACGCGCCGCACTACATAGGCATAGACCAATTCAAAGTAGCGTTCATAGATCTCGGCAAACCGCGACGCGTCGCGTTGGGCCGCCTCAACGAGCGACCGCTCATCGGCGTCGTTCGCGCTGCTCGCACGAACTTTCTTTCCAGGTTCGGTGCCCGCCATCGTGTTCCGTTAATATTAACTGCCGAACCTCAAAAAGGTTACGCCTCCGCGATCCAGATCACTTTTCAGCACTCTGCTGGCATGTGTCTTGTAGCTCATCCGGCCGTCCGTCGTTCTTTATCATTTTCCTGACTCGGGGTATGCAAATATGAGATATTCCCCCATTTTTCGTGCACTCTTACGCTCCAAGCGAATGAATTTTGTTTCACTCGCCGGTCTGATTATCACTCTTTGTGCAGCAAGTACTTTCGTTGGGGCGCAAACGATCGCCGATTCCAACATTCGCATCAGCCAGATTTACACCCGCGGCGGTGAGAGCGGTTCAGCTTACCAAAACGACTATATTGAGCTGTTCAATCGAGGGAACGTTGACGTCGACATCAATGGATGGAGCCTGAATATCAACAACTTTGCGGGTACGCCGCCAAACATTCAAATCTCATCGACAGGCATAAAATTCAATAATCCGAACGGCATTATTATCGGACCAGGCAAACACTTCCTCCTCAAATTCGGCGGCAGCGGCACAGGTGGTCAACCAATAAGCAGCTCCGATGCCAATCTAAATCCCATGCCGGTTAGCGACGTAGGCGGCCAGATTGTCCTGGTCGCTAAAGACAAAACCCTACCCTTTGGCTACTGTCCCGCCGCACCGGATTTGACCGGTGTCGTCGTTGATTTCGTTGGTTACGGAATCGCGATCTGTTACGAGGGAACGGTGACGCTGGCTCCAGGGCCTGACAAATCGCTAACGCGGGTCGGCGGTGGTTGCACTGATAATAACAACAACCTGGCGGATTTCTCGTTCGCGACCCCAACGCCGCGCACGCGCGAAGATGCGGCGACGCCATGCGGAGCGCAGACCTTCAGCATGATCGACTTTGGCGCACCGCAATTCGACGCTTTCGAAGGATCGGGCGCGGCACAAATCACGGTCACACGCATTGGCGATATTTCAAGCCCGGCGACTGTTGACTACTTCGTCTCAGACAATGGCGCCAGCGAGCGAACCGATTACACAACGACGTTGGGGACTCTGCGATTCGCTCCGGGAGAGAACCAAAAAATAATCGAGGTGCCGATCACCGACGATTCTTTGCCAGAGTCAACCGAAAGTGCCTTCCTTGGTTTGCTGAAGGCTACCGGCAACGCGGGCATTGGACCGCGCAACTCCGCGTCGCTGGTTATTCACGACAACGACCTCACGACGTCAGCGAATCTGGTGGATATTTCGAGCAGCTACGTTCGACAGCACTACAACGATTTTCTCAATCGCATGCCGGATGCGAGCGGCGAACAATTCTGGATCAATAACATCGAGTCCTGCGGTAGCAACGCTCAATGTCGCGAGGTCAAGCGCATAGATACTTCCGCCGCCTTTTTTCTTTCAATCGAGTTTCAGAAAACGGGCTTTCTCGTTTATAGACTCTACAAAGCCTCTCTGCCCGAAACGTCGCAGCGACCACGCGCGGTGCCTCGTTATCGCGAGTTCATTCGCGACACGCGCGAGATTGGACAGGGCGTCATCGTCGGCAATAGCGGATGGGCACAAGCGCTTGAGCAGAACACCGTCAATTTCACAAATGATTTTGTCTACCGGTCGGAGTTTCTGGCGAACTATCCCGCGACGCTATCCGCCCCCGCCTATGTCGATAAGCTGAATACGCAAGCGGGCAATGTTCTAACGTTTGACGAGTACTTCCACTTGGCAAATGGATTGATGGCCGGTTTGGAAACGCGCGGCAGCGTGCTGCGCAAGATCGCCGAGAGCCAAAAGCTCAGCGATGCGGAATTCAATCGAGCTTTCGTGCTGATGCAATACTTCGGTTACCTGCGTCGGAATCCCGACGACTTACCCAACAGTGATTTCTCAGGCTTCGATTTCTGGTTGGGAAAGCTGAATCAATTCGGTGGGGACTATCGCTCGGCCGAGATGGTCAAAGCATTCATTAACTCAGTTGAATATCGCTCGAGATTTGGACAGTGAGTCCGCCCAATTTCTCCGTGCATTCATGGCATGCTTGTTGTAGGCTTTCTGGAAATCAGTTGGCTTTGCCCTGTTCGCCCACAGAAGTATGAGAAATCCTTCGGTTTTGCGCGCAATTCCAGGCTCCAGGCGAATGAAGTTTCTGTCATTCGCAGCGGCGACCTGTCTTCTATTCTCGCTGAATAGTTCATCCGCCGAAGCTCAAAGCGTTGCCGACTCGAACATTGTTATCAGCCAAATCTATACGCGCGGCGGCGAGACCGGCGCTATTTATCAGAACGACTTTATCGAGCTTTACAATCGCAGCAACAGTGTCGTTGATATCAATGGCTGGATGTTGCATATCACGACGTTCGAAGGTTCATTCCCGTCGGTGGTGGGCGTGCGCTTCGTTTCCAGCAGCAGCATTCCGATTCTTCCCGGGATGCACATGCTCTTCACGTTCACCACAGGTGGCGCAAACGGACAGCCATTGAACGGTGACTTTCCGGTCCCTTTTGTGAGCCTGGGTTCCGCGGGCGGGCAGATCGTTCTGCTCGGCAAGGACAAGAACCTGCCGGCCGGATGTCCTGCTTCGCCCGATCTGACAGGTGCGGTCATCGATTATGTCGGCTATGGCACGGCGACTTGTTTTGAAGGCACAGTCACACTCGCGCCGGCCGCGACGAAATCTTTGACGCGCATCAATGGCGGATGCACGGACACGAATAACAACCTCGCAGACTTTTCTTTTGCCGATCCAAATCCGCGCGGGCTGACTTCGCCGATTGTGCAATGCGGATCGCAAAGCTCCAGCGTATTCAATTTCGCGGCGCCACAATTCGAGGGTTTCGAAGGCTTGAGTCCGAGCAGGGCGCAAATTGCCGTTACCCGGATTGGCGACGTATCCGCTGCCGCGACCGTAGATTATTTCACGTCGGACGGCACAGCTTCCGAGCGAAGCGACTATACAACCGCGATTGGCACACTCCGGTTTGCGCCCGGCGAGACCCAGAAGACCTTTGACGTACTTATCACCAACGACAACATCGATGAGGGCAACGAGACTGTTTCTCTCGGTCTGCTCAACGCCACCGGCAACGGCGGTGTAGGTCCGCGCAATTCAGCGACACTGATAATTCACAACGGCCTTGTCTTTTTCCCGCCAGACCTGCGGAACCCCGTTGACTCGTCGAACTTTTACGCCGATCAGCATTACCACGATTTTCTCAATCGCGTTTCAGATGCGGCCGGGTTGTCGTTCTGGACTAATAACATCGAATCGTGTGGCAGCGATGCCCAGTGCCGTGAAGTGAAACGTATCGACACGTCGGCGGCATTCTTTCTGTCGATTGAATTTCAGCGCACCGGCTTCTTGGTATACCGAACTTACAAGGCAGCTTTCCCGGTCGGCTCGACGCGCCCGCGCGGCATGCCGCGCTATCGCGAGTTCATCCGCGACACGCAAGAGATCAGTCGCGGCGTCATCGTGAACAGCCCGGGCTGGGAAGCGCTGCTCGAAGCGAACACCGTCGCGTACTTCAATTCGTTTGTGGCCACGCCTGAATTCACGACGACCTATCCATCTTCATTACCGCCGGTGCAATATGTGGATTTTTTGAATGTGCACACCGGCAACGCGCTCTCCCCCAACGAGAGAAATGACTTGGTGAGCAGGTTCCAACTCGGTCAAGAAACGCGTGCGACCGTGCTGCGCAAGATTGTTGAGAACCCGGCCTTTACCGCCGCTGAGTTCAACCGCGCGTTTGTGCTGATGCAGTACTTCGGCTACCTGCGCCGCAATCCGGACGACTTACCGAACACGGATTTTTCCGGCTTCGATTTTTGGCTGAACAAGTTGAATCAGTTCGGCGACTATAAAACCGCTGAGATGGTGAAGGCGTTTATCAGTTCCGATGAGTATCGCAAGCGGTTTGGGCAGTAGCTTTCCCAGTCGGTGTTCAATTCTTACTCCGCGAGGCCTCGCTCTTCAATCAGACTCAGGCCTTAGGTTTCGCGTAACCCTTATCAGCCAATTCCCTCGCCTTCAGATTCGCGTTCGCGGTTCGCGCATCGACTGAACCTTCGATTTGCTCAAAGCCTTTCAGACCATGGACCATCAGCGACTCGCCTCTGAGCTTGTTGTCGCCATTGCAGAGATCATCGCCGTAGTCATACATGCGGATGATCACGGCGAAGGGCTTGCTGTCAGCCAGTCTCCATTCAACCTGCTTCTGCTTCCAATTCACCGGCTGCATGCCCAACGAAATGTCTTCCTCTCCGCGGGTAAGACTGAATTGGGACGCGCACGC
Source organism: Pyrinomonadaceae bacterium (assembly GCA_035577445.1). Lineage (GTDB taxonomy): Bacteria > Acidobacteriota > Blastocatellia > Pyrinomonadales > Pyrinomonadaceae > UBA11740. The sequence continues at coordinate 14,136 of DATLVM010000403.1, forward strand.
TGAGTAGGAAATGTAGATAGCATAACCACCCAGGCCGCGGCATCTCGAGGGCATGTCGGTCCCGGTATTTTTGGCTTCGCGCTCTTCCTTTTTGGTCATGCCACTGGCGCAATTGATCAGAGTTGTGTAGCGACTGGAAAATACTGGCTTCGGTTGCGGCGTGGATCTGTGAGCGTAAGCTGCTCCGATCAGCAACACACACGTAATCAACGCTAAGGGCAATCGAGTCTTCATTGATCGAGTCTCTCCTGTGACTGGGTTGTGGCCTCTGAATATCAAATGGAAGGCGCACTATGCGATTCGGATCTGACTTTGCGTCAAAGCTGAACCAACTCAGTCGTTGTATCCCTTCGTTTCTTTTCTTTGAATCCTTCGACAAAGACGCGCGAACCGGGTGTCGGAAATTTTTCTGCGTAAGCGCGGTCGACCAACTTCTTCAATCGCTCGCTGCGGGTGAAGATAGGCCGCATCTTAATCTGCTTGCCGTTGACTTCGATGATCCCGCATGGTTCCTCGCGCAACGTGCGATACCAGCTTCGTTCTTTCAAGCTATACGAGCGGACGAATACGCGTCCTTCGACGACCACGGCCCAGATGCCGATGATGCGGTGCGGTTTCGTACCGGCACGAATGCCGAGGATCTTCGCGTCGTTAATCGCATCTACGATTGGTTTTGAAAAGCGCTTCGTTGCCATAAGAGATCATCCGCAGATTACACAGATGAAAGACAGGAAACTTAATAAGTGAAGCCGAACCGGAGTGGCCTCACTATCGGATGTTTTACTTTTCGCTTTGGCCTGACACTTTGCACAAAAACGTCCTGCCTGTAATCGAAGTCTGGAGACTCTCTCAGGTCGGGAAGAGCGGTTTATCGCCGCTCTTACTTTACTTCAAGGCGGCTGACGATTTGAGGGCGGGGGCGAGCCACCCTTCCTGACCTGAGAGATAATTCCTCATCCAGATTTCCTTTTCGACGACCTTTTGTACAGGGCTTTGGCCTGAATGTTTCTCTCTGCGTAATCTGCGTAATCTGCGGATTCATTTCTTCATTTTCTTTGCCTCAACCTTTGGTGCCTACTTTTAGAATTGAACTGCACTATCCAAATGATTGACCGAAACTACGCGAACCGGCGATGATCGACCATCAGACATCGATTCTGCACCACTTTGATTCCGGCGCGCGCGAACTCTTCCGCAGCGTCGTCGTGATAGATACCGAGCTGCATCCAGACCGACTTGGGTTTCTTGGCCAGGATGTCCGCAACGTGCGGCGGAATGTCTTGCGAACGGCGAAAGACATTTACCATGTCGACCTCATCAGGAACTTCTGCGACCGTTCGATAAACTGGTTCGCCGAGAATTTCTGTCGCCTCGGGATAGTAAACGGGTACGGGAATGATTTTGAACCCGGCGGCCTGCATGTAATTCGGAACATAAAACGCGGGTTGATTGGCCTGCGCTTCGGTCTTAATGCCCAACACTGCGATCGTTGCGGTTGCCTTGAGCAACTCGCGAATCTGATCCGGTGTCGTGATGAGGTTGTCGCGCCAGTCCATGATCGGCCACAGATAAACACAGATGAGCACAGATTCAAAACCGGAGAGAAGGGTTTTTCCTTATCTGCGGTAATCCGCGTCAATCTGTGGCTAAGTCTCCCGTCAAAAGTTAACACCCGCAGCAGCGAGAATGGCGAGTACGACGGCGATGATTGCCTCTCCGCAAATCAATCCTGAGGCCAGCGGGATGCGATAGGCCTTCTCACTTTCCGGATGCGCTTTCGCCCAAATCAATTGCGCGACGCCGCCGAGAATGAACGTCAACAAAACTGCGGCTGTGATTAGCATGCCGATGCCCATCGCTGAAGGCGAAGGCACATATTCGCCCCACCTTTCCGCGAGGATTGTTAGTAGCACCCCGACAGCTATACCAATGATCAATCCGACCAGGCAGCCCGGCGGCAGCGCTTTGAATCCTTGAGTCAACAGTTCCGCGAAGCCCGCCCACTTTACGCTTATCGGTGAAGACAAACCGGTCGCGCCTATGCCGAACTTATTGCGCAGCACTGGGTAAACAATCGCGGTGGCAATCGATCCGACTGGCGCGGCGATGAGTTGGGCAATCGTCAGGCTGCGCGGATTCGACCCCAGGAGCTGGCCGGCTTTGAAATCCTGCATCAAGGCTTCCGACGTCACCGCGACCGTTCCCGTCAATCCGCTCGAAGACATGTTGACCGGCACATTGCCCGGCGAAATGAAGGCAAAGATCGCCTGCATCATGTTCGACATCGCGCTGATCGGTCCCCAGTTCGTTTCGCCCAACACGCGCAAGCCAACCAGCATCAACGGCAGAGACAAAACGATGGCAATGAACGACAGATAAACCGGAATGCCCATGCTGAAGTATTGAATCAGACAAATTACGATCGTCATGATGATCGATCCGACGACGACGTATTGCATGGGAAAGTCGTTACTCGCGGCTTTGCTGCCTCTTAATCCACGAAACGTTTTGACGATCAGGTTCCACTTCAGCACGAGCGATGTCAGGCCGCCCGCCACCATTAATCCGGTCGCCGGCCACATCACCCACCGCAGCGTCGCCGGATATGTCAGCGCAGTGATCATTCCGTGCGCAAAGAGATATCGCGGCAAGATGAACCAACTAATGGCCGTACCGAGGGCCATCGACAGACAAATGCGGAAGCCGACCAACAATCCCGATCCAAAACTGAGCAGGCTAATGTTGAAGCCGATATTCATCGCCTGCTGACCGGGGATAAACCAGGTGTCGCGCATCCATTTCCAAAACGTCGTGACCATCATCAGGAAGCCCGACAGAATCGTGCCAATTCCCAAAGCGGCCAGCGGACCGCGAGTGTTGCGCCCTTCGTGCAAGACTCTAATGGTCTCGCCCGCCGCCAAACCATCAGCGTACGTCAAGTTCTCTTCATCGATGTAGTGACGGCGCATCGGCACGGCCAGCAGGATTCCGAGCAGGCTCGCACTGCAAAGCCAGCAGAAAATCTGCAACGTGTTGAGATAGATCGGCGGGTTCAGAACGCCCTTCGCGTTCAGCATGTCAAACGCCGCAAGCAGCACGGCCATGAAAGCAGTCTGGCCGGCGCTCGTGCCCATGGTTTGCACGATGTTGTTTTCGCGCGCGTTCGTTTTGGTGAGCCGCAGCGCGAACACAAGTGGCACCAAGGCCATGAATCCAAAGAAGGCTGAGACAACGGAAAGATTCGGACCGAATCCGAGTTTCAAAACACAGTACGGATAAGCGCTGCCGATAATCATCGCGACGATCAAACCGATGACGATCGCACGCGCAGTTAACTCAGGACTTTTTGAAGCTGTGTTTGCTTCTGCCATCGTTTCTCCTGTGAATTATGACGATTTTAGATTCGCCGCGGTTGGATGTTTCGGTTGATAGAGTCCGAGTTTGCCGCCACCCGGCAGAGTGATTGAGGTGAGCAATCCCCACGGCGGCTCCTGCACGTCGGAACAATGAATTCCTTTTGCGTCTAAGGCGGACATAGTCTGTTTCAGATCTTCGCACATGAGATAAAGCGCGTGCTGATCGTTTTCATCGCCGGGATGTACTGCGACCTCTGACGGCGGCAGCGCAAAAATCAACCAGCCGTGACCGGCATCGACTGAATGAAAGCCAAGCACATCTTTGAAGAATCCGCGATCGGCATCCGCGTCTTTACTGTAGATGATTACGTGCGCGCCATTGATCATGAGGTTTCCTCTTCCCCCCTACCAGGCAACCGCGTATCTCCCGCGGCGTGGATCGGCGCCGCCGGAAATTACGCCGCTCCTCACGTCATACATAATCACAGTCGGCGATGAACCTGTGGCCCACGGGCCTTGCGCCTTCACTTTGTGGCCGCGAGCGACGAGTTGGCTGAATACTTCCGCTGGAAATCGGCCTTCAAGGTTCAGCACGCCGGCAAGGAATTCATGATTGTCGAACGAGCTGACGTAATGTTGCGTGTCAAAGCGCGGAGCTTCGACTGCTTCCTGCGGATTCATGCCGAACTCGATGATGTTTAGTAGAACCTGTAACAACGCTTGATCCTGATTGTCGCCGCCGGGCGTCGAAAGAACCATGAAGGGCTGGTCATCTTTCAAGATAATTGTCGGCGTCAGCGTAACGCGTGGACGCTTCCCGGGAGCAACAACATTCGGGCTGTTTGGATCGGTCAGAGCGGATTGCAGACGTTGGCCCATCAACACACCCGTGTCGCCGGCAACCATGGCCGGTAACCAAGCGCCGCTGGGCGTGGCGCTGAACATGTTGCCGTCTTTATCGATGACGTTCACACAAGTTGTGTCATTCGCTTTCAGAATTTGAGGCAGGGGTTCGGCTTTATAAGCGACTGGCGTAAAGCTCGCGAGCAGCGGCTTCATGTTCGCCGGATCGCCCGGACGCTGATCCAGAGACGCTCGTTTATCGTCAATGAGACCGCGGCGCATTGACGCGTAGCTCTTGGAAAGAAGTTGTTCCGTGGGAATCTTAACGAAATTCGGATCACCATAGAATCGATCGCGATCGGCGAAGCTCAACTTCAATGCTTCCGTCACTATGTGAACATATTCGGGCGAGTTCTGCCCCATCTTCTTCAGATCGTAGCCTTCGAGCAGGTTGAGCGTCTCAAGCATCATTGGCCCTTGCGCCCAGAAACCAGTTTTGTAGATTTCATAACCGCGGTAGTTGTCTTTGCCGGAGTTCCTACCGTCGCATGCCAACCTGCCAAGTCGGACGCAGCCAGTAAGCCACCATGCGTCTGCATGTAATCGCCGATACGCTTTGCGACCGGGCCCTTGTAGAAATAATCACGCGCGGCCATTAGCCCTGCATGCCGACCGCGTCGCGAATTCTGCTTCTCAATCGCGACAATTGAACGAAGAGTGCGGGCGAGGTCAGCTTGCACAAAGACATCACCGACCTTCGGTGCCTGCCCATTCGGCAGAAAGATCCGTTTCGCGTCAGGCCATTGCGAAAAGATGGGCGCCCGCGTGTTGATGTAATTGACGCGCAGCTCGTCAATCGGAAACCCGTCGGCAAGTTCGATCGCCGGCTGCATCACTTCCCCGAGGGACTTGGTCCCGAATCGATCGAGAGCCGTGACGCAGGCGTCCAGCACCGCCGGGACAGTTGCCGCAAGCGGCCCCGTCGACGGGATCAATCCTGGTTTCGCGTCCGGATAGGTCGTGCCTTCGGTTTCGGCGCGCCGGGTGGCGGAAGAATCTGGCGCAGTAGCCGCCGTGCCTCCTCCGACCTGCCTGGCTCGATTAACAAAAAACTCGCGGGTGGCTTTAGCCGGGGCCGTCCCCATGCCTTCGACAACAGAGACTTCTTTACGCTTCAGCTTGATCAGAATCGGCACTTCGCCGCCGAACGAGAAGTGCGAGAACTCGATCACGGAAGCAGCCAGAATCGTCGCGACTCCAGCATCAACTGCGTTTCCGCCATGCTGAAGCACCCGCATTCCCGCCTCGACCGAAAGCGGATGACCGCCGGCGACAACGCCGCGCCGGCCGCGCACAACTGGACGAAAAGTATCCGCTGTCGAAACATTGATCGTCGACCAAAGAAATGCAGCAACAATGACCAGAACCAAAGCCCGCGTAATGGATGCCTTCATGTGCTCGCCTCCCAATGAATAGCGTCACCTTTTTATGCTTGTTTCGGCTGATCGTCAACACTCGCGAACTTCGGCCATGCGATCGCCAATCGTCCACCATTCAAACTTGCCGAACCGGTTTTACAAGCTCTTCGCAATATTTCTGCAACCCTCGATAGAAGTGATGAGTTTAGTATCCATTCATTCATTGATTCTCCTTGTGAGAACTGAGACTGAAGGGTAGGGCGCCTAACTTTGGGGGAGGTTAGGCGCCTTTGCTTCTCTAGCCCACCTCTGCTTGTGCTTTCAGCCTTTCCGTCGATAATTCCTTCTCATCTCCAAATACACACGAGAGAACATCATCAATGACTACACCCAGGACTGCACCTTACGGCACGTGGAAATCACCAATTACTTCTGACTTGATTGTTAAGGAAACCATCGGCCTCAGTCAGCCGAGCCTCGACGGGTCTGACATTTACTGGATCGAGATGCGGCCGTCGGAGCGCGGCCGTCAGGTAATCGTTCGCCACAGCGCCGAGGGAACGCGAACCGACATCAATCCGCCGGAATTCAATGCGCGCACGCGCGTGCATGAGTACGGCGGGGGTGACTACGTTGTGCGCGAAGGGACAGTTTATTTTTCTAACTTCGCCGACCAGCAGATTTATCGGCAGACGCAAGGCGGAACGCCGCAACGTCTGACGAACCAATCAACCGACGACCGCGTGCGCTATGCCGATGCGATCGTCGATGCGGCGCGAAATCGGCTGATCTGTGTGCGAGAGGACCATCGGGCGGAAGGTAAAGAAGCTGAGAACTGCCTGGTCGCTGTGAATATCAATGATGGCGCGGAATTGGTGCTCGCTTCGGGAAACAGCTTCTATTCGTCTTCGAGATTGAGTCCTGACGGAACGCGGCTCGCCTGGTTGACATGGAACCATCCGAACATGCCCTGGGACGGCTGTGAGTTGTGGGTTGGAGAATTTGGCGATGATGGCTCGATCAATAATCAGAAGTTGATCGCGGGGGACTCGGGCGAATCTATCTTCCAACCCGAGTGGTCTCCGGATGGCGTTCTCTACTTCGTCTCTGATCGCAGCGGTTGGTGGAATATTTATCGAGAGGCAGGAGATGAGATCGAGTGCCTGCACGAGATGAATGCCGAGTTCGGCGCGCCGCAGTGGGGATTCGGCATGTCGACCTACGCGTTTGACTCGGCAGATCGAATTGTCTGTGCGTTTGTCGAGCAGGGAATCTGGCATCTCGCTACCATCGATACGCAAACCAAACGATTCGAACCTCTCGAGACGCCTTTCACCGATATCTCGTACGTCAGAGCCAGCGCTGGTCGCGCCATCATCCGAGCTGCCTCGCCGGCGCAATCTTCAGCAATCATCGAGATGAACCTCAACACGCGTGAATGGCAGGTTCTCAAGCGGGGCAGCGCGACAGACGTCGATCCTGCTTACTTTTCGGAAGCCACGCCGATCGAATTTCCCACTGAGAATGGCTTGACCGCGCATGGATTCTTCTACGCACCCCGGAACCCTGACTTCGTTGGACCGGAAAACGAGCGGCCGCTGCT
>DATLVM010000404.1:0-6779 GCA_035577445.1 Pyrinomonadaceae bacterium
CGAGATTTGGAAGACGAGATCGAGAATGGAAATTTCCGCGCCGACCTCTTCTACCGCTTGCGTGTAGTGACGATCGATATCGCGCCTCTGCGCGATCGTCGGGAAGACGTTCCGGTGCTCGCGGCCACGTTCGCCCGACAAGCAGCCGAACGGCATGGCTTGCCGGAGCGAGTGATTGGGCGCGACGGATTGCGCAGACTGGTTGAATACAGTTGGCCCGGTAACGTGCGCGAGCTAAAGAACGTCATTGAGCGCGCCGCGATCATGTCGGAAGGCGACGAATTAAACGAAATCGAAATCAATGGCCAGTCGAAAGCCGCCGTATCATCAACCTCCGATGTCTCCACTAATGGAAATCTGCTGGTGCCTTACACGTCTGACTTTCGCGATGATCGCCGAGAGTTCGAACGCCGTTACATCGCGCGTTGTCTGGAAGAATCGGGCGGCAATGTGACGCGCGCGGCGTCTGTGCTCGGCATGCATCGCCAGTCGCTGCAACATAAGTTGAGAGAGCTGGGGCTCGGCCGCAGATACGTAGCCGTCGAAGGCCGGGACGCAGGAGAAGGCTGACAAGTGAAAGCTAAACTCGACTTGTTACGGAACCGCGAGCGGTAGCGAGCGGGATAAGGGCGCTTTCAGCTACCGTGCATTACTCAATTTGAATTCAGCGTCGGGACTGCTTGTCAGAGGTTCACATTATTCCGCTCACTACCGTTCGCGGTTCTGTAACATGTCACGTGAATTCAACGACGATCACACGCCGCTTGGATATTTGATCACATTCCGTACATACGGAACCTGGATGCATGGGGACGAGCGCGGTTCAATCGATCGGCATCACCGCAGGTATGGCACACCCGCCTTGCCGGCTGGGCCTCGCAGGGAACAAATTGAAACGCAGTTGCTAAAACAGCCTAAGGTGATATTCGATTTGCGCCAACGAAGAGCGATTGAACTTAGCATTAAAGAGACTTGCCACTTTCGGAAATGGATGGTTTGGCAATTAACGTCAGAACGAATCACGTGCACTGTGTATTGACTGCGAATTGTAGTGCAAAGAAAGCCATGGCTGCTTTGAAAGCAAACGCTACTCGCGCGATGCGAGAGGATGGTTGCTGGGACGCGATTTTGAGCCCGTGGTCTCGGGGTGGCAGCACAAAATACATTTGGACTGAGGAAGAATTATCGAATGCAATCGCGTACGTTGTTGAAGGGCAAGGAATGCTGCTGACTTGAGTTTGGACGCCCGAGCGACAATGCGCAAACATCGAATAAGACGTGTTGGCGAGGCAAGACAGCGAAGCCTCCTTATCCCGCTCACTACCGTTCGCGGTTCCGTAACACCATCACTATAATCGCTCCATGAAGGCTAAACTCGACGCAATCATCAAAATTGAACAAGCTGAATATCTCGATCGGCTTCTTCCAGCGAGCGACGAATTGCTCTCCGCAATGGAGGCTTACGCAGCAGAACATCGCGTGCCGATCGCGGATCGCGAAGTCGCGCTGTTTCTGGAAATTACAGCGCGCGCCATAAACGCGAAGCGTGCACTCGAATGCGGGATGGCGATCGCCTATTCAGTAATTCACCTTTTGCGCGGCATGGGTGATGACGGCCGCGTCGTAACCATCGATCCGAGCGATGAAATGATCAAGGCCGCGGAAGGGTATCTTTCGCGGGCAGGCTTGCGCGATCGGGTCGACATCAACAAAGGCTACGCGCTCGAAGTTATTCCTCAGCTCGAAGGTCCGTTCGATCTTCTCTTCATCGACGCCGTGAAAGAGGAGTATCGTGGCTACTTGGATCTCGCTCTGCCAAAGCTGAGAATTGGCGGCGTAGTCATCTGCGACAATCTTCTGTGGGGCGGACAAGTCGCCGGCGAGATTCTTTCAGACGATCAGAAACCCTCGACTGAAGCGCTGCGCGAATTCAATGAATATTTCGTTAGTCACCCGCAACTCCGCGCCGAAGTGTTGGCGGTGGGTGATGGACTGGGATACGGTGTGAAGATCGCGTAACGATCGCGGCTCCGCTAGGAGCCGCCAACTGTGCCGATTTCGTTAACACCTGAATCGCTCCGGACCGCCGCGGACATCGCCTCCCGCGGCGGTGTCATCGCATTTCGCACCGACACGTTCTATGGCTTGGGCGCAGATCCTTTCAATCGTGCCGCAGTGCACCGCATCAAAGAACTCAAGGGCAGGGAAGACAACAAGCCCATTCTAATCGTCATCAGCGATCGTAGTCAGCTTGAGCGCTTCATCGCGGCGCCTTCACCCTCGTTTCAACTTTTGGCCGAAACGTTTTGGCCGGGCGCGTTGACCCTGATAGGCAAGGCGCGTCCTGAAGTTGCCGCGGAAATCACCGCAGGAACGGACACGATCGGGGTGCGTCTCCCGAATGATGAACGAGTGCGTGCGTTGGTGAGGGCATGCGGCGGCGCGTTAACGGCGACCAGCGCGAATCCGTCACACGAGCCGCCCGCGACGAACGCACAAGCAGTTTATGATTACTTTGGTGACTTGATCGATTTGATTGTTGATGATGGTGAGTCACAGGCCGGCGCGCCTTCAACGGTGGTTGACGCGTCGGGAGATAAGCCGAAGTTGATCCGCGAGGGTGTAATTCCGTGGGGTCGGATACGGAACCGCGAGCGGTAGCGAGCGGATCGAGGTGACTGTGGCTCAGAAACTGAGGCCCTTTAACCCGCTCGCTACCGCTCGCGGTTCTGTAACCACTTATGAACCGGCTCCTTACTGCACTGTCAGATCCTTCACAAATCCCCAGTCGCCGCTGGCATTCACGTGGACGTTGCCGACGTTTTTCTTCGCGATAACCATATTCGCCTGATACCACAGCGGCACGACTGGCACGTCACGACTCACGATTTCTTGCGCCTTCGCATACAGCGGTTGCGCCTTTGCGTGATCGTAGGTATTGGTCGCTTCACTCAGAATCTCATCGAGTTCGGGATTCTTGTAGCGGCTGCGATTTCGTGATGCGCGCGTTTCGGTCGGAATCTCTGACGACGCAAACAGATCACGATAGAAGATCGGATCCTGGTTGCCGCCGACCCATTGGCCATAAGTCATTTGAAACTGACCGCGGCGTAGAAATTCGAAGAGCACATTCAATTCCGACGTGTCGATCGAAACGGGAATACCGACGTCCTTCAGATAATTTTGTATCACACCGGCATACTGACGAGCTGAAGCGCTACTGCCAGAGATGCGAAACACGATTGGTTTAGAAAAACGCATCTGCGGCCCGTCACTATCGGGATCGCGGAAGCCGGCTTCGTCGAGCAGCTTCTTCGCCATCGCGGGATCGAACTGATAGGTTTGCGCTTGGGTATAAGCCCAGGACTCTTCCGGAAGAATCGAGTGCGCAATCTTGCCCTGACCCTGGAGTAGATCGCGAATCATACTCTCTCGATTGATCGCGTAAGCGATGGCCTGTCGCACCTTCACATTATCGAGCGGCGCTTCGGCCGTATTAAGCGTCAGGAGATTCAGGTTCGATCCGTTGAATTGATGCACCGTCAGGTTGGGATCGCTACTGAGAGATTTGATGGAGTCCGGTGATAGACTTGTCGGCAAGGGCGCAATATCAACCCGGCCCGAGCGCAACTCAGCCTGCAACGCATTCGAATCGCTAATCACGCGCGCGCGCAGATTCTGGATGTGCGGCGCGCCTTCGTAATAATTCGGGTTTGCCTCCATTTCGACGACCTGCTGCGACGAATCGTAGCTTTTGAACTTGAAGGGACCAGTGCCAAGCGGATGGGTCTTCTGAGACTCGTAACTGTCCTTTGGAATGATCGCAATCGGCACGAGGTTCGGCAGAAGCCCAGTCCACTGCTTATTCAGCCGAATTACCAGAGTCTTTGCGTCGGGCGCTTCAATGCTCTTCACGTAAGACGTCTTATTTGCGCCTGACCCTTCGAAGAAGCTGGCAGCTTTGGCAAAAGTTGAAGCGAGGACTGTGTCGAGCGTGTACTTCGCATCAGCCGAGGTGAACGGCCGGCCATCATGGAACGTCACGCCATCGCGCAAAGTGAAAGTAAACGTCAGCCCATCATCTGAGCGCTGAATGTTCGAAGCCAGCTCAGGAACGTAATCAAACTTTTCGTCCTTCTTCACCAGCGAATTGAACATCAGCGAGCGCACACGTTCGCTGGCCGCATCGACCGACGGCGAACCAATCGGATCGATGGTCTTGACGTTATCAGAGAGTGCAATCACAAACGCGCCGCTGCGATTGCGCCGGCAGGCCGAAGAAAAGATGAGAGGGGCCAGCAAGCACGCAAGGATGATCAATACTTGAGCGCTGCGTTGTTTAATCGTCAGGTGATTACGCATGCGATTCTCCGGGGTAAACGTATTCGAGCGTCTTATTCAGCTTTCTAATTTCTTCGGCCAGTTCTTCGTACCGATTTGTCTCAAGCGGGAGAGGTTCCTTGGCTAAAGACTTAGTCGCGGCAATTCGGCGCAGCGATGCTTGCATGCGTTTTTCGCTGATCTCCTTTTTGCGCACAGCCTCAAGTAGTCCTTTGTAGCCACGACGAATGGTTTCAGGCGTCGCGCAGATTAAGAGCATGTCTTCGCCGGCACTAAAAGCGCGAACGGCTGCATCTTCGATTTCGAATTGCTTGGCAATCGCGCCCATCTCTAAATCGTCGGTAACGATAAGGTGCCTATAGCCCAACTCCTGACGCAGAAGATGAGTCACAATCTGCGGACTAATCGAGGCTGGTTCAACTAAGCCCCCCGTCGTTCCTTTCTTAATATCAATATTGGGAAAGCCGCCGTGACTGATCATCACGACGCGCACACGATCGTCTGCGCGCTGAAACAACTCGATATATGGCGCCAGGTCCTGCGCCAACAAATCATCACGCGAGAGCGGCACCAGCGGCATCTCGATGTGCGAATCGACCGCGCCGGCGCCGATACCTGGAAAGTGCTTGAGACAGCCGAGGCAGCCGGTGCCTTGCAGCCCGCGCATGTAAACCGTGGTGTAGCCGAGCACCTCGCCGGGCGAACTGCCGTACGAGCGAGAGTACAGACCATTGGTGAGTTGACTGCGTTCCTGGGTGATGATCGACATCACCGGCGCGAAGTTGATGTTGAAGCCCAGCATGCGCAGGAGTTCGCCGGTCACGCGCCCAAGAGTGCGCACGCCGGCCAGATCGCCGTGTTGTCGAATGGCCCGCGCCGACGGCATCGGCGGAAAAATCGGGCGCAGCCGATCCACCAGACCGCCTTCCTGATCAATGCCGACCAGAGGCGGAATTGGCACGAGCGCGCGCGCGCCGTCGAGAAGTTCGCGCACCTGCTGTCGGGCTTCGACGTTTCGTCCAAACAGAATGATCCCGCCCGGCTTAATCTCTTCGATTAACTCGCGCGTCTCTGCGTCGATGGTCGTGCCGGGCAGACCGATGAAGAAGAACTGTCCAACTTGCTGTTCGAGTGGCAGTGAAAAGAATTGATCAGATGGCATGAAGTATTGACCGGTGCTTGATGTGACTGTCGCCGCGTAGATTACGATACGAGCGCATTTCAGACAACTAACAAGTCACAGAAAGCTGATCGATAACGAGTGGTCTTGCGCGAGCTTTGCACAAAAAGTCGGTTTTTAAGTCGGCGAAGCCGACGACTGACAATAGCCCAGCACTTCAGTGCTGGGAGAGCGAGCCAAAACACTCCTCCAGAAGCGGACGGCTGAATTATCGCAGAATTTCAGCCGTCCGCTTCCGGACTCATTCGATCAATGCGTCCTAACCCAGCACTAAAGTGCTGGGCTATTGTCAGTCGTCCCGCTTCGCGGGACTGTATTCGGACTTTTTGTGCAAAGCTTATTGCGCGATTATCGCCTGAGCGTCGCTACCGTTCGAGTTGTGTAACCACTAGAATGTCACACGATGAAGGGAATGATTCTGGCAGCCGGATACGGTGAACGACTGTGGCCGTTGACTGCCGATCGAACGAAACCCGCGATTCCGGTTTTGGGGGTGCCGCTTGTTGGTTACGTCGCTGAGTACCTTGCCCGATTTGGCATCAAGGAAGTTGTCGTCAATCTTCATCATCGACCTGAATCAGTTAAGCGCGCGCTGGGCGACGGCCGCCAGTTCGGCGTCAAACTGGAATACGTTCACGAGCCGGTAATCCTGGGCACCAGCGGCGCGATGGATAACGCCCGACACCTCCTGGAAGACGACACGTTCATCGTAATCAACGGGAAGCTCATTACAGATATTGATTTGAACGCGGCGTTGAAAGAGCACCAGAGACGAGACGCGCTGGCGACACTGGTGCTGCTCAAGAACAGACGCCGCGAAAGGTTCAGCATCGTCGAAACTCACGATGGCCTGGTCACCAGGTTCGCCGGGATGCCAACTGCTGACGCTTCAACCGGCGCGGAGCCGTTGATGTTCACCGGCATTCAAATTCTCGAGCCGCGTATCTTCGACTATATTCCCCGCGGGATCTTCTCGCATTCAACGGTTCACGTTTATCCGCAAGCGATAGCCAAAGGCGAACGCATTGTCGCGCATGTCGCCGAAGGAACCTGGTATGAGTTGTCGACTCTGCAAAGATATCTCGACATCAGTCTGGCGCTTCTCCAGAACGAGGGTGTGAACACCTACTGCGGATTGGACTCTGTCGTTAACGAATCAGCCGAGGTGCGCGACTCGATTCTTTGGGACGGCGTGACGATCGAAGCCGGCGCTAAGCTGCGACGATCAGTTGTCGGTGACGGCGTGCGCATCCGGTCT
>DATLVM010000405.1:0-10115 GCA_035577445.1 Pyrinomonadaceae bacterium
CTGCGAAGCCTGCGAGATCACCGACTACGCCGCCGCCCAGAGCGACGACCGCATCGCTTCTTTCGATTTCTGATCGGCTGAGAAACGTAAGCGCCTGTTCTAATGAACGGAGCGACTTATGTTGTTCGCCGTCTTTCATCAACCAGGTGTTGACCTCGAATCCGGCGGCATTCAGACCTGACACGGCCAGCTTGCCGAATAACTTGAACACCGTCTCGTTCGAAATCAACACGATGCGCTGGGTGCGCTCGCCGAGGACGCCGCGTGTTTCCTTGCCAACGTCGGCCAAGACACCCGATCCAATTCGAATGTCGTACTTAACTGATTTTGTCGGCGTGCGCACTCGAATCGTCTGCATATTTCAGAATGTATCGTGTTTTGCAGCTTAGCCGTCAAGTCCAATTCCGGCTCGGAAAACCCTCGGGACAATACTCGGGAGCCAGGATCTAACTGGAAACGCGTCTATATTGAGCCTTTTCCTTGGTAGTCATCTCTGGATTTCGGGGTGCTGGGAGTCTAAACTTCCTGAAAAATTCGGCAGGCGTGGTCCGTTGCCCGGCCGCGTCTCATTTTTGAAAGGACATAATGATGTCTCGAAAGAGCCTGTGGTTAGGTCTCATGCTGGCGATCTTCGCAGCCGCGATGGTCACGCTGCCGGCGAGCGCGAAACCGAAAAAGAAAAAGGTCGAAAGGCGTTCAGGGCCGCCGACGATTTCTCTGATGGCTGAACCTTCGGTCATCAAAGCTTGCGCCGACGAAGGCCGAGTTCAATTGACGACGAATGGCCGCTCTGAGACTGGACAACTTCGTTACCGCTGGACCGTCAGCGCTGGTCGACTGAGAGGCGACGGCCCAAGTCCCATCTGGGATCTCGGCGGAGCTGCTCCCGGCGTTTATCAAGCAATAGTCGACGTTGATGACGGCGATGCGAACTGCGTCGCGTTCTCGTCGCTTTCGGTTGTTGTGCTTGATTGTCCGCCACCACCGCCTGAGAAGCCGGTGTGCCCGACCGTCAGCGTCTCGTGTCCGGAAGCTGCCACCGAGAATGCTCCGGTGACCTTTACCGCCAACTTGAGTGGCGGCACCGCCGGCATCACGCCAACGTACAATTGGACCATTTCTGCCGGCCGCATCATCAGCGGCCAGGGCACGCCGAGCATCACAGTCGATACGACTGGATTGGCTGGTCAGACCGTTCGCGCCACCCTCGACATTGGTGGTTTCGGCATGCCGTGTCCGGCCAGCTGTGCCGTGGCAATTCCAATCGTGACCAAGCCACACAAGTTCGACGAGTACTATGACATCGCGCGTAACGATGAAAAGGCGCGGCTCGACAACTATGCGATCGAAATACAACAGCAACCGGGTTCGCTGGGCTACGTGATTGTTTACCCGTCACGCAAGGCCGGCGCGTCGGCAGCCCAGGCGCGGGCGCAGCGCATTGTCGATTACCTGGTGAATACGCGCGGGCTCGATTCGCATCGTGTCGTGACCGTCATGGGACCGGCCCGTGAGGATTGGCTGTTCGAGCTGTGGGTTGTGCCGGAAGGCGCACCGCCTCCGGTTCCACAGAGATAAAGTTTCCACCTGTGCGACTTGAACACCGGCGCGGCTTCGCGAGAGTCGCGCCGGATTTTTTGTCTAAGGCTTCAGCGGCTGAGGTTCGGCAGGACTTTCTGTCGTATGCACTGTTGTATCTTTCGCGACGTAAACAATGAACCGCTTGCCTTCAGGCAACATCGCATTCTCGCCGCGCTTGAAACCCGCCGTCAGGGCCAGCGGCGCGGCAAATAACATCAGCGGAGCGGCGATTGCGATTTGGGCCGCTACCTGTCCACCGTGACTGGTTCCCGCGACGCGGTTCGTACCCGCAGGCGTATCACGGACAGCCTGTAGTGGAACCCGCGTCAGATCAACCGCGACGACGTCCTGCATAATCCAGGAGAGCTTTCCGGCTCGCCCCCAATGACGCCCGCGCTTTGCTTCGACGACGCGGCCGGTAACCAGCGAGTACTTTTCGATCACCGTTAGGCCATCCACTCTTACCGGAACCAACACCCGAAAGCTGATTAGCTCCTCCGGTCGCACGTATTGGGAATTCACGGTAAAAGCAGTTTCGATTTCGAGCGGCGTGCCGGCGGGAATCTTGAGTTCGCGCACCGCGGGCGGCGGCGTGGCGCTCTCAGGTTGCGACAGTTGGACGGGATTTGCGGCGGTCGTTGATGCGGTTGGAGACTGCGCACCAACAGTGGTAGCGAGTAATAGATAGGATAACGCTAAGCAAAGCGCATTTTTCATCTGACTGCACCTCCTTCGGGCTAGTGATGCTGCCGGAAGAAAGTGCAATCACGATGCCAGGAAAGGTTTGTCAAAATCCGATTTGCCCGCATTGAAGGTTGGCAGCCGAAGAGTGACGATCGGTTTGCTCGCATCGAAGCTCAACTCTTGAGCTGCCAAAGCGAGTTGTTCAAGTCGTCCTCGAACGATTACCGCGAATCAAGAAACAGATTGGCTTCAAGACTCCGGTAAGGTGTAATTTGCTGCGGGCGCTCAGACGAGCGTGATTGGCAGATTTTGGGGAGAGTGGGCGCAGCAGTCTGGTTGAACCTGCCGCGCCGTTTCTGGGTCCCACTTCACATCAATTTATTCGGGCCGTTTGCTTGCGGAACTTTGCCGGATCGAGCGGAGTATCTGCCGCTACATAGGCGGTGATCTCAGTTCCCTTCGGAATAGTTATGTCTTTGCCGTGCATGAAAAGAAAAAGCGGCGCCGCCGGAAAGAAAACGATTCCGGTGGCCACCATCGCTCCGGTCATCGCCGCGACGTGATTGCCGCCGCTGCCACCTTTCACTGCGCGCAGCGGAACTTTTTCTCCGCTGGCCAGACGAACGTAATCGATATTCATCTTTAACTTGCCGGCGCGTCCCATCCGTCGTTTAGGATGAGCTTCGGTCACGGTTGCAATCGCCATCGAGCCGCGCTCAATGACAACCACGTCGCCCACTTTGACGTCATCAAAGACTTCGAACTCGACGCGCTCGTCGACCTTCGCGTCCTTGGACGACATAGTTCGTGCCAGTTTGATCCGGATCGGAGTGTCCTCAACCAAGCCGAACGTTAACGGCGCTTTCGGCGCGGGCGCTGAGCTTTGGGCGGGGACAGCTTTCGGATCCTTGGGCGCCGTCGTCTGTGACGCCTGCTGCGGAAGCGCTGAGGTGGAAACGATCAGGCAAAACACTAACCCTGTCGCAATTCGCATAACTGTATTCATAGTTTTCTCCTTGTTGAGTCGGATCGAAGAGAGAAAAAATAGAGGAGAGAACGAGTCTGGCACGATTACCAGCCTCGACGGATTGCTTTATGGAGAGCGATTACCCCTGGATCGATCTAAACGGTTAGAACTTGTTCTTCGTGGTCTTCAATCAGATACGGAGAAACCGGCGCGGGTTGTCCGTTGTCGGCTTCAATGATTGCGTTAATGATTGGCAGACTCAGCGAATGCTTCTTGGAAATGTTCGGTACGTCGTGGCCGGCCGCATAAACGGCGTGGCGTTCGTTTTCCTTGTACCAGTCGGCAAGGTTCGCCGTTTTGTGCATGTTCTCGATGATCTGCCGCCAGCCGACGCCGGTGTTGTAGGCGCAGAATGAAATCTCGCCTTCCTGCGTGCCGTAGGGAATCACGCACATTTCGGTGCGACGGAAATCGTAATTGAACAGATCCTGGAACCACATGCCTTCGACGCACAGCACGCGCCAGTTGTCAGCGAGGCTGTCCTGACCGGCGCTCGTCATCCGATCGTTGCGATCGGAATTTGAATTCGTCGAAGACGGCTTGAAGAGATTCACGATTTGCGAAATCGGAAAGCCTTCCGGCGCTTTGCTCGCGTCGAAGTTCCGCATAATCGCCATCGCGAGCTGCGCGTACGAAAGCTTCTTGCCGCGTGCCGTGTCCGTGATGACCGCGACGTCTTTCATGAACTGTTCGTAGTTAAAGAACTCGAACAATGAACGAAAGTCGCCGGTTGTTTTGTTCACGACCGCCAGCGTAAAAATGCCGCAGTTCGGATGGCAATTGCACGATGACCAGCCCCACGGCGCATCTGCGCCTTGCAGCATGTCCATCACGCTGGTGAATGCTGAATAGGACGAGAGCGGGTACCAATCGCGCAGAGGCTGCATGCGACCGCCGAGCTGATCTTTCAAATCATGAGTCATGCCGGCCAGCGTGTAGCGCCACTTCGTGCGCAGCTCGTCTGAGATGTCTTCGTCGCGGCCAGTGAACGAAACCGGTTGGAAAGCGATCGTCTGAACTTTATCGATGTTCTTTGCGGCGAATTCAACAATTTGGCCAATCGCGTCGTTGTTAATGCTATTAACGATCGTGACAACGAGCGTGACTTTGATGCCGACCTTCGCAAGATTTTCAATCGCGCGCACCTTCACATCGAACAAGTTGCCGACGCCGCGATGCTTGTTCTTCTCTTCACCGACACCGTCGAATTGCAGATAGACGCCGTGTTGACCGGCGGCCTTTGCCGCTTTGCAGAATTCAAGGTCTTCAGCGAAACGAATTCCGTTAGTCGCTGCGAGGATGCGATAGAAACCGATCTTCTTGGCGTACGCGACAGCGTCGAGATAGTAAGGCGAGAGCGTCGGCTCTCCGCCGGAGAAAAGAATGATGACTTGTCGCTTCGGTTTGAATGAAACTGCTCGATCGAGAATCGCCTTCGTGTCTTCGAACGTTGGCTCGTGAACGTACCCAACCTGGTTCGCATCCATGAAGCATGGATTGCACATCATGTTGCAGCGGTTCGTGAGGTCGACCGTTAACACCGCGCCGCGGCCAAACTTGATGTTCGACGTGCCATGCTTGTGAACGTTCGCGTCTTCCGCCGCCCGAAAATCGCGGCCAAAGAAAAGCGATTCAATTCTTTCGAGGAACGCGGGATCGGTGGCCATCACATCCGTGAACTCGCCGTGCTTCGGACAAGTCTTGCGCATGATGACTTGGCCGTCTTCTTCCAAAATCTGGGCTTTGAGTTCACCCGGATGCTGATGCATCAAAGTCTCGAGCGTCGTCTCGCCGGAAATCACAGCGTCGCGTACTTCCTTCACGCAGCGCGGGCACAGCGAATCCGTTTCTCTGGGAAAACCTAGCGGCGGTGCAGTGCGTTCGTAGGATTTGAGCAGCGGACCCGGCGCCCAGTTCGGACGAATGGCCTCGCCTTCAGGCAAGCGGCGATTGACGGATTGGAAAGCTTTCCAAGCTACGTCAGAAAGGGCCGAAACTACTTTCGAACCGGTAACGCCAGCCAGCTTGCCCTTATCTGATTCGCCACGGCGAAATTGATCACTAAACAATTAGAGTTTCTCCTCTAAGTCTTTCAGACGCGGCTACACACGTCCGGGGTTACAAAAGCCTCTAAACAGATTAACTCGCCGCATTCATTTTGGAGGCGACCGGCGATAGCAGTCATCATAGTTGGCCCCAGCAATCAAGGCAAGGCGAAAGTCCGCTAATAGCCTTTGTGACGCCGGTACGGAATCCCATCTAACGATCTCAATGGTCACGCGGGCGTTGGATGTGTGGTACATTCCCACACATATTCGACAAATGACGGTTCACGCCAACGCCATAAGGCACGACAGTTATACAGTTTCGGACTTAGCGCAGCGCACGTCAGGCCGCGTAATTGGCGATGGCGAGCTGCGCATTAATCGCGTAGCTCAACTGGAGAGTGCCGTTCCAGGTGAAATCGCCTATGTGGCAGACGAGAAGTTTTTCGAAACCGCCCGCCAATCCGACGCTTCCTGTCTAATTGTTTCTGAAGGCGCGCAATTGGATTTTCCCTGCCGCATTGAAGTTAAGAATCCCAAACTGGCCTTCGCGCAGATCGCCGAGGTCCTTCATCCTCAGCAGCAGCGCGCGCCTGAAATTCATTCGTCCGCAGTGATCGCACCCGATGCGCATGTCGGCAAAGACGTCTTTATCGGCGCGTTCGTGTGCGTCGGCGAGAACTCTTCAATCGGCGACCACACGCAGCTTCGCGCAGGCGCAAAGATCGGCGATGGCGTAACTGTCGGCGAAGACTGCGTGATTCATCCTAACGTATTCATCGAAGACGGAATGACGATCGGCAATCGCGTGATTCTCCATGCGGGCGTGGTCATCGGCGCCGACGGGTTTGGTTTTGTGCGCGGCGACATGGGTTATCACAAGTTTCCGCAGATCGGCACCGTCGTGATTGAAGATGATGTCGAGCTCGGAGCGAACACAACGGTCGATCGCGCAGCGCTTGGCCGGACAAGAATCGGCAAAGGAACGAAGCTCGATAACATGGTCCACGTCGGTCATAACTGCGACATTGGCGAGCGCGTGGTGATCGCCGCGCAAACCGGCATCAGCGGCAGCGTCACCATTGAAGATGATTGCGTGATCGGGGGACAGGTTGGCTTTGGCGATCACATTCGCGTGCAGAGCGGCGCCGTCATCGGATCGAAAGCAGGCATCCTCCCCGGGAAAATTGTGCGACCGGGAGTGTGGTGGGGAATTCCGATTCAGCCGCTTGATGAGTACAAACGCCTGAATGCTCACCTCAGTCGGGTTCCTGCGATGCGAGATGAATTGAGAGAACTGAAAGCGCGCGTGCAAGAGTTGGAACAGCGGCTGCTCAACCACGGTCGCTAGTCCTGGGTACGCACGCCTCAGGCGTGCGATTAGTTCACTCAGATGACATCGTCTGATTTTTGAATCTGCCCGCCTGAGGCGTGCGTCCCCAGTGTTTGGAAAAAGATGGAATCATGCGTAAGATGTTCCAGAACAAATCTGGAAATCGAGTTCGCATCTTTCAAAAACTTTTTGGAAAACAAGATCGGATCTTCCAGAAAAGTTCTGGAAATCATCGCGCGATCTTCCAGAAAAAAAGTCGTTGACAAGCGTGCGCGCGTACGCGAATCTGAGGTTGAGCTTCGCACTCCCCGCGAAGACCTTCCCAGGAAAATTCATCATCATGAAAGTGCCCTCCAGCTTCATTCTTACAGCACTCGTATTGTTCTTCGCGGTCACCGCCCAGGCCCAATCGTCTGAATCAAATTACGCGAATACCCGTCCGCGCCTGGTCGCAAACGCAAAGAGTACGAAAACCAAACAGGAACCGACGCCTCAGCGTCCGGCGCAACCGCGCGTTCCCGATAACACCAATCAGCAGCCACCAGATGACGTTCGCGCGAACGCTCGCGAAGATCGCCGGCCCTCGCCGACTCGTTTGCGAATTCGGATTGCCGAAGCCGAGCGACTCTTGAAAGCGCGGCCGGTTCCGACAGCCATGACGCCGTCGCTCGAGTCCGTGACGCTCGCGGCGTTGCTGCCTGAGACTTCGCAGATTCATCTGATTCGCATCTCGAAAGACACGTTTCTGAGCAAGGGTTCTGAAATTTCGGCAATCAGCACGCTGGGTCTGCCCGTGCAAATCAGAATTGTTCGCGCCAATGGCGTAAACACAGCAGTCACCATCTTCGACAACAAGAACCGCGCGCTGACGCCGCTCGTGGTGGAATATCCGATTGAGCGCAAGGGGCTGTTCCGCGAAATGGCGTACTACACCTCCGCGCATCCCGCCCTGTTGACGCCGGAATTAATGAAAGCCGGTCAGACTTATGTGAATTCGATGATCGATCTCGCGGCAAAGCGTTTGCGCGACCGCGGTAATCCCATCTCTCAGAATTTGATCGACATCGCGAAACGTCTGTGCATCGTCGAGCACGTCGATCACGATCGCTATCGCAACGACAACCGCATCGCGCTGTTCGAAGAGATTTACACGCTGTACGCGCTGAACGAACTCGATACTTATCGCTATTCAGTGAGTTCGGCCGGTGCAGGCGGCATGGTGCAGATGATTCCTTGGACTTATGCGTTGATGCGCCAACGACATCCCGGCGTCGGGCTTAATCCCGATTTCGTCGCGGGCATGCGCAACCACGGCAACGCGCTCGAAGCAATGCTCCTTTACATGCAGGACACCTGGGCGGACTTGTCGGCGAATGAAGATGTGCAAGAAGCGATTGCTGCGAAGCAAGCGACGCCGACAGAGATTATCGCCGCTGGCTACAACTCAAACGCCGCGAAGATTCCGGGCTATATTCGTCGCGCGGGCGCGGGATGGAAAGGCTTGATTCCGCGAGAGACGCAGCTCTACCTGCAAATCTATCAATCGCTCGACAGCCTGATGCGCGCAAGAGAGAACCACGCGCGAAAGAGTCAGCAGTAGTCGCTGCACCTCATAGAAGCGCTCGCCAGCTTTGCCTAAGAAGTGACTCGCGCCAGGCGGCTCTGCCGCCTGATGTGCGGAAGTGCTCTGCGCTTCCGTTAATGTGCACAATGAATTCGGGGCGTCGCCCCGGATAAATTGGGCGTAGTCCGAAACCAACACAGCACGTTTGCCGGAAGGCCAAAGGCCTTCCGCACATCGGCCGGCATAGCCGGAGACTTTTTGGGCGAAGCTGATGAGTCAATGACGCGCTCGCCATTACCACGCGGCGTCGACAACAGACACCCGGTCTCGTGCCGGGTGTTTTTCTTTTTGTCTTCACGGGCCGTCTCTCGCGTTGCATCGGTCGCAGGTTTCAGACTATAACTTTCTGCCGTTCGGTCTCCCCAGACTTTCGTCATATCAATTCGGCCAGAGTGGGTTGTTCTTGAATCGTACTGTGTCCGCTAACCATCGGAGCGACAAATGAAACTGACCATCCTGAGACTTCTTATAGTTGCATTGAGCTGTGCCTGCGGGGTTATGTTGATAGCCAACCTGCGCGCGCCCAAGGCCGCCGCCAACGGAAAAGATTTTGCGCCTCTTTACACGGCGATAGGAATGCCGCAAGCCATTGGATCAATGGGGCAAACACCCGCGACCGCCGCGCAGGAACAGACGATCGCGCAGGAAGGTCGCGAGAAAAACGTGAAGCTGCTTGGCGACTTGCCGGTGTCGCAATTCATTCCGGTGATGAACTACTTCGCGGTTTCGATGGGACGGCGCTGCAATTTCTGCCACGTGAACAACAACGGCCAGTGGGATTACGCATCTGACGCCAAGCCTGAGAAAAACAACGCGCGCGCGATGATCAAGCTGGTTCTGGACACGAACAAGACATTAAGCGGTCTCAAACTCGATCCGATTGCTTGCTACACGTGTCATCGCGGGCGAAACAATCCGCAATCAGGCATTACGCTGCCTTTAGCCGTGCCTTCGCCTCCGCCGGGTGGTGGACAAGGGCAAGCTCGACCGGCAGGCACACCCGCTGGTCCTGGCGCCGCAGGCACGCCCGGCGCGCAGCCGCAAGGCTCGCCAACTCCGCGACCGACCCCAACTCCTGCGGACGAGATCATCGGCAAATATGTCACCGCGATCGGCGGGCAGGCGAATATAGACAAAGTTAAGTCGAGGACATTGACAGGTTCGAGTACAAACGGGGCCGGAAACCCGATACCCTTCGAAATTCTCCAGGCGCCGCCGAACAAGTTCTACATTCGCGCCACGGTCGGCCAGGGTGTGATTGAACGCGGATTCGATGGACAAGCCGGCTGGGAGAAAAGCGCACGGGGAGTGCGTCAGCTTGATCCAGTTGAAATCTCGCGGTTGCAAGGGTCGATCAATTTGTGGGGAAACCTCAAACTGAAGGAACAATACACGCGCTTGCGTACCGTCGGCCGAGACAAAGTCGGTGACCGCGACACATACGTCATCTTGGCGACACGCAGCGAAACCGAATCGGAAAGACTGTTCTTCGATATTGAAACAGGATTGCTGCTTCGCCGCATTACTTATCTGCGGACGATGATCGGCACTATCCCCGAGCAATTCGATTTCGAAGACTATCGCGAGGTTGATGGAGTGAAGTTGCCTTTTACCGTCAGGGTATCTTCGGTGGATGCCGGCAATCCGGTGGCGACACGCACATTCTCGGAAATGAAGCTGAATACGCCGGCCGATGAATCGAAATTCAAGATGCCGGCGGCGACGCCTTAGTCGTGAAGCGTTGGCGCAGATTCCTAACAGCCTGCTGAAAAGTCTACCTTTCTGTTCCCTCTCCCACTGGGAGAGGGTTAGGGTGAGGGC
>DATLVM010000406.1:0-6241 GCA_035577445.1 Pyrinomonadaceae bacterium
ATCTGTCCAAGATAGGTCCACCCTTATCTTTTCACCACCTCGCATCTCAAGCTGCAACTCAGGATGTCGTCCTGCGATGTGTTTTAACACTCGGCCGTTTTGGCCGTAAAACGGACTGCTTTCAAAGGTGATGGTTGCGTATTTCTTGCCCTCCGAGGTCTGAGAGGCATCGTACGATGGCTTAAATTTTTGAGGTTTCACGATGCCCTTCTCGCCTACGGGTGCAAGATTTGTGTATTTCTCGCAGTCGTAGGTTTGAGAGGCGTCGTACGATGGCTTACGTGGTCGCTGTTTCATGATGCTCCCGCCTCCTACTACTCCAAGAATTACTTTCCTTCCCAACCGTGCCAACTTTTGCGCTTCTGCATTGCTCCTTGAAATTGCTCGAATTCCGATGAATCGATTTTGATCCACCAGGGACTCTTAGGACCGGAGCGGATGGCACCCAGTGTCCCCTTCTTGCACAATTGACCAATATACGTCGGGCAGCGCCTTAGCATTCTGGCGACATCTCGGGTTTTGTAACGACCATCGGCTCGTGGGCCAATGTTATCTGCGCACATGTCAGGGCATCCTGGAATACTTCGGTATCTTCTCAGGGCATGGACAGCGTACGAAGTAAACTTCTGTTGACGCGACTTTCTACGATAGCCCAAGGTGTTAAGCCTTTCCGCGATCACACGGTCTGGATGCGTTGATGCCATCTCTTTGATTATTTCGATCACCTCTGAATCACTTAAGTGACTCCTTGGAAAACTGGGAGACGGAACGTCAATATCCAGCCTCCCTCCAGCTATCCATCGGATAGTCATGTGAACGAGATCGGGTTTTCGGAGCAAGATGACGTCTTTGATAAGAAGTCTGGTCAACTGTTTTCGGTCATTGGCAGCGGTCGAACTCGCGTGCCAGACGACTTCGAGATTTTGAGCGGCTGCTGATAACCGCTTCACGGTAGCGGCCAAAACCTCTGGCGATGGCGGCGACGGAAGATCGCCCTCGGTCTGTTTGAGCTTCTCAACATGCTGTAGAGCCTGTTCCCACTCGTCTTGTAATTTCCCGGCGACGTGTCGATTTTGGAGCGCTGCTTTCTTGAACAATTGGCCCGCCTTCGTCGCCTCCTTTTCAGCCTCTTGCAGTTGTAATTTCCATTGCGCGCGAATGGTCCCTTTCTCGGCTTCCAAGTGCTTGAAATTTGCCTCAGCAAGTTCGAGCTGAGCAGGTTCGAACGCTTTGATAACCAACTCTGCGATCGTGGCGTCTACTTGTTTACCTGAAAGATACTGACAGGTGCGCGCTCCCGTCTCCCGAGATCCCATGCAATAGTAAACAGGGCGATTTTTTCCTGGATATCTGACGAGCATTGACCGTCCACAAACACCACACCGCACAATGCCTTGCACTAGTGCTTGGCCACGGTTGATCGCGCCGGGGTTTCCTTGGAAATTGCGATTATTTCGAAGCCGCTGGACGTTTCTGTAGTAACGGTCTTCGGTAATGTAGGCTTCGTGGTTTTCGCGAATAACCACCGCCCAATCCTCGGGCGGAACGAACACCCGGCGATTGGCGGTTTCCAATGTTTCAGGTGAGATGACTTGAATGTCCGTACGGGTCTGACCGTATACATACATTCCCGCGTATATGGGATTATGGAGCATCGAAAGTACCCAGCGGAGAGTCATCTGACAAAGCTTATGGTCCCGATGCCACTTGCCGTCGTAATAACGATTAGGTAGCAGTAAATTGTGGTTTCGAAAATACCGAACAGTTGCTAAAGAGGAGCCAAGTTCTTCAAATTTGTCGAAGAGTAACCGAACTGTCTGCTGGACTTCGGGCGAAGGATCAAAACCCACGCAGCCGTCCGCGTCGTAGACGTACCCCGCAGGTAAAGGGAAGCGCAGTTTTCCCTCTTTGGCACGCTGCAGGCGACCGCCGCTAAGGCGACTTGCGATCAAATGAAGCTCTGCATCGCTAAGAGTTCCTTTAATGCTTAGTAAAAGACGGTCATTGAATGCGCGTGGGTTGTGAATGCCCTGTTCATCAATGATGAGTGTATTGCGAGTGATGCACAGTTTGACGAGCAAGTGCCAGTCGCTTGAATCGCGGGCCAATCGAGACGCTTCCAAACTGAATACAGCGCCGACATTCCCCATCAGAATGTCTCTCATCATGATCTTGAACCCGTCTCGACCTGCCAACGAAGCTCCGGATTGTCCTTGATCCTGATCCACCATGATTATCTTTTCATCAGCCCATCCGAGTTGCTTCGCGCGCTCGACTAGGTTGTACTGACGCGCCGTGCTGGCGGTGTTGAATTGCACCTGATGAAGGCTGGACTGACGAACATACACATATGCCAACCGATCAAGGTGTTCTCGTTCGATCTTTGAAACGTCGTTTGAACTCATTTTCTAACTCAACCTGCTTGTTATTCGCTATTGCTCGCCGGGGTCGAATTCGGAGTTGTTGTTATCGAGCGCAGGATCAACTTCGGTTGTCGTTACGTACGCGTAGCACAAGTCGGAGAGTAATCGCAGTGCTCGCAGCCGCGTTTCGTGTTCAAGATCAATCCACAGTTCTTCGGGCGTCTTGATCGGCTCGTCGCCTGGATGCCAGTCCCTGTTGCAACCTTGTGAGTACACACAAAGCTGTTTCCAGCCCTTTTTTCAGTACTTCGCAACTTACAACGATGGAGGCACTGCAACTTTTTCTCATCTCGTTCGCATTTCTTCCGCCGGACGAACTTCACAACTGCTTGGCTCTCACTTTTAGCCAAGATCATCGACTCGGTTTACTTTCGTGTCTGGACTAAATCGCTAACGGGATTGTTTTCGGCCGAGAGAATCTCAGAAACGACTTAAAGAGGTGACACGTTTGATGACATAAGAGCTTTGAAAACACAGTGCGCCGCTGGAAGAAGTGCTGTGTTTCTAATTTCTTAGGAGTGTCAAAGGAGCAAATTCTCGATGCCAAAGAAAAAACAAAATCCTTACGACGAATGGCTCGTTCAAGGTTGGAAGACCTTTGGCAGATGGTTGCGCGTCAGGAGATGTGCCGCACAACTAACTGTCCAGCAGGCGGCTGACGCCGTAAAGGTTTCAAAGCGGCAATGGATCCGCTATGAAAACGGCGCGAGGGTTCCATATAAAAGACTTGAACGGATTGCTGAGAAGCTTAATATCGAACGTCAACGCATTTATTCTCTGGCAGGCCACGAAGTTCCGCGTAAACGCAATGATGCACCGGCACTGCTTCGTCACATGCATGTGACTCTGCGAAGCGGTGACTTGACGTCGGCACTGCGGCAATTTTTCGACCTTTATCAGACGTTGAGGCCAGAAAAAGACAAATCTGACCGCGAGATTGATGGTGCGTTAACAGATGAGTTCGCGAAAGCCGTGACCTTTCTGGACATGCTGCCTACGTGGCTATTTGAAATCGTGTTGGACAGTATGCAGTACCGACTTGAGAAGCAACGCAAGGACGACGGCGTGTATGTAAGGTTCAGAAATTCGCTCTTAAAGGACTGCCTAGCGCAGCTCAGAATGGAAACGCCTGGCATAGTCGACACCTGCCCAGATATAGCCGTCGGTGGCACAATTAGGATGGGTGTCTCAGCTGCATCTTTTCATCGTTCAATGTCGCAATCGTTTAATTGAGCTGCCTTCTTACTATAGGTCGCTGGCTGACTTGCAGGAAGTCTCCTACTCTATGACTGGTCCTAATTTGGCGACGGTTACACGTGCAAAGTTTTTGCTAGCCTGGCGGTGATCCGTTGCACATTTCTTGCACAGACGGATATGCTGTGCGCGCTCTTGTCCTAACCAAGATCGCGACAGGCATTGCGTGAAGCTCTACGTCGGCATCACTGACTACGATTGGTTCAAACTCCACACTTCGAAGGAATCGGTGGATGAGGTCAATTTCTGGCGGCCCTCTTCTACCGCAACCTTCAAAGCTCTTCAATGGGGTGAGCCTTTCTTGTTCAAGCTTCACTCTCCACGAAACTTCATTGTTGGCGGTGGGTTCTTTACAAAGTTTCTTCAGCTTCCTGTGAGTCTCGCTTGGGATGCTTTTGGCGAAGCAAACGGCGCGACCTCTCTTCAAGAAGTGAGATTAAGGATTGCGAAGTATCGCAAGCACTCGATCGGACCAACGGAAGATCCACAAATCGGTTGCATCCTTCTCGAAGAGCCCTTCTTCTTTGCAGAGAGTGATTGGATTCCTAGTCCGCCGGATTTCAAAGCGCCCACTCAAGTTGGCAAGAGTTACGAGATGGATAGCGGCACCGGTCTGATGCTCTGGCGTGAAGTTAGTGCCCGCCTCGAAGGAGCTAGAGTGACAACGCTTGGTCCGGCGACCATAGCCGCCAAAGCTACTGCACGATACGGGCCGCCGACAGTCGTTACTCCTCGCCTGGGGCAAGGCTCTTTCAGACTGCTTGTCACTGATGCTTATCGTTACCGCTGCGCAATGACCTCAGAAAGAACCTTGCCGGTTCTGGAAGCCGCTCATATTCGGCCCTTCGCCGACGGCGGCGAACATGCGCTCTCAAACGGTTTGCTATTAAGAAGCGACCTCCACACGCTTTTCGATCTGGGGTATGTGACGGTTGATCCGAAAGAGAAGAAGATCCTCGTCAGCGACAGAATCAAGGCCGAGTTTGAAAACGGTCGCGAGTATTACAAGTTGCGCGGTGAGAAAATAGTTTTACCAGAAAACCCAATGGCGATCCCGTCCGTGGATCATTTGAACTACCACGCGGAGCATGTTTTTCGACCATGAGCCAGATTCGAACTTACATGTGACCAGAGAACAAGAATGACTGAGAACATTGTCTACGTAAGATCCTGCCGAGGGACTCATTAAGAAATAATGCCGATTAAGAAAAGCGAACTTTACAGTTCCCTCTGGAAAAGCTGCGACGAATTGCGCGGCGGCATGGACGCCTCGCAGTACAAGGACTACGTGTTGGTCTTGCTCTTCGTCAAATACGTCTCTGATAAAGCTGCCAGCCAAAAGAACTATCTGCTCGATGTCCCCACCGGCGGTCGCTTCGCTGATATGGTCGCGCTCAAAGGCGACAAGGAAATCGGCGACAAGATGAACAAGATCATCTCGAAGCTTGCCGAGGCGAACGACCTCAAGGGTGTGATTGACGTTGCCGACTTCAATGACGCGGACAAGCTTGGCAAAGGCAAGGACATGGTTGATCGCCTTTCCAATCTCGTATCGATCTTCGACAGCCCCGATCTCGACTTCAGTGGCAATCGCGTTGAGGGAGACGACCTCCTTGGCGACGCCTACGAATACCTGATGCGCAATTTCGCCACCGAGTCAGGGAAGAGCAAAGGTCAGTTCTACACTCCGGCAGAGGTGTCGCGCGTCATGGCGCAGGTTGTTGGCGTAGGCAGCGCTAAGAGTGCCAGTCAGACGATTCACGATCCGACGTGTGGATCAGGCTCGTTACTTTTGAAGGCACACGATGAGGCGCAACACCGGACGGGTCTCGATCTTGCGCTTTACGGACAGGAAATGGATAACGCCACGTCGGCTCTGGCGCGGATGAATATGATCCTCCACGATTGCACGACGGCGGAAATCAGCCAGGACAACGTCCTCAGCAGCCCGCATTTCATAGCACAGGACGGGGCCCTAAAGACTTTCGACTTCGTCGTCGCCAATCCACCGTTCTCCTTCAAGTCGTGGCGCAACGGCTTCAATCCCCACGCCGATGAGTTCAAACGCTTTCAGTTTGGCGTTCCACCTGCTAAGAACGGCGACCTCGCGTTTCTACTCCATATCCTGACTTGCCTCAAGAGCACTGGGAAAGGAGCCGTGAACCTTCCGCATGGCGTTCTCTTTCGCGGTGGAGCCGAGGGCACTATTCGGCGCGAGATCGTCAGGCGCGGCTATATCAAGGGCATCATCGGACTTCCTGCCAATCTCTTCTACGGAACTGGCATCCCCGCGTGCATCGTTGTGCTTGACAAGGAACATGCCCACGCGCGGAAGGGTATCTTCATGATCGATGCTTCGAAGGGCTTCATCAAAGACGGCAACAAGAACCGCCTACGCGCCCAGGACATCCATCGTATCGTGGACACCTTTACGCGCCAACTAGAAGTCCCACGCTACGCTCGCATGGTGCCATTGTCCGAGATCACGGACGCGAAGAACGAGTATAACCTTAACTTGCCGCGCTACATTGATAGCTCAGAGCCGGAGGATATCCAGGACATCG
>DATLVM010000407.1:0-21022 GCA_035577445.1 Pyrinomonadaceae bacterium
GTCCGGATTGTCAGGACTGGGAACTTCGACGCTGTACGCGCCGATGTGTTGAGTGATGCCGCCGGCTTCGCCACCCGCAACGTTCGTCGTGCGGATCCCGTCGAGCAGTGAAGTCTTTCCGTGATCGACGTGGCCCATCACCGTGACCACCGGCGCCCGCGGCAGTTCGATGTCGTCAGCGTCGGCTGCGATCAGCTCTTCGAACTCTTCCTCAGCGACCATGTCTTCAAAAGGAACAAAGGTCACGTCATATCCGAAGCGTTTGCCTAAATCGACTGCCACGTTGTCGTCGAGAGCTTGATTTATCGTGACGAAGACGCCGCGTTGCAGGAGCAAGCCCACAACTTCCTTCGGCTTGATACCAAGCTTCTCAGCGAACTCTTTCACCGTCGAACCTTCGACCAAACGCGCGGACTTTAATTCGCCGGGCTGGGTCGAAACCTGCAGGCGTCCCGCGATGCGTTCTTCCAGCGTGCGGTGATCGGGAGGCGCAATGACCTCACGATCGAATCTGCCGCCTTTGCCGTCTGCACCACGTTTGCCGCCACGAGTTGAGCCCCGCCGCGACTTTCTGCGACCAGCATCCGGAGGCGGAATGTAAGTAGTTTGCGGCGTCGCAGTTTCACCGGGCGTACCTGCGTATTCGACTCGACCGCGTGGAGCCCGCTCTCGTAGTCTGCCGGTCGGCGTAGGCGGCGGTGGCGCCGGAGCGCGTTCTCCGGGACGAATGCCCGCGTTGAGCGCCGCAGCCGTCGGTCGCAGCACGCGAACCTGCCGGCCCGTCGGCGCCACAGTTTCAGTTGGCGGAGGCGGCGCAGGTAGAGCGGCTGACATTGGTGCTTCTGCCGGAGCAGCCGCTTGCGGTGGCGGCGCCGCGATAGGCTCTTCGGCCGGCGCCGGCTTTACGGCACGCGCTGCGGGCGCGAGCCGGCGCACTACCTGGGACGGCGCTGGCGGTTGCGCAACAGGCTCTTCTTCCTCGACCGGAGGCGGCGCGGGCGTGACTTCTGCTGTTACCGGAGCAGCTTCCAATTCCGGCTCAGGAGCGGCCTCAGGTTCTTCGACCACTGGCCGTGCAGCTTTCTTGACGATCTTTACCGCCCGCTTGGCGACGGCCGGCTGCTTGGGAAAATATTTCTCACGAATCTTCTCAGAGAGCTCTTTTGAAATAGAATTCGAGGGGACGCTGACATCCACACCTTCGCGCCGGACCTCTTCGATCAGGCGTTTGGTGTCGATCTTCAGTTCTTTAGCGAGATCGTAAATGCGAACTTTTGAAGTGAGTGCTGACATGCGCTCCTTACTGCTTGCGAAAAAGTGTTGCCTCGAACACCTTTCGCAGGCAGCCTCGAAGAGCGCTGCTACGGCAGGTGTCGCCGGCGAGACATGCGCTTCACAGAGCGCATGCAACAAATATTTGGCCGCTTCAGAAGCATGTCATTGCTTCTCGTCCTCTTGGTTTTCGCTCGTCGCGGCCACTTCATCAGACGAGTCGAGAGATTCATCAACTGTTTCAGAAGAGCCGAGGGCTTCTTCTGCGGCGGCTTGCACCGCTGCCGGGTCAACCGCCAGGGACATATCCGGATCCGGGGTTACAACGTCGGGGCGAAGATCGCGACCGGGTTCCTGCAAAAGCAATTCGTCGACCGACATCGGGTCAGCTTCTGTCAAAGCCACCGGATCGGCCGAATCTTCAGCGCGGATATTCTCTTCAGCGCGATAGGGCACGCCTTGTTCAACTGCTTCGTCGTAACCCGCGGCGGTCATTTCGTCATTCGGTTCCACTTCAACCGGCGCGGCCGTTTCATCCAATTCGGCAGAGGCCGCGTGCTGATTGACTTTGCCTTTGGTGTCTTCTTCAGCCGGGGCTTGCAAGCTGCGATCGCGCACTTCGATCACTGAACGCGCCGCTTCGAGCATCTTCTCGGCTTCATCGAGACTGACGTCGAGAAACTCAACGAGATCGTCGACTGAAGTATTCGCAAGTCCATCAATGTCGTTGACGTCATGTTCGGCGAGCGCTTCAGCTTGCTGCGCGGTAACGCCTTCAATCGCGGACAGCGGCACCGGAGCTCCGGAAGCGATCATTGCGCCCATGGCTTCCGCAACTTCCTTCTTGATTTCTTCCTCACTACGAATGTCGATGTTCCAACCGACGAGCTTCGTTGCCAAACGAACATTCTGACCACGTTTGCCAATCGCCAGGCTGAGCTGATCTTCATTGACGATCACTTCCATCTGGCGATTCTCAATGTCTGTAATGCGAACCTGATTAACTTTCGCCGGCGACAATGAATTGGCCGCGAAAACCGAAGGCTCTTCCGACCATTCGATGATGTCGATCTTCTCGCCGCGCAGCTCGCGAATGATTGCCTGGACGCGCGAACCCTTCATGCCGACGCAAGCGCCCACCGGATCGACGTCGCGCTCATTTGAAACGACTGCGATCTTGGCGCGCTCGCCTGGTTCACGAACGCACGATTTGATGACGACAGTGCCGTCGTAAATCTCAGGCACTTCCATTTCGAACAAGCGCTCGAGCAGTTCAGGCGAAGTACGCGAGACCTCGATCTGCGGACCCTTTGATTCTTTGGAGACGTTCGTGATGACGACGCGAATGCGTTCGCCCTGATTCCATTGCTCGCCTCGCGACTGTTGAGAGCGGGGAAGGATCGCTTCGAGATTTCCGAGATCGACAATCATGTTGCCGCGCTCGAAACGCTTCACGAACCCATTGACGAGTTCGCCGACGCGGTCGATGTATTGCTCATAAACATTCGAGCGGACAGCGTCGCGCACCTTTTGGAACAGAATCTGTTTGGCTGTTTGCGCGGCGATGCGGCCGAGTTCTTCCATCGGCATTGGCAAGAGCAGCGCGTCGCCAACTTCCACTTCGTCGCCACCCAGCTCTTTTGCTTCACCGATCGAAAGCTCAGTCGAAGGATCGTTTACTTCCTCGACGACTACCTTCGAAGCCGATAGTTCAAGGCCAGTCTCAGGCGTCCAGTCGACTTGAATGTCTTCGCCGCCCTTGAATTGCTTTTTGGCCGCAGCGCGCACGGCTTCCTTGATCGCTTCGATTACCAAATCGCGATCGATGCCTTGCTCCTGGCAAAGGGCTTCGATGTTTTGGGCAATGCTCGTGCTCATTTTGTGGAGCGCCGGAATCCTTGCCGGCGGTGCGCGCGTATCCTGCGCGCAAATCCTCTCTAACTGTTCTTTCTCACTAACTCCCGATCAACTGCTTCACGCTCTCGCGCTTTCCGAAATTCCTCTTCGACGTCAAGTTCCAAATTTGCTTTCGCGATGTCGGCAAAAGGAATCGAAAGGCGACCGCTCGCCCGATCTTCGAAGAGAACATTCTGATTTTCAACGCCAATGATTCGGCCGCGAAAGTTCCGCTGGTTCTTGATTGCCGGGCGCGTTTTCAACTTCGCCTGGCTTCCCGCAAACCGCTCGTAATCCGCTGGTTTGTAAAGCCCGCGTTCCAATCCGGGTGACGAAACTTCCAACGTGTAAGCCGAGTGAATGAAATCCTCGACGTCCAGGACCGTGCCGATTTGCGTGCTCACGTCCGAACAATCGTTGTGAGTCACGCCCCCGGGCTTATCAATGAACACTCGAACGATTGGGTGACCTTCCGGGCCGGCAACTTCCGCGTGAACCAACTCAACTCCGTGGTCGATTGCGGCCTGTTCAGCAATCCCGTTAACCCGCTCTGCCACTGAACTCGATTGCATGACCGCCGCGCTAAGCCCGATTTTCGCCGTCTTCAGCCCAAAAGAAAAAGTGGGCCAAAACCCACCGGATAACGCCATCCGAAGATCCGAGAGAAGTTGGATTATACGGGAAGGATGGAGGAGGAGCAAGCGGCCGATAAATCGATTGCGACGCGCGGGTGTTAAGTGATATAAGCCCTCTCCACGGTCTTCCAATCCATTAGAGGTTGCCTTAATGAAGTCAAATGCGCTCGCGCTTTTCACTTTGACGATTTGTTTTGTTTTCGGAACTCAAATCGCCACGGCTCAGACCCAGCTAACCGATTGCACGCAGATTCGACAGACAAACGATTTTCTCGCTCTGGCTGACAGGAGAGCGGAATTAATCGATGACACTCAGGATCTTACCGGGGAAATTGCGGAACTGGAGAAACAACTGCCTGATGCAATTACGGATGCGGAGCTTGAGGGTTTAAAAAAACAAATTGACGACCTCGACAAAAAGGGTAGCGCGCGTACAGAATTGGAAAACCAGACCCTCCTCAACCTTCAAAGCAAAATTAAGTCCGTCAAGACGGATACAGCCCTAAATCAACAGCTTGCTGCAAAAAAGAAAACGCTTTCGGACGATAAAGTTTTGCTGCAATGTGTCCAGTCAGCGATCTCCCAACTGAATTCGCCGGATCAAACCTTCAGATTATGGATGAGTCTCCTCTTTGGTTTACTGATTGCAGCAGTAATAGTGTCCTTCTTCGTGCTCGCTTTTCGCGACGAAGTAATGAGACGGGCAATCTTTTCGGGCGAAACAGGCATTCAGTTCCTGACGCTATTCTCGCTGGTGATTGCGATAATCCTGTTTGGGATCACCAGTATCCTCGAAAGCAAGGAGTTGTCAGCGCTACTGGGCGGCCTTTCAGGTTATATTCTTGGGCGTACCGCGCGGCAAGCGGCAACTGGCTCTCAGGCGGCAACCGGACTCGCGGAATTTCAGAAGTTCCTTAAGGACTTGAAATCTATCGTAGTTAAGCCGGATAACATTAACCTTTCGGCGACTGCTAAAACGCAGCAACTTGTGGCTGAGCCAAAGGACGCCAATGGGAACACTATTGCTGATCCTGCAGCGTTTTTCGTCCCTACATGGGAATCGAGCGATACCAAGGTGGCCAAGGTTGACGAGACTGGCTTAGTAACAATGGTTGGAGCTGGTAGCTGCACCGCTTCTGCGACGTTCGCGAATCTCAAATCCGATCCGTGCCAGGTAACGGTCACTTAAAGCGTTGACGACTACAGAAACGATCGCGCGTAAGGCTAAGGACGCTCACTTTAGCCGGTTAATAGTTTCTTCACCGTTTCGCTAACCATCTTTCCGTCGGCATTCTTGCCCGCCAATTTCGCCATCGCCGCTTTCATCACCGCGCCCATGTCTTTCATCGACGACGCGCCGGTTTCGGCGACCGCGGCGGCGACGGCTTGATCAATATCTTCCTGCGAAGCAGCTTGCGGCAGATACGTTTCGATGATGGCGAGCTCGGCCTGCTCTTTGTCGACCAGATCCTGCCGGCCCGCTTTCTGATATTGCTCGATGGAATCGCGACGCTGCTTCATTTGTGATCGCAAGAGCTTCGTGACGTCTTCGTCGGTAAGCGCGTCGCCGCCCTCTTTTTCGCGGTTCGTAATCGCAGCCTTCACCATGCGCAGAGTCGACGTGCGCGCGGCGTCCTTCGCCTTCATTGCTGCGGTCATGTCGGAAATGATTTGGTCTTTCAATGCCATGGACTTGATCCTTTCGTCTTACGATCGCGCGTCAGTGTGCGTGGCCATTCGAGCGTGCGATGTGTGCCCGCAAGTAGCGGCCAGTATACGAACCCTTCACCTTCATGATCTCTTCCGGCGTTCCGGTCGCTACTACGTGACCGCCTGCGTCGCCGCCTTCCGGTCCTAAGTCAATCACGTAATCCGCAGTCTTAATCACATCGAGGTTGTGCTCGATCACCAGCAGCGATCCGCCCGCATCAATCAGTGCGCGAAACGCAGCAAGCAACTTGTTGATATCGTCGAAATGAAGGCCCGTGGTTGGTTCGTCGAAGATGTAGAGCGTCTTGGCGCCGGCGCGCTTTGCGAGATGAGCCGCGAGTTTCACCCGCTGTGCCTCGCCGCCTGACAGCGTCGTTGCTGATTGGCCGAGCCGCAAGTATCCGAGACCGACATCGTCGAGCAGCCGCAGACGATTTGTAATCTTGTTTACGTCGCGGAAAAAACTGATCGCTTCGCGCACGGTCATATTCAGCACGTCGTGAATATTCTTTCCGCGATAACGGACGTCAAGAATCTGTTGCTTGAAACGCGTGCCTTTGCATTCTTCGCAGATGAGTTCGACGTCGGCGAGGAACTGCATCTCGACGGTGACGGTGCCGTCGCCCTGGCAAACTTCGCAGCGTCCACCCGGAACGTTGAAGGAAAAATGCGACGGATCGAAGCCGCGCGCTTGCGCTTCACGCGTGTTCGCGAATGTCTCGCGAATTCCATCGTAGACTTTGATGTAGGTGACCGGATTCGACCGGGGTGTGCGGCCGATCGGAGATTGATCGACCAGGATTACATCATCGAGATACTGCGTGCCTTCGAGCTTTTGAAACGCACCAACATGGCCTTGCCAGTCGCCCTTTTCTTTTTTCAAACCGGCATAGATGCAATCGTGAATCAGCGTCGATTTGCCTGAGCCGCTCACGCCGGTGACGCATACAAGCATGTCGAGCGGGATGTCGGCGTCGATGTTCTTCAGGTTGTGCTCGCCGGCGCCGCGAATCTTCAAGCGCTTTAGTTGCAGCGCACGCCGATGCCTCGGCTCTTTGATTTCCGCTTCGCCTCGCAGGTATCTGCCCGTCAGCGACTGCGACTCAGAAATCAAACCGTCAAAATCGCCCTCGTACATCAAACGTCCGCCGAGTTCGCCGGCCGCCGGACCGATGTCCAGAATATGATCCGCAGAGCGAATCATGTCTTCGTCGTGCTCAACAACCAGCACCGTGTTACCGATGTCGCGCAGGTTGTGCAGAAGGCGAATCAGTCGATCGTTGTCGCGCGGATGCAAGCCAATTGATGGTTCGTCCAAAACGTACAGCGCGCCGACCAGAGATGAACCGAGGTTCGTCGCCAACTGAATGCGTTGCGCTTCGCCGCCTGACAAAGTCGAAGCCAAGCGATCAAGCGTGAGGTAATCCAAACCAACTTCGACGAGAAACTTCAGGCGCCGGCGGACCTCGAACAATACGCGATCGGCAATCGCAGATTGCTCAGTAGTCAGTTCCAGCGCCTCGAAAAAGACAGCGGCATTCTTGATCGACATCGCGGAAACTTCCGGCAGAGTCTTGCCGCCGACGCGCACGTCGCGCGCTTCCTGACGCAAGCGTCCGCCCTCGCAATCCGGACAAAGCGTGTAGCCGCGATACTTCGACAGGAACACGCGCACGTGCAATTTGTATTTTTTCGTTTCGAGAAAATCGAAGAAGCCGCGCACGCCGCTCCACTCAGCCTTGCCGTCGATGATCGCGCGTTGCTGCGGCTTCGTAAGTTGATTGAACGGAGCGTTGATCGGAATGCGTTCCGATTTCGCGAACCGTTTTAGCTCGGTCTGCGCCCATTCGTACTGGGGCTTGGTGAATGGATCGATGGCGCCTTCGCTCAGGCTCAATCCCGGATTTGGAATCACGAGATCGAGGTCGAGCCCGATCGTGTTGCCGAATCCCTGGCACGTTGGACACGCGCCGAACGGATTGTTGAAACTGAATAGACGAGGCTCAGGCGTTTCGTAAACGGTGCCGTCGTACTTGCATTCGAAGCGTTCGGAAAAGCGGAGGTGGGTACGCGCGCCTCCGGCGCGCTCGGACTGCACGCCAGAGGCGTGCGTACCTACTTCAATCACCGCCTGGCCGTGCCCTTCGCGAAAACAGGTCTCAAGTGAATCGACGAGACGTTGGCGCACGTCAAGACGCGCCACCAAACGATCGACGAGGACATAAACGTCTTCGAAGTCGTCGCGTCGATAATCATCTGGCGAGGCGAGATCGATCTGCTCTCCGTCATGAAACAGACGCGTGAAGCCGCGCTGCATCAGGCTCATCAGGTGAGCGACGCGCTGACTCGGAGACAGGGAGGCGCGGTGACGGGGAGCTTTGTTTTTTCTCCCTGTCTCCGTGTCTCCGCTTCTCCGATTCTCTGGCCGATCGCCGTTCGCCTCGACACCCAGTCCGGCACTCGCGGGAAACAGAACATAGAATCGATTGCCTTCAGGTAGCTCAGTCAGAATTTCATCAGCCGCCGAGTCTGGTGAATCGCGATGTACTTCGCGGCCACAAACTCGACAGATTGTCGTGCCGATGCGGGCGTACAGCAGTCGCAGGTAATCGTAAATCTCTGTCTGAGTTGAAACCGTTGAGCGTGGATTGCGGGTGGAATTCTTTTGTCGAATCGCAATCGCCGGAGCAATGCCGCGCACTTCATCGACGTCCGGCTTGTCCATGCGCTCGAGAAACTGACGCGCGTATGCTGACAACGACTCGACGTAGCGGCGCTGGCCTTCTGCATAAATGGTGTCGAAGGCGAGCGAAGATTTCCCCGAACCGCTCACGCCGGTGACGACGGTCAGCTGGTTTATGGGAATTGAGAACGAGATGTTCTTGAGGTTGTTGACGCGAGCGCCCCGTACTTCGATAGCTTCCTGGGTCATGCTGATTCCGATTCGGTGTCAGAAGCCCGACCGTGAGGGAGGGCCACTGTCAAGGCGCCCTTGCTTACGCGCGGGCTTCTGACACTGCACAGATGCGAATCTGTGCCGTCTCGCAAACCACGCATGTTACCACTATGATGACGCGGCTGTCAGTTCGAGAACGAAGTAGCAAACCGCGGCCGGCGGCTGGCAACAACGACTCGCTTTCTGACATCAGAAGAGGTTGTCGCCTCGAAGTTGACTGCTATAATTCGACTGAGTCCAAGCACCGCAGAGGATCAAAACATGAGCTCTCTCTTCAGGAATTCGCTGAAAATTGCGCTTTTTGCCGCGCTCGCAATCGCAATTCAAACTCAAACCGCTTACGCTCAAACGACCACCGCGGATGCGAAGGGACCGAGCCTGACCGGCTCGAGTAACCTGTCTCCGGCGCAGATTGACGACATCATTCGCAAGTTCACGGCGAAGGAAACTGAGTTCCGGCGCGCGTTGAATTCTTACGCATTCAAACGCGACGCGCTGATTCAGGAGATAGGCATGGGCGGACAGGTGGTCGGCGAATACCATCGGGTTTCTGATTTCACCTTCGACGATCATGGGGTGCGCTTCGAAAAGATCGGCTTCTTTCCGATGCCGAGCATTCAGGGGTTCTTCCTGACAACTGAAGATCTTGAAGACCTGGGTGGAGTGAATCCATTTGCGCTCGAAGGCGAAAAAGCTGCTCAGTACAATTTCAAATACGTCGGCAAGGAAAAGATTGATGAACTCGATCTGTATGTGTTCGAGGTCGCTCCTAAAGTGATGCCCAGCCCGAAATCGAAAGAGCGAGTTTTTGTGGGGCGAATTTGGGTCGACGATCACGATTTGCAAATCGTTAAGGCGAAAGGCAAGGCAGGTCCGGAAACGAAGAACAACAAGTTTCCCGTCGTCGAAACCTTTCGCGAACAGATCGACGGCAAGTACTGGTTTCCGACTTATGTCTACGCCGACGATGATTTGATTTTCGATAACGGCACCGACGTGCGCATTCGCATGCGCGTCAAATATTCGGACTTTGTGGTCGGCCGCGGTAGGGTCACAATTCGTGAAATTGGCGAAGCGCCTACGAACATCAAACCCGAAACCGAAACGAAGCCCGAAACGAAGCCCGAAACGACTGGGCCGCAGAAAGTTAAATCACCTGCGACCCAGGACAAGACGACCAAGCCTCCGACGAATGACGATGACAATCCAGCTATGGATGTGGGGTTCCTGAATGGCAGCGCAATCGAACTGCCGAAGCCGGCCTACCCCGCTGAGGCGAAGAAGGATCACATTACCGGCCAGGTGCAAGTTAAGGTTTCTGTCGATGAAACCGGGAAAGTTACTTCAGCCGAAGTCATGTCCGGTCCAGAGGCGTTGCACGCAGCGGCCCTTGAAGCCGCGAAGCGCGCCCGGTTTCAGCCACACATTGTGAATGGTGTCGCGGTGAAAGTCTTCGGAGTGCTTACTTACGATTTTACCGGGCAGTAGGTTTCGGTCGACGCGGCGAAATCTTTTCGATTCCCATCTCTTTCATAATCATTCGCTGAACCTGATCGACCAGCGAATCAAGGTCTCGGTCGTCTTTCACCCAGGACGTCTCGACTGGCGGCAGCATGACCATGTCGATCGTTCCGGGCCACGCTTCGGCTAATCCGCGACCCATCAACACGTCGGCGTTCTTCAGAGCGATCGGCACAATCGGCACGCCGGTTTGCACCGCGAGGTGAAACGCGCCCTTCTTGAAAGGCAGCATCTCTCCGGGATTCGCGCGCGTGCCTTCGGGACAGACGCCGAAAGAGATGCCGGCGCGCAGTCGCTCGTTGACGATCTTCAGAGTCTCGACTGCCCGCTCACGATTCGAGCGATCGATCGCGATCACGTTTACATAGCCCATGCCGAATCCAAGCATCGGCGCGTCGAGCAACTCCTTCTTCGCGACCATTCCCATGCGCCGCCCAGTGAAGGCGAACAGCGGCGCCGCATCGAGATAGGATTGATGATTCGCGACGAAGACATAAGTTTGATTTGGATCGAGGTGCTCGCGTCCAGTGACGTTGACTTTCACTCCCGACAGTATTAGCCACGAGCGTGCGCCCCAGTTTGCCCACCAATAGATCCAATCCTGTCGCTTAAAAAGAATGCCAAAGATCAGCGCCGGCGGAGTGAAGAATAGCAGCAGCGCGCCGGCGACAAACCACGACCAGGCGAACAGCAGACGGCCTATGATGCGCGGTCCTCGTCTTGTGCTAGACTTCGCGGCGCTTTTTGTCGCTGTCTGTCCCATCAATTCTTGAGAAGGTGATTCAGAATGCATCGTCGCGCGCGCGCCCAACATGAATGTCGTCGAACGAGCGAAGAATTTCGTCTAAGGGAAAGCCGCGTGAGCGGCGAAATATTTGTAGAACCTCAGTCAGCCTCCATGATCTCTGCGATCGAGACGAAAAGCGCGGCATCTCGTCTCGATCGAAGTGGTGAAGGGAAGATTGTACGTTTCTATAGATATTTAGCGCCTACGGCGCTCGGCATCCTTATCCTTGGGGCTTCGATTTTTCCCCGAAACGCCGAAGCGCAACGTCGCGCTCAAACCACCACTACCGCATCGTCAATTCCTTCACCGCGCGCGGTGCTCGGCTTCAATCCCGGCGACGATCGCACCATCGCTGACTGGAAACAGATTAGCGACTACTTCGCTCGTCTCGATCGCGCCAGCGATCGCGTTGAGGTGCGTAACATCGGCACGTCAACGCTCGGCCGCACAATGATTGCAGCCTTCATCAGCGCGCCCGAGAATATCCGAAGCCTCGAAAAGTACAAAGAGATTCAGCGGCGACTAGCCGATCCGCGACTGAATCCCAAAGACGGTGACGTTGATTTCAGCGGTCAACTGATAAGGGACGGCAAGACAGTAGTCGTCATCTCATGTTCGATCCACTCGACTGAGATTGTCGCTTCACAGATGTCGATGCAGCTCGCGTACGCCCTCGCGAGCGAGAACGATCCGGACACGCTCTCAATTCTTCACAACACCATTTTGATCTTGATTCCATCGCCGAATCCTGACGGCGTCGATATTGTCGCGAATAATTATCGCAAGACGCTGGGCACGCCACAGGAAGGGAACGGGCCGGCGGAGCTTTATCACTACTATGCCGGGCACGACGATAATCGCGACTGGTTCATGATCAATTTGAAAGAGACGAAGGCGCTCACGCGCCTGCTTTGGAAAGAATGGTTCCCGCAGATCGTTTATGACGTGCATCAGCAGGGATCGAACAGCTCGCGATTCTTTGTGCCGCCCTTTTACGATCCGCCGAATCCGCATATCGCCCCGTTGTTGTTGCGCCAGGTCGGTTTGATTGGCCACAAGATGGCCGCCGACGTAACGGCTGCGGGTTTCAAAGGCGTCCTGACGAACGCGCTTTACGACACCTGGTGGCACGGCGGCTTTCGCACCGCGCCTTACTTTCACAACTCGATCGGCATTCTGACAGAAGCTGCCAGCGCGCGAATCATGAGTCCGAGCAACGTCACGCGCGAACAGCTTGCACGCTCAGGAACGCGCGGCATGCGCAGCGCGATGGAAGCGACGACGAACTTTCCCGATCCGTGGGCCGGCGGCGCCTGGCATCCGCGCGACATCATGCAAATGGAA
This sequence comes from Pyrinomonadaceae bacterium, assembly GCA_035577445.1. GTDB lineage: Bacteria > Acidobacteriota > Blastocatellia > Pyrinomonadales > Pyrinomonadaceae > UBA11740. The sequence goes on from DATLVM010000407.1 coordinate 12,122, forward strand.
TTGATTTCGTCGCACGCGATGCTCTCCCTTGCTTCGAATTATCGTGCGGATTACCTGCGCAATTTTTATGAACTCGGGAAAGCGAATATCGCATCAACTGCGAGTAGCGAGCCGATGGCTTATCTGATTCCAGCCGGGCAAGGCCGCGACGAGAATGTCGCGAAGACGATCGGCGCGCTGGTCGAACAGGGCGTCGAAGTTTATCGGCTCGATAAAGAACTCCACGCTGTTACTGGTACGCAGAGCTTGCAAAAGCTGCCAAACGGAAGTCATCAAATTAGCATTCTTACCAGCATCGCTGGCGGCGTTCCCGAGGTCCCTGCAGGCAGCTACATAGTCTTTCTCAATCAACCGTATCGCCAGGATGTGCTGGCACTGTTCGAACCACAGGTCTATCCCGATCGCACTACTGCGACCGGTGAAGCTGAACGTCCTTATGACGTCGCGGGATGGACGTTGCCGATGATGATGGGGGTTGAGACGCGCGCGGTGCTGTCAATTAATGAGCCGGCGAATGAGCGTAAACTGACGCTCATCAAGAATGAAAATGACGTGCGCAAAGATTTCGCCTTGCCGCTCTGGACGAGCGACAAATCGCCGATCGCGAATCCTGTGAAGCCCGGTATTCGCGTGGGCATCTACAAGAATTCACGCGCGGGCAACATGGACGAAGGCTGGACGCGTTACGTGTTCGACACCTTCAACGTGCCTTTCAAGTCGATCAGCGAAACAGCGATCACGGAAGGAAATCTGCGAACGAGCTTTGACGCGATCGTTCTGCCTTCCGAGCAAACGCGCGCGGCGCCGGACGATGCGGGAGACAGTGAAGGTGGCCGCGGCATCAATGACGCAGGGTTCAAAAACCTCGCGCGTTTCGTTGCAGATGGCGGCACGTTGATTTGCTTCGACGGCTCGTGTGGCGCGCTAATCAATCGCTGGCAGCTGCCGTTCAAGAATGTTCTTCAGGGAGTGCGTTCCTCGGACTTCTATTGTCCTGGATCGATTTTGAGCATCGATGTCGATACTGCGAATCCGATAGCGCGAACGATGTCGAAAGATACCGACGCGTATTTCATCAACAGTTCGGCGTTTGAGCTTACGAATACGCCGCGGCCGGTGTTTGATGCTCCTCAGACTCCATGGCCAACCAAAGTGATTGCACGCTATGCGAAAGAGAACGTGCTGCGATCCGGGTGGCTGCGCGGTGAGGATCGAATCAAAGACAAGATCGCGCTCGCCGAAGTTCAGATGGGAAAAGGCCGTATCGTGCTGTTCGCATTTCGACCGCAGCATCGCGGCCAGACGTGGGGCACGCTGCCGTTCATCTGGAACGCGATTAATCAGGCTTCAGCCCCATAGCCTGCGTATCAGAAGCCCGACCGTAAGGGAGGGCCTGATGCGATAGGCGCCCTCCCTCACGGTCGGGCTTCCGACACGCTTGCCCCGGCTCTGGCGCGGTGCTATCTTCAACTCGCGGAATTACTCTCCCCTTTCTCTCCCCGAGAATCCGGCAGAAAAGTTACAACTGTGGCGCTAGTTGGGAGCATCCAACTGCGTTGGTGACGTTTCAAGCGGGTAACAGTCTCCCTGTCAGGAGTTCCATCATGAAGAAGTTCACTGCCCTCGTGTTGTTCTGCTCTTTTGCTCTGGCGATGGCGCAGACAGCAAGCTCCCAAACGCGTCCACGCCGCGTCGGTTCGACGCCGCCGCCTCAGCAAGAGCCTCAGACGCGATCAACGCAACCGAGGCCTGAATCTGATTCGACTGAGCCTGCTCGGCCTAATCGTCCGCCGGTGCTCGGTGGTGCGAACCGCGATCCGAACGAGCAGAAACCCCAAGCGCAGCAGAAGGATGCAGGGCCGGAAGAAGTTGGCGAGGGCGATATCGTCAAGGTCGACACGACGCTCATCAGCATTCCGGTAAGCGTCATGGACCGTGACGGCAAATATATTCCTGACTTAACGAAAGATGATTTCCACGTTTGGGAAGACGGCGTTGAGCAACGTGTAGCTTACTTTGCTTCTACCGAAAAACCCTTCACCGTGGCGTTGATGATCGACACGAGCGGCTCGACGCGTTTTCGTCTGGATGAAATTCAGAATGCCGCGATCACTTTCGTTGAGCAGCTTCGTCCGGACGATCGGGTGATGGTCGTTTCATTCAGCGATAAAATTCGCGTGCTCGCGCAGCCGACGAGCGATCGCAACACGCTTCGCAATGCGATTCGACAGACTGAGCCGGGAGACGGCACCCGCCTCTATGACGCAGTCGATCAAGTGGAGAATCAATATTTCAATCGCATCGAAGGCCGCAAGGCAATCGTGCTCTTCACCGATGGTGTTGACACGACGAGCAAGCACGCGAGTTACGAGAGCACACTGCGCGACGCGGAAGAGTTGGACGCACTGATCTATCCCGTCGAGTTTGACACCGCCGGCGATATGGGAATTGGCAGCGGTTGGCCTGGTGGCGGCGGCCGTGGTAGTGGACGCCGCGGCGGTGGCTATCCGGGTGGTGGCGGAAATCCTGGTGGCGGTGGAAATCCGAGCGGCGGTGGAGGCGGCGGCATCCTGGACATTCTCGGCGCGATCATTATGGGCGGTGGTGGCAACTATCCGAATAGCGGTGGTTATCCTGGCGGAAATTATCCCAACGGACGCAATGGCCGGCGCGGTGGTGGCTGGCCGGGTGGTGGCTCAGGCAATAGCCGCGAAGAGTACGAACTCGGCGACCGATATCTGCACGACCTGGCGCGGGTGAGCGGCGCGCGACTCTATAACGCGGAACAGCAGAATCTTGATTACGCGTTTCGTTCAGTCGCGGAAGAACTCCGGCGTCAATACAGCATCGGCTACTATCCGAAGAACGCCCCGCGTCCAGGAGAAAGACGCAGCGTGAAGGTGCGCGTCGATCGTCCTGAGTTAGTAGTGCGCACGCGCGATAGCTACGTGTTCCAGCCGGGTGCTAACGCTTCAGCCCAAACAAACCCGCAACCGAAACCGCCGGTGTTGAAGAAGGACTTTAGTGGGACTTTCTAGATTCTCGCCCAAAACATGAGCCACAGATGAACACGGATTAGCACGGATAAGAAATCGGACTGATTCAGCTTTCCTATCTGTGTAAATTGGCGGGACCTTCTGAGTTCTCGCCCAAAACATAAGCCACAGATAAACACGGATTAGCACGGATAAGAAATCTGAGTAATTCAGTTTCGTATCTGTGTAAATCTGTGTTCATCTGTGGTTTGTTTTTGCTGCCTAGCTAGACCATAGCTAAACCACTGTGCCATCCGGAATCAAACCATTCTTCGGCACGATGATGATCCGGTCGCGGATGTAGTACATGCCGTCAGGTCCGTCGAAGTTTTCAATGCCGCCTTCATTCAGCAGGCGCACGTCCTTACCAATTCGCGCATTCTTATCGACGATCGCGCGCCGAATGATGGTTCGCTCGCCGACGCCCACGCGCGGACGGTCAGCATCGCGATCGGCCAGCATATCTTCCAAGGTTTGATAGTAATCGGCGCCCATCATGACCGCCGCGTCGATCTGCGCCCCTTCGCTGACGCGGCTGCGCAATCCGATGAGCGATCGATTAATCTTCGCGCCGATGATGATGCAGCCATCACTGATGATTGAATCGCGAATCTCGCAGTTGTCCATCTTCGAAGGCGGCAAGTGACGCGGGCGTGTGAACAGCGGGGCTTCAGAATCGAACAAATTGAACGGCGGAATCGCCGCAGTCATATCAAGGTTGGCTTTGTAGAAAGCCGCGATCGTTCCAATGTCTTCCCAGTAGCCGTTGAAGAGATAGGCCTGTACGTTGTAGCGATCGATGCTGGCGGGGATGACTTCCTTGCCGAAATCAAGTCTGCTCGAATCTTCAGCCAGAACTTTTTCGATCACGTCATACTTGAAGACGTAGATTCCCATCGACGCCAGGTACGGCCGTGATCGGGCTTCGTCCGGAGTGAGACCGAGCGAAGTCGTATCCACGCGCATGGCTTCGAGCGCGTCGCCCGTTGGCTTCTCGCGGAATTCAATGATGCGGCCGGCTTCATCAACTTTGAGGATACCGAATTCACTTGCCGAATCCGGCGGGATCGGGATTGCCGAAACAGTGATGTCCGCATTCGTTTCGCGATGTCGCGCGAGAAACTTTCGATAATCCATTCGATACAGATGATCGCCAGAGAGAATCAGCAGCGTGTCGATGCGCCAGTCGCGAATATGCGGCAGGACCTGGCGCACTGCGTCGGCAGTACCCTGGAACCAATCGGGACGCTCAGGAGTTTGCTCCGCCGCGAGAATCTCAACGAACCCATCCGCGAACGGCGAGAAGCGATACGTCGTGGCGATGTGACGATTAAGAGACGCCGAGTTGTACTGCGTGAGAACGAACATGCGAATTACATCTGAGTTGATGCAATTCGAAATCGGCACATCGACGAGCCGGTACTTACCGCCGAGCGGCACGGCGGGCTTGGAACGATCGCGCGTCAGCGGAAACAGACGGCTGCCGGCGCCCCCGCCGAGGATGACTGCGAGCAAGTTGTTTCTGGTAGCCATAGGCTGGGGCGAGGATATAGGGAAAGGAGGTGATGTTTCAAGAACCTCCCGCGGCCGCGGTCACCGATCGCGCTTCGCGTAGTAACCGGGCCGATAGCGCAATCTCAAACCTTCTTTCTTGAGATCCGGGTTCGTAACTTCGACCGTCATCGTGCGGAACTTTCCATCGTGAGTCTTGTTCGTCGACGAGTACGCCAGCAGATATTGCGAACGTAGCTCCTGCTCGATCTCGCGAAACGCGGCGACCAGGTCGTCAGCCTTCCTGGGAAAGAACGCGCGGCCGCCAGTCTTTTCGGCCATCTGATTCAACGCGCTCTTGTTGATCCCCTCGTATTTTTTGTCGCCGATGCCGATCGCATAGACGACAGTCTCTGCTTCCAGCGCTTCGTCGATCGCCGTGTTCCGCGAAACGCGGCTGCTGGTGTCCTGCCCGTCCGTCAAGAGAATCACCGCGCGCCGGCGCACTCCCTGGCCGCGTGCGAGCACTTCGTTGCAGGTCACCGCCACCGAATCCCAAATCGCGGTCGAGCCTTCCTGTGGCGGCCCAACAGTTCCCGGACCGGAAGTGATGCCGCGCAGCGCAGGCGCCGAACCCGTGTACGCCGGGAAAGCGACTTCAACGCGTTCAAGCGCTCGATAGATTCTAATCATGTCGCGCGTCAAAGGCTGTTCGAGATGCGCGTAACCCTCGAAAGGAATGATCGCGGCCTGATCCCTTTCGGATCGAATTACATTTTCGATGAAGGTTCGCGCGGCGGCCTTTTCATCCGGCAGCGTGCGCTCTTCAGAAATGCTCACGTCGATCAGAAACGCAATCGACAGAGGTCGATCTGTTTCACGCTGAAAGGTGAAGAGCGTTTGCGGTACGCCGTCTTCCAGCACGCGGATGTCGTTTTGCTGGAGCGTCGTGACGTAGCGATTGTTCTTGTCGGTGGCGGTGAAGAGGAGATTCGTGAGATCGGTTTCCGTTTTAATTACGTCGACGTCTTGAGGCGGGAGCGGCGGGGGAGTCGGCTTGGGATTTTGCGCGTCAGCGACGAGACCGGATGCAGCGAGCACCAGAAGAAGAGCAATGAAAATTGAAAAATGAAAATTGTAGATTTGAGATGGCCGAGGAGAATGGCAGGAAAAGTTTTGATCGCTAACGCGCGGGAGACGAGTTAATTTGCGACTTTCATTTTTCAATTTCTAATTTGCAATTTCAGTACGCCATCGCGCCGCGGCCGTTGCTTTTGACTCCGGCTGCTTCCTGCGCAATCTTGACTCCGACACTCGCGCCGATGCGCGTTGCCCCAGCTTCGACCATCGCGCGCGCGTCGGCCATGCTCTTCACGCCGCCCGACGCTTTTACGCCAAGTTCCGATCCAACCACGCGCCGCATCAAAGCGATATCAGCAACAGTCGCGCCGCCTTTGGAAAATCCCGTTGAAGTTTTTACGAAGTCAGCTCCGGCACTCTTCGCTGCCTGGCAGGCGCGCACTTTCTCGTCATCGGTCAGCAGAGCAGTTTCGATGATGACCTTGCAGGTGACGTCGTACTCATGAGCAACTTCGACGACCGAGTGAATGTCGTGCTCGACTAAGCAATCATCGCCGCTCTTCAAGGCGCCGACGTTGATGACCATGTCGACTTCGCGCGCGCCATCCATGATCGCGCGGCGCGCTTCATAGGCTTTCACATCCGACAGGGTCGCTCCGAGCGGGAATCCAATCACGGTGCAGACGGGAACGCCCGAGCCTTGCAAGTGGCAAGCGCACACGCGCACCCACGTTGGGTTCACGCAGACCGAAGCGAAGCGATATTGCGCGGCCTCTTCACAAAGATGTTTGATTTCAGTTTGCGTCGCGTCAGGTTTCAGTAACGTGTGATCGATTAGACTCGCCCAGTCGCGCGCTGAAGCGGTTTGCCCGAGCACAAGTCCGATGCGCGCGGCGCCGGCATCGACGACGCGATGCATCCGCTCGGGACAGCGATGAAAGCATTCAGACGTGCAGCCGCACATCTTCGCCTGATCGTCCGCGTGCCCGTTAAGGCGCGCGTAGATCACGTCAGTGATCTGCTCGACCAGTTGTTCGAAATCGCCGTTGGATGAAAAGGGCACGATCTTACGGATGTTTACGAGATGGTGTAACGGACGTCATGTCGTCCGTGGAAAACTTATCTATCTTTGAGCTTGGCGAGTCTAGCGCCCGACTTTCCACTGCCTAACACCACATCAGGATCGTTTCGCAGGATATTCAATGCTTCGCTCTCCAACACTCCTCCAACGTCGGCCAAAGTCTTGATGCTTCTCCAGGTAAATTTCTCAGACCGTAAAGCCTTCTTCATGCGATCGACCTTGATTTTCTCTGATTCACCTTCCGGCGCAGAGGCCTTCTCTCGTAGTTTTGAAAGGTATTGGCCAATCTCTGAATACTTGATATAAATCGTCTCGTTTACTAAGCGAGGTAAATCCTTCGTTTCAACTCCGTGCAAAACAGTAGTGACCGGCTTTTTCAATGCGGCGGCAACACCCATATCATAGAATAGCTTTTGGCTATCTAATGAGTTTGGTGTCAAAAATAGAATTACCTCGTCAGCCTGCCGCAATCCGCTCTTTAGTTTGATCTTGAAATCCTTGTCGTCGCTATTCTCTAAGGGAAGTACTTCAGCTCCAGCTCTTTCAAGCTTCTTAGACAGTTCCTTGCCCAGCTTCTCGTCTTGATGCATCAGGTCAATGAAAATCTTGTATGCCATATACACGTCCTTGTTAATTTTTACTCTGCTTCCATGTCCCAATTCTCTTTTTGAGGTCTTCAATATACTTGGAATTGAACGCTGTATTCAGGTCCAGCGCGATCTTGCCGGAAAGGAGTTCTAGATCTTTGTATTCAACGTTGTAGAGTATGGGGGTAACGTGAATTTCGGCTTGCGAAGCCACTCCCATTTCAAAACTGACCCAATGGGCGTCTTTGCTGTTAGGTGTAAATAGAATTACGGCCTCCTGACTATCCCTGACGGCGTTCTTTATCTGCTGTGAAATGTCTCCACCTCCTTCAAAATCTCGCTTGTCTATTCTGCAATCGGCGCCTGACCGCTCGATCAAATCCAGCATTCGTTCAGCAATCCAGATATCCTTTGATGAGTGACTTATGAAAACGGTGTATGGCGGTTTTTTCGCCGAAAGCCTTTTCCGAGGCTTTGGCTTCCGCTTCCGCGCTTTTTCCGCCATCAACGGCCAACCTTTCAATGTTGCTGTGCTAATTTTACTCCTAAAGTTAAAACCGAGGAAAGAGGACTCATTGAAACACTTTCGCCTGCCCTATTTATGAGAACCTCTTGGCCGCTCTTTCACCGCTGGTACTGCCGCTCGATGGCGTCGATCTTGCCGACGCGCTTGCGGTGCCGATCTTCGGTGAGATCGGTCGAGAGCCACGCGCGGACAATCTCGCGCATTTGGTCGCTTGAGATTGTTTTGCTGCCCAGCGTCAGGACGTTCGCGCCGTTGTGCTCGCGCGAGTTGCGCGCGATCTCGACTGAGTAGCACGCCGCGGCGCGGACGCCGGGAACCTTGTTCGCAGTCATCGCCGAGCCGACGCCCGCTCCATCGATTACGATTCCAACATCAGCAGTTCCATCGGCCACGGCGCGCGCAACCGCGTGCGCGAAATCAGGGTAATCGACAGCGCTTTCTGAATTAGTTCCAAAGTCGTGAACGCGATGACCGAGTTGAGCCAGGAACGCTTTCAATTCTTCCTTCATCGGAAACCCGCCATGGTCGGCTCCCACGGCAACCGTTCTGACCTCTTTTAGACCGGTGCGTGATACGCAGCGCGAGATCTCGATGCCGCGTTCGTTGATGATATCGGCGGCGAGCGGCGTCAGTCGCGCGTTCTCAGCGATGCGCAGAACCGCGCCACGTTCGAGGCCGCGCACGTCGTCCTCTGTGATGACCAGTTTCGCTGATTCATCGCGAGTTACGGCGGCGGAACTTTGTGATGGAGACTTTGCGATTGAGCTGCTGCCGGCGAGCACCGGCGACGAAGGGGTGGCTTCCGGCGCAGCGTCCGGGATGGTCTTACTCAGAACATCGCGCACCAGCGCACGAACTCGATCTCTGGTTGCCTCGTCAGCCATCTTGGTGTGTTATGCCTCGGTGTCAGAACCCGGAGCGGTAGCGACGGGATCAATTAGACCCTCTGATTCACATGGCCCGGTCGCTACCGCTTGATGGTATGAAGCAGGCGTCTCCTGCCGTAAGTTGTTAGACTGACGGTTGGATAAACAATCTGCGTTAGCAGAAGGAGACGCCAATGACAGTATATATCGGAGTCGACTTTCATGCGCGCCAACA
>DATLVM010000408.1:0-4105 GCA_035577445.1 Pyrinomonadaceae bacterium
AAAGCTACCTTGTAGGTGCTGTACCACAGCAACCCTTTTTGGCGATGCTCGAGATTTAGATCGACGTTGATGTGACTGCTTTCGAGCCGCAGCGGCTTGACTACCTTCTGCTGAATGACCGTTTCTGTTTTCTTGCCGTTCTCGGTCTTTTCCTCTTTTGTTTGGACCACGTCTTCGAATGCGGCCGAGGGCGGCAACTGATTCTGGGGCGCACCCCACGTCGACGCGACACGACCGTCGGATGAGCTACCCGAATCGTAAGTGCGCTCGAAGATCGTTGCGCCAAGAATGGCCCACGCGACCGCCGTGCACAAAAATATGAAAGTGATAGCAGCAATTCGTTTGATCATGGATGTACTCCCGCAAACAGTCGGAGTGGTGGTCGGATAATAATTAATTGGATTGAACATGGCTTAAGTTGTGGCTATTGTCGATTCAGTTTTGGTATTCGGCCATGAGGGTTTCCACAGTTCCAGAGGGTGTCGAGACCCGGTAACGTCGTCGGATGCGAGTTTCGAGCGACTTTGATTCACAGGCGCGAGGACAGCTTCGAGAATGGGCCGCATCTGCGAAAGCTGCTTCACGCGAATCACAAAGTCCCACGCGCGCTCGAACTTCTTCCAACCTGTGCTGTAGAAAAAATGTTTGAGCGAATGCTTCGCGGTGGAGTGAGCCGATGAGGCTTTGAAGATCGAACTCCAGCGATAGAACGCTTCATAGGCCCAGTCGTAGCCGCGCTTCAACTCATCCGGTTGCAGACCGACGGGTCGATAGACGACGTGCCGCGTGTCGTAGAGATCCCAATTGTCGGTGACCATGCGATTTTGTTTTTGCATGTCCGCGTACAGCGCTGTGCCTGGATATGGGGTGAGGATGTGAAATGTAGCGGTCGTGATTCCTGATGCGACGGCCCAGTCGACTGTGCGCGCGAACACGTCGGGGTCTTCTCCATCAAGACCAAAGACAAAGCTGCCATTGATCATGATGCCGAGACTGTCGAGCCGTCGCGTCACTTCCTGGTAGTCACGGCCGAGGTTCTGTCGCTTGTGCGCGTTCTTTAACCCGTCGCTCGACAAAGTCTCGAAGCCGACGAAGAGGCTTCGGAGTCCGGCCGCCGCCGCTTCTTCAATCAAATCATCGCGCAGAATCGAATCGACGGTGGCAGCGCCTTGAAATACTCGGTTCATGCCGCGCATTCCGCGAAACAGTTCACGAGCAAAACGGACATTGCCCAGGAGATGATCATCCAGGAAATAGAGATGTCGTCCGGGCAGACGGGAAATCTCCGCCAGCGCGTCGTCAACCATCTGCGTGTAGTAGCCGCGCCCGCCGGTGAAGAAAGCGTCTTTGTAACAGAACGTGCAGTGATGCGGACAGCCGCGCGAAACCACAATCGAGTTGGGCACCAGGTAGCGATGACGTTGAATCAAGTCGCGCCGAATCGGCGGGATGCCTGCGAGCGTGCGTACTGATGATTGGTATTGCCGTCGAGGATTTCCCGCGGCGAGATCCTTCAGGAACCGAGGAAACGTGTCCTCTCCCGGGCCGAGAAAAATCGTGTCAGCATGCGGCGCAGCCTCTTCGGGAAGTGACGTTACGTGCAAGCCGCCCAACACCACATACGCGCCGCGCGCGCGATAGTGATCGGCGATGGCATAGGCGCGATACGCGTTCGTGATGTAAACCTGAATGATTACGAGGTCAGGATCGTCTTGGAGGTTGAGCTTCTCAACGTGTTCATCCTGAAGAGAGATTTCGAGATTAGGATCGAGATAAGCCGCCAACGTGGCCAACCCAAGCGGAGGGAACAGAGAATATTTGATTGGCCGCCAATAAGGGCTGGTCGCTTCGGTTAAGGCCGGAAGGATCAGCTTGACTCGTTTGATTGAACGCCGATTATTCATTCCTCATCCTGAATTGGTACTAGCAAAGCACTTTGCCGAGCAAAGCACCCATGCAAAAAATTTTTAGGCTGGATTACGCATGCGGCCAATCAACGCTTCCATATGATCGAGATATCGTTCCAGGGCTTTGCGTCCGGTCGCGGTTAGGCTGTACTCAGTCTTCGGCGTGCGACCTTCGAACGACTTTGAGCAGCGAATGTAACCGGCGTCTTCCAGCTTGCGCGCGTGCACGCTCAGGTTGCCGTCGCTCGTCTTTACCGCGGTCTTCAACTCATTGAAAGTCATCGATTGATGCGCCGCGAGCGCGCTGATGATTCCCAGCCGCAAACGCTCGTGAATCATTCGATCAATTTCACGCGCGCTGTGCGGCGCGCCGCCGTGCACGGCGTTGAGCTTCTGCTTTTGTGTCTGTTCTTTGGGCGGTACGCGCTTGAGCGCTGATTGTTTAGCCACCGTATTTCCTCGCGATAATCGAACCAAAAATAATATGCAGCCCGCCGAAGCCGGCCGCCATCAGCCAATTGCCAAACGCTGCCGGAATGAACAATCCGGCGGCGCCCAGCAACATGAAGCAGATCCCCATTACCGGGACGATGCTGACGGAAAACATTCCGCCCGTTACCACGCCGGTTCCGTAGAGCAGCAGCCACATGCTGGGCAACAAGCTGGTCAGCCCCGCGCGGTAGAGCACCACCGTAAGCAGAGCGCCGACCACCATCGGCGGCGATAGACTAAAGAGAGCTTTGCGGCCCGGTCCGGAAAAAAGCGGCACCGCCAGCTTGCGAGCTTTGCGATCCATTAACCAGCCGGCGATCAATAGAGAAATAATCGCTTCCGCCAACCAGACGCCGAGCCATCCGCGGGTCGTCGGTTGCCGTGCGGCTAAGTAAGTTGCCGCCAGGGCGGTGACGCCGACCGTGACTTGACCCCAACCCGGCACGGCTGTGAAAGCGGACGCCCGCTCCATCGTCTCGCGGATGTACCGCAGGTTATCGATGGCGCGATCGTGCAACGCGGGCGGTTCGACTCTGTGCGGCTGAGGCTGCATGATGAGGCACTTTAAGGTATCGTGCTCCGTCGTGTCAAGTGCTTTGTGTTGCAAAGCGATGTGGGCTACGGCGCGAGAATAACTTTGCCGATATTCTTTCGCTGTTCCATGTGACGGTGGGCATCGGCGATTTGCTCGAAAGGAAATACGCGATCGACATGAGGTTGAATCCAGCCTTCGGCAACGCCGCGCATTATTTCCAGTGTCCAGGCGCGGACCTTTTCGCCTTCGTTCCACATGTGACCGAGATTCAGGCCGAAGATGCCTTTATTGCGATTCATCAGCCCGATTGGATTGTAACGGGGCATCTGCGCGATGGCTTTCAAAGCTCGGATCTTGCCCAGGATTCCCGAGGCAGAAGCAACCGACATCCCGAACACTCCCATGCGTCCGGTGGTTCGTAGAGCGCGATAACTTTTCTTCCAGCTCGGACCGCCAAGCGGATCGATGATCAATTCAACACCACGTCCATCGGTGAGATCGAGCAATACCGGAAGCCAATCCTGATTGCGGTAATCGATCGCATGATCCAGGCCGCGTTGTTTGAGAAATTCATGCTTTGACGCGCTCGCTGTGCCGAATGTTCTGGCGCCGATGTGCTTGGCGATGTCGAGCGCCGCGAGTCCCACGCCCCCGCCCGCGTTGTGAATCAGCACCGCTTCGTCTTTCTGCAAACCGCCCATCACAACCAACAGCGCCCAAGCGGTCAGATAGTTCACCGGGATCGCGGCGGCTTGTTCAAACGTAAGTTGTTCCGGTTTCGGAAAGACTTGTTGCGCTGAAACGGTGACTAACTCGGCCTGGCCGTTGAAGCGAGTCATCGCGATTACTGGCTTTCCGAGCAAGCTACGATCAACTTCACCACCAACGGCTTCGATCACGCCCGACACTTCGTAACCCATGATACAGGGTTTGCGCGGACCGTCGGGATAGAGACCTTGGCGCGCAAGGATGTCGGCGAAATTCAATCCGGCGGCTTTGACGCGAACCAGGACCTGTCCATTTGACGGAACAGGATCGGGTCGCTGTTCGACCTTCATGACGCGGACATCGCCGTTAGCTGTAGTTACGATTGCGCGCAAGTTAGTGGAAAAAGTTTCGGGCAGCAATTTGCGCGCTGCCCGAAGAGAGATTGCAGATTTCCTACATTTCG
>DATLVM010000409.1:0-6074 GCA_035577445.1 Pyrinomonadaceae bacterium
GCTTCAGCAGATCGCCATCCTCGTCGGCGCGTTTGCGTCAGCTTTGATCCTGGGTCCGATCCTGCTGGTGCTGAACGACTCAGCCACGGTTTACGTGCCGCGTTTGAGTTTCGAACCAGCCACCCAGAGCGTCGCGGTTGATCCTGCGAAGGCGGCCGCGCTGCCGGCGTTCACGGATCAAATCAAGCCTTCAGCGCCGGGCAATTATCGGATACTGAAAAATGATCCAGCCGCGCCATCGGTTGCCGGACTCGATCCCGGTGAGTATCTCGTCGATGGCTCGAACAAAGTCGTCTATAAAGTTGAAGAGAATTTTCCGGCGGCGCTTCACATCGATCCCGCGCAAGCGGGTCAGCCGGAAAAGTTGAAAGGCCCGCAAGCGAACTCCGATACGGGTTTATATCGGCCCTATCACAAGACCGACACGACCGGTGGGCCAGCCGGCCGTTATCTCGTAAACGATCAAGGCGTGCCGGTTTATCTCGCCGACCCGGGCATTAACGGCATTCACAAGACGCGGCCCGACGGCTCGCAGGTGACGAAGTATGACGCGCCGAAGGCCACTTTGATGTCCTACATCATCAAAGGAATTTTGAATCGTCAGTTGCCGTGGGGGCTGGTGCTGCTCGGCGTGATGATTGCCATCGTGCTCGAGATGAGCGGCATTCCTTCGCTCGCCTTTGCGGTTGGCGTTTACCTGCCGCTCTCATCGTCGAGTCCGATCTTCATCGGCGGCATGATCCGGTGGCTGGTCGATAAGTACTTGCGCAAAAAGTTGAAGCACAAGAAGCTGTCCGAAGATCAAATCGTGGCGGAAACCGACAAGAGCCCTGGCGTGCTAATGGCTTCGGGCTACATTGCCGGCGGAGCACTGGCGGCGATCGTAATCGCGATTCTGCAAGGCGTGCCGAAGCAGGGTCTCGCCAACTTTAACCGGGCCATCGAAAACTGGTCGACGGCACACAACCCGCTGTTTGGCGAACATAACGGCGATTTGCTGTCAACGATTCCCTTCTTAATCTTGATGTTGTTGCTCTACCTGGTTGGACGTGAGGTAATCCTCAAAACGAAAACCAATACAAGTTAAGTCGAACCTTTTGGCTCAGTTTAGAATCTGAGTAATGGCTTTGCGAGGCGCGCTTATGTTATCAAGTTAAGCGCGCTTCGTATTTTAAGGGAGACAGAATAATTGCCGATGCACCATTCACCACTACTTCACCGACGGAATTTCGTTCTGGTAACGCTGGCCGTTTTTCTTTTATCGAGTAGCGCCGGCGCTCAGACAGAGAAGTCACCATCCGATGTCGTCCGCGATTTTTACAAAGCGATGCGTGAACATCGCTTCAAAGAGGCATGGGCGCTGACAATCTACAAACCCGCCGTAGACGATCTGAATGCGCAAGAGATGGAAGACCTCCTGCCCGATTTCGAAATGAAGGCCGCCGCGATTCCTGATCAGGTTGAGATCACTGGCGAACAGATTCGGGGAAACATTGCGACTGTTTTTGTGAAAGTGCCGGTCAGCGAAGCTACTCCTCAAGTAACTTCCGAGCCGGTCAACCTCCTGAAGTCAGGCCCGCTCTGGATCATCGGCGACGAAGTTAATCAGGCCGCAGTGAAAAAAGCCGGGCGCCGCTTTTTCCTCGACGCGCTAATCGAAGAACATCAGAGCGACATCGAAGATTTGTTCAAGCGGCTTGTGGCCGTTCAAGTCCTCTATGTTCAGCAGCACGGCGAAGTCGGTGACTTGCAAGCCTTGATCGGCGCGACGCTAGTCGCCAAAGAAGCCGCAGATCCGCGCGCCAGTGGCTACAACGTGCGCATCACGGTTTCGGGAGATAAGAAAAGCTATATCGCGTCCGCCGAGCCCACCCGCTACGGCCACACCGGCAAACTTTCCTACTGGATGGATCAGACCGGGGCCATTAAACAGGCCGATAATGGCGGGAAACCGCTGCCAACAAAATAATCTTGCCGACTCATACTCCGAATCGATAGAATGCTTGCTGGGCGCGCCGTGCGTCCTTTGCCCTTCCAAACAACTTTCTCACTCAAGCGCGAAAGAGGTCATCCATGACGGAACTGGTTCGGTCAGTCGTGTCTCGCGTCCGAGTCTATTTCAAAGATCGGCGACAGTCGCCGCGATTGCGCGTGCGTCTGGTTTTCAGTGTTGGCATAAAACGCGAAGTTAACGGCAACGGCTCAAACCGTCGCGCGAAGACTCTGCAAGGCCATACGCGGGATGTCAGTGTGAAAGGTATGGCGCTGCTGGTTCCGCAAGCTCATTTGGATGGACATCATCTGGCGGCGGAAGGTGAGTTGACCGTCGAACTGCAAATCGGCAGCGGCGATCCCATCTCGATGATCGTGATGCCGCGGCGGTACGAGCGCTTGGAAGAGACGGAGTTGGGCTGTGCGTATCTAATCGGCGTTCGCATTATGAAAATCAGCGAGCCGGATCAAGCCAGGTATCTGAGCTTCGTTCACGAAGGCCTCGAGAGCTCTAAGCGAACATCAACCATCCGAAGACCTGCGGCAAGTGAAAGCCCGGCTTCGGCAGCTTAGTCGGTTGCCAGGCAAGGTAACCGCGATTCGGATCTTTGCCGACGCAACGAAAAAGGTTCACGCGCCAACGCTCGCCCTTCTGTGGTTGATGAATTCGTTCGCCCCATGGAATGCGCATGCCGATGATGATTCGATCCTGTTCGACGCGTGCAGCGCTGGTCATGTGCGAGTTGAAGTTCCAATCTGAGTCGCGCTTCTCAGGGGTCCATTGAATCGCGACATCCAGCCATTCGCCTGTGGGCGCCGCTTCAAATTCAAAATAATTTTCGACGACTGCTCGGTCGGGCGCGATGAAGATCTCGCAGACATCGCGATCCCAGAGTCCCATTGTCTTCGCCTCGGTCTGAAACTGGTCGGCGACAATTAACGGCTCCGCCTGGTGACCAACGAAGCGTAAGTGCAGAGCTGTATCTGACCAGAGAATTCTGGCTTCCGCGTGACGTGATGAAGGCGCAGGTTCACCTGACCAGTAACGGTTGATGGGCACCGTCTCAGCCCTGTTCCAAAGAGAGCTGTCGAAATCGTGGGCAGCGAGATCAGTCGCAGCGTGATGAGCTTCGATTATGGGTTGGTCAGCCATTGAGTCAGAACCATCTGCGGTAGCGGATGGTTGAACCAATTGAGAGTACGCGTCAGCTCAAAAGATCAACCGCCCGCTACCGCAGGCGGTTCTGACCGTTAACCCATACCTTCCCCGAACGAAAAGCCGGGGGCCCGCGGTCGATACGTAATCTGCTCCGGTTCCTCTTCCTTCGTTTCAGCGAGCCACGTCGGGTCAGAGTATTGCAACTTGTATAGTCTCCAATACAGACCTTGCAGCGCCAGCAGATCCTGATGCGAGCCCTGCTCGCGAATCTCACCGTGATGCAGCACGATGATGGTGTCGGCCCTCTGAATCGTCGAGAGCCGGTGCGCGACGATTACTGAAGTTCGATTCTGCATGACGCGCGCGATCGCTTCCTGAATCAGCTGCTCAGTTTCCGTGTCGATCGAACTCGTTGCTTCATCGAGAATTAACAGCGCCGGATCGAAAGCCAGGGCGCGCGCGAAGGAGATCAGTTGCTTTTGGCCGACGGACAATCCTGCGCCGCGCTCGCGCACCTCGGATTGATAACGCTGCGGCAGGCGCTGAATGAAATTATCCGCGCGCACTTCAGTCGCTGCCCACTCTACGCGTTCGTCCGAAATATCTTCACGCCCGAGCCGAATGTTGCTTGCTACCGTACCAGTGAAAAGAAAGATGTCCTGCAAGACAACGGCGAAATTTTCGCGTAACGACTGCAAATCCCAATCGCGCACGTCGACACCATCCAGCAGAATGCGGCCCTTCTGCACATCATAGAAACGCATCAACAGATTCGTGATCGTCGTCTTACCCGAACCTGTGTGACCAACCAACGCAACCGATTGGCCCGGTTGCACGGCGAACGAAACGTCCTTCAGAACCCATTCTTCATCGTTATAGGCAAACCAGACATTTTCGAATTCGATGCGTCCTTCAGCTCGGCCTTTCTTCAGCGGAGTCTGCCGCGAGGTGATGAGAATCGGCAGATCGAGCGCCTTGAAAATGCGATGCGAAGCGACGACCGCGCCTTGCAGGACGTTGTATTTGTCTGAGATGTCGCGAATTGGTTGGAACAAAAAACCGGAGTATTGAATGAATGCGACCAGGCCCCCGAGAGACAGCGCGTTCTGCATCACGCGATAACCGCCGTACCAAATGATCAGCGCGATACCCACGGCGCCGATGAAATCAACCAGCGGAAAGAAAACAGCATAGTAATAAATCGTCTCGATGTTAGCCTGGCGATGCTCGTCGTTGATTTTGGCGAAGCGGGCCAGCGATTTCGTCTCAGCACTGAAGAGCTGCACCGTCTGCGCGCCTGAGAAGTGTTCCTGAAGAAACGAATAGATGCGCGCGATCTTTATTCTCACGAGGTCATAGCCGCGGCGCGCGCCTTTGCGAAACCAGGTCGTGGCCGCGAACAGCATGGGCACGGTCAACAGCGTAATCAACGTCAAGCGCCAGTCCATGTAAATCATCACTGCGACGATGGCGACGATCATCACCAGATCGCCCAGCAGATCGGTGACGCCGGAAGTGAACAGCTCGTTCAGCGCATCGACGTCCGCCGTCAATCGCGTCATGATGCGGCCCACCGGATTGCGATCGTAGTAAGAAACCTCTTGATGCTGGAGCTTGTCGTAAATCTCGCGCCGCAAATCGAACATCACATACTGGCCGACGCTATTCAGTAGCACCGACTGGAAATACGAGAAGACCAGTCGCAGGAACTGCGTGCTTAGATAAATCATCACGAACAGCGTCAGGTAATCGGTCTTCTTCGGAATGATGAACCAGTCGATCGTGTACTGCGTGAACTTTGGTTGCAGGATGCCGAGCAGATTCAGTACCAGCGTCAGCACCAACGCCGGGATCAGCTGCTTCACATATGGCTTCAAGTAACGAAGCAGACGCCGCGCGACTTGCCAGTCGTACGTTTTGCCGATCTGCTCTTCTTCGTGAAACTGTTTGACTGCGGTCGACAAAACTCAGGCCTCCGCCAACTCTTCTTCCAGCAATTGCCGCTCGTGCAGATCAGCGTATTCACCACCCAGCGCGAGCAACTCATCATGCGTGCCGCGTTCGATTATTTGCCCTTCATCGAGCACGCAGATCAAATCCGCCTGACGCACGGTCGAGATGCGATGCGACACGATGATGCTGGTGCGTTGGCGCATCACGCCGCGCAACTGCGACAGTATTCGTTCCTCTGTGTAGGTATCGACTGACGACAGGGCGTCATCAAGAATCAAGATCTTCGGCTCGCGCAAAACCGCGCGGGCGATGGCGGTGCGCTGCTTCTGGCCGCCTGACAAAGTGATGCCCCGTTCACCGACCAGCGTGTCGAAGCCTTCCGGAAACTCCTGGACATCTGTATCGAGGCCGGCAATCTCTGCGGCGCGCTCAACCTGATTACGTTCAGCATTATCGACACCAAAGGCGATGTTCTTTGCCAGCGAGTTGCTGAAGAGAAAAGTCTCCTGCGGCACGTAGCCGATCGCCGATCGCAACTGTTGAAGCGGATAATCCGCTACTGCGACGTCGTCAATCAGAACTTCTTCCGGTGGCGCTTCGAGAATCCGCGGAATTAAATTCACCAGAGTCGATTTGCCGCTGCCGGTGCGGCCCACGAAGGCGACGGTTTGACCGGCCGCGATTGTCAGGTTGATGCCAGACAGCACCGGTTCGCTATCGGCATGATAGCGAAATGTCAGGTTGCGAAACTCGATACGCCCCTGAATTGGTGGCTGCGGTTTGACCTTCCGGGCGTCGGCAATCGCCGGCTTGATAGTTGCGATTGCTTGCATGCGTTTCCAGCTGGCGGAGCCACGCTGATAGAGATTCACGACATAACCGATCGCGATCAGAGGCCAAATCAAGCGGAACAAGTACATGTTGAATTCCGTGAATTGACCTACCGTTATTTCACCGCGCACGGCCAAAG